>JAQUEY010000013.1 GCA_028684955.1 Eubacteriales bacterium
CAAACTCTCAAATAAATTTTTATCTGAGAGCCATTTGGCTCTTTGATTACTCTTAAACTCAATTCCTAAGAATTGATAAAGGCTCGTCTTTGTCTGTCTGCATTGTTCAATTTTCAAGGTCCGTGCGCCGCGTTTCGCTCAAGGCGCTTTGCTATAGTACCACCCGTCTTTTGGGTTGTCAACACTCTTTTTTCAAAGTTTCCAAAACTTTTTGCAGCTGCCCGAAATCGCCCCGCTGCACCAGGAAAACACGGAAATCCTATTAAGACACTATATGAATAATTTTCGACTGGGTTTGTCATTTTCAAATATATTTATTGATCTTTATATGCATTTCAGCTGCTATTTTAGCTGATAATTGCTTTGACTCTGTTGACAAATTAAGCTGACACCCAGATGATAGATCTATAGATGACTCTTGTAAGAAGGGGTAAGAACGATGACTTCGATCCTTTTTCCATTAAACTTGTTGACCGGAAATGAAAGTGAGCGTCCTTATATCCTGGATGGACTGGCAACGGATTACATCATGCATAAAACGGTTCGCCAGGAAGCTAAACCAGGGTGTTTATGGTTGCTGACACGCAAAGGTTCTGGACAGCTCTTTGCGGCTGGGCAACGGACAACTGTTTCCCAGGGTCAGGGCCTCTGGATCAATCCTGGCCAGACATACGAACTGACAGCCAACCCGGAAGGTTGGACGGTGGATTGGCTGGCTTTGTCTGGCAGCGGGCTGGACTGCCTGATGCAGACAAACCCGGAACTCAGCCAGCCGACGGTCTTCCATTTGGCCGATGATGCAGCCATGCACGATTATTTTATAGCTATCTTGGAACAAGGGCCGGACTATTCCCGTTCTGCCTATGATCGTTATTCCATGGAGGCTTACTCTTGTGTCTTGCAAATCCTCCAGCAGATCCGGACCGACACCGGCTCGGGTCGCGGGAACCGGGAACAGCGTTTGAAGCCTGTCCTCGACTACATCACTGAGCATTTCCGTGAATCGATCACCTTGGATGTCTTGTCCCAGGTCATGGGTGTCACACCCCAGCATCTGTGCACGGTTTTCCGGAAACTGATGGGGCTTAGAATTTTCGAGTACATCAACCAGATCCGGATCCAGGCTAGCAAAGCTGACCTGATCAGCGTTCCAGACAAATCTGTCAAGGCGGTCGCCAATGACTGTGGTTTCGACGATGTCAGCTATTTCTGTTCGATCTTCAAACGTTTTGAGAAAGTCACCCCCGGAGATTTCCGCAAACTGTATCACGTTTGATCACCGCACACAGCACCAACGAAAAGGGAGCCTCTCCACTGGAGTGGCTCCCTTTTTCATGTTTCATGTCAGGAAAGGCGGACGTTACTTCTGGCCGAGGGTGTCGCCGCCGGCGATGGCTGCCTGGGCAGCAGCGAGGCGGGCGATCGGCACGCGGAACGGTGAGCAGGAGACATACGAGAATCCGAGCGAATGGCAGAAAGCGATCGAGGCCGGATCACCACCATGCTCACCGCAGATGCCGAGCTTGATGTTCGGGCGGGTGGCACGGCCATAGTCGCTGGCGATCTTCATCAGCTTACCAACACCATTGATGTCGAGGCGGGCGGTCGGATCGCTTTCGAAGATCTTGACCCGGTAGTAAGCGTCGAGGATCTTGCCTGCATCATCACGGGACAGGCCGTAGGTCATCTGGGTCAGGTCGTTGGTGCCAAAGCTGAAAAACTCGGCTTCGGTGGCGATTTCGTCCGCGGTCAGCGCGGCGCGCGGGATCTCGATCATGGTGCCGACCTGGTACTTGAGGTCGACTCCGGACTCGGCGATGACCAGGTCTGCGGTGCGGACGATGATGTTCTTGACGAATTTCAATTCCTTGACGTCACAGACGAGCGGGATCATGATCTCCGGCGTAATGTTGAGGCCTTCTTTATTGACCGCGATGGCCGCTTCGATGATCGCCCGGGTCTGGATCTCGGCGATTTCCGGATAGGTGACGGCCAGGCGGCAGCCGCGGTGGCCCATCATCGGGTTGAGCTCGTGCAGGTCGTTGATGATGTTGGTGAGCTGTTCACTGCTGATGCCGAGGGCCTGGGCCAGTTCGGCGATTTCATCTGCCTCGTGGGGCAGGAATTCGTGCAGCGGCGGATCGAGGAGGCGGATGGTGACCGGTTTGCCCTTCATGGTCTTGAAAATGCCGGCGAAATCTTCACGCTGCATCGGCAGGATCTTCTCGAGCGCCGTGCGACGGGCATCTTCGGTCTTGGCAACGATCATCTGGCGGAAGGCGAAAATGCGGTCCGGTTCGAAGAACATGTGCTCGGTCCGGCACAGGCCGATGCCTTCGGCACCGAGGGAGACCGCAACTTGGGAATCCTTGACAGTGTCGGCATTGGTGCGGACCTTGAGGGTGCGGACTTCGTCCGCCCATTCCATGATCGTGGCAAAATCACCGGAGAGGCTGGCTTCCTCGGTCTTGATCGCACCGGCATAAACGGCACCGGTGGAACCATCGAGGGAGATCCAGTCGCCTTCGTTGAAGCGGGTCCCATCGGCGACCAGGAAATATTTCTCACTCTCGCGGATCGACAATTCGGAACATCCGGAGACGCAGCATTTGCCCATGCCACGGGCAACAACAGCGGCGTGGGAGGTCATGCCACCACGGCCGGTCAGGATGCCCTGCGAGACATTCATGCCCTGGATGTCTTCCGGGGAGGTCTCAAGGCGGACCAGAATGACCTTTTCACCGCGCTCGGAGGCGGCGGTGGCGTCATCGGCATTGAAATAGACCTGGCCGCTGGCGGCACCGGGGGATGCCGGCAGGCCCTTGGCGACTGTTTTGCCAGCTTTGAGAGCAGCAGGTTCGAACGTCGGATGCAGCAGGGCGTCTAGCTGTTTGGGATCGATCTTGAGGAGGGCTTCTTTTTTGTCGATCATGCCTTCGGCGACGAGGTCGACGGCCACCTTGAGGGCGGCAGCGGCGGTGCGCTTGCCGTTGCGGGTCTGGAGCATGAACAGCTTGCCGCGCTCGATCGTGAATTCCATGTCCTGCATGTCACGGTAGTGGCGCTCGAGTTTTTCAGCAATCGCTACGAACTGGTCATAGACTTCCGGCATGACTTCCTTCAACTGGTCGATCGTCTGCGGGGTGCGGATGCCGGCGACGACGTCCTCGCCCTGGGCATTCATCAGGAATTCGCCATAGAGCTTCTTCTCGCCCGTGGCCGGGTTTCTCGTGAAGGCGACGCCGGTGCCCGAGGTCTCGCCCATGTTGCCATAGACCATTTCCTGGACGTTGACGGCAGTGCCCCAGTCGCCCGGGATGTCGTTCATGCGGCGGTAGATGATCGCGCGGTCATTGTTCCAGGAGCGGAAGACGGCCTTGACGGACTCGATCAGCTGTTCGCGCGGATCCTGCGGGAAGCCAACTCCCTTGTGTTCCTTATAGAGGGCCTTGAAGCGGGCGACGACTTCTTTCATCGCGTCGGCATCGAGGTCGGTATCTAACTTGGCACCGACTTCTTCTTTGACGGCATCAAGCACGTGTTCGAATTTGATTTTTTCGATCTCCATGACGACGTCGCTGAACATCGCGATGAAGCGGCGATAGCTGTCATAGGCGAAGCGCGGGTTGCCGGTCAGGGCTGCCAGGCCTTCGACGACTTCGTCATTGAGACCAAGGTTCAAAATGGTGTCCATCATGCCAGGCATCGAGGCCCGGGCACCCGAGCGGACGGAGACCAGGTATGGGTCCTTCGGATCGCCGAACGTCTTGCCGATTTCGGCTTCGGTCTTGGCCAGGGTGGCGAAAATTTCATCTTCGATGTCCTGGGCAATTTTCTCCCCGTCGTCATAATAACGGGTGCAGGCTTCGGTTGTGATCGTGAAGCCGCGCGGAACGGGCAGGCCCAGGCCGGTCATTTCCGCCAGGTTGGCGCCCTTGCCGCCGAGAAGGTTTTTCATCTTGGCGTTGCCTTCAGCGAACTGATAGACATACTTGGTCATGGTCTCTATTCCTCCTTGTCATCTGCCAGGATTTGCAGCTGGCAGGCCGTGATGCAGTGCGCCGGCAAGTTTTGGAGCACGATAGCGGTAGTAGTATAGCACTTTCCCAAAGCTTGCAACCAATCAACTTGACTTTTTTGGCAGATAAAACAAAGTCTGTCAGCCATTTCGATACTGACAGCAAGATCTGGACAGGTCATCGTACAAGATCCGTTGCGTTCCCAATCCATAAAAAACCCGGCCTGGAATCGGAATATCCTTTCCAGGCCGGGCCTCATGTGTGAACTTGAAGATGAAGACTAAGCGGGTCAGATGAACTTATCAGAAAACCAAGCTTCGAGCTGATCGATTTTGACACGGACTTGCTGCATGGAGTCTCGTTCGCGAATCGTGACACTCTGGTCTTCAAGCGAATCAAAGTCGAACGTGACACAGTAGGGGGTGCCGATTTCGTCCTGGCGCCGGTAGCGTTTACCGATCGACTGACGATCGTCGAATTCGCAGAACCACTTCTTTGAGAGCTTGTGGTAGATCGGTTCGGCGGCTTCAGACAATTTGGCCGACAGGGGCAGGATGGCAACTTTGACTGGAGCCAAGGCTGGGGAAAAACGCAAAACGGTGCGAACATCACCGGGAGCGATTTCTTCTTCGTCGTAGGCTGAGCAAAGAAAGGCCAGGGCGACCCGGTCGGCACCGAGCGAGGGCTCGATGACATAGGGGATGTATTTCTGGTTGGTCGCCGGGTCAAAGTAGGAGAGATCCTCACGGGCGTGCTCAATATGCTGCTTGAGATCGTAATCGGTCCGATCGGCAACACCCCAGAGCTCACCCCAGCCGAACGGGAACTGGAATTCGAAGTCGGTCGTGGCCTTGGAATAGAAAGCCAGTTCTTCCTTGGCATGGTCGCGGGTGCGGATTTCATCCGGTTTGAGGCCGAAATCAACCAGCCACTGGTAGCAGAAATTGCGCCAATAAGCAAACCACTCGAGGTCGGTCCCAGGTTCACAGAAAAATTCCAGTTCCATCTGTTCGAATTCACGCGTGCGGAACGTGAAGTTACCCGGCGTGATCTCGTTCCGGAACGATTTGCCGATCTGGCAGATGCCGAACGGGATCTTGCGCCGAGTGGTGCGCTGGACATTCTTGAAATTGACAAAAATACCTTGGGCGGTTTCAGGACGCAGATAAAGCTGGGTGCTGGTGTCTTCGGTAACGCCCTGGAAGGTCTTGAACATCAAGTTGAACTTGCGGACATCGGTGAAATTTTTGGCGCCACAAACCGGGCAGGCAACTTCTTTTTCCCGGATGTAGGTGACCAGCTGCTCATCATTCCAGCCATCGACAGCCAGGTCAATGCCATTGGCATGATTGAAATCTTCGATCAGCTTGTCGGCGCGGTGACGGCTCTTGCATTGTTTGCAGTCGATCAGGGGGTCGGAAAAGCCGCCGACATGACCAGAAGCAACCCAGGCCTGGGGATTCATCAGGATCGCGCAGTCGACTCCGACATTATGGGGGTTTTCCTGAACGAATTTCTGCCACCAGGCTGCTTTGACATTGTTTTTGAGGAGGACACCCAACGGACCGTAGTCCCAGGAATTGGCCAGGCCACCATAGATCTCCGAACCAGGGAAAACAAATCCGCGGTTCTTGGCCAGGGCAACGATTTTGTCCATGGATTTTTCTGTCGCGAGCACGATGCTTCAGTCCTCCGTTTCCACCAAGTCATCGGTTGTGTCTGACTCGGTTGTCTCTGCTTCATTTTGGGCTTCGATGTTTTTTTCGATTTCATCGACGATGATCTTAGCATCACTTTCGTCGAACTCTTCTCCCGTACTGCCGACAATCTGGTCCAGTTCCTCGCGGATCGCTTCAGCCGAGCTGGCATTGAGTGCTGCATTGCGGGCTGCCAGGCGGGCAGCTTCGATTTCCGGACGCAGCTGAATGTAGGGTGTCACATGGCCACGAACCAGCCGGACTGTGTCATTTGCGATCTCTTCACAAGCCAGGGTGACCAGGTTCGGTGAATCAGAGTCGGTCAGGGGCTGGGCACCATCGACCAGCTGGCGGGCGCGTTTGGCCACAAGGATGGCCAGGGTGTAGCGGTTTTCAGCTTTTTTCAGCAATTCTTCCATGGGTGGTTTGACGAGCATCGTAAGTTCCTCCTTTAAAGTGAACCAGTCGTTGTGAGTCAGTGGCTGAGGACAAAGGATTCGACCCCTTTGAGCCTTTCGTAGCGGCAGTGTTCGGCATCCATGATCGCCAGGATGCGGTCGACGGTGGCGGTCAGTTCGTCATTGATGACCACATAGTTGAAGAGATTGGCTTTGTTAATTTCGATCCGGCCTTTGAGCAGCCGTTGTTCGACAACTGAATCATCTTCGGTCCCGCGCTTGGTCAGGCGGCTGCGTAGCTCGGTCAGTGTCGGGGGCATCAGGAACATCATGACGACATCTGAATAATTTTCCATCACGGCCAGAGAGCCCGGCACAGTGATGTCCATCAGGACGTCACGCCCCTCATCGCGCATGGCTTCGAGTGGGGAGCGCGGCGTTCCGTAGTAATTGCCGCAATAGTTGTCATGTTCGAGGATCTCTCCTTCGACCAGAAGCTGATGGAATTGTTCGGGTGTCCGGAAATAATAGTGGATGCCTTCGATTTCTCCGGACCGGGGCGGGCGGGTCGTGATGGATATGGAGTGGGCCACTTGCGGCCGTCGCCTCCGGACCTCATCAATGACGGTCCCTTTGCCGACTCCGGATGGACCGGACAGGCAAAACAGCAGACCACGCTGCCTGGGCATCTCACTCATGGGTTTCCTCCTGCATGGCTTTTTCAATTTCTTCGACTGTCAAGGCCGACAAGACTAGATGGTCGCTGTCCATGACCAGAACGGAGCGGGTCTTGCGGCCCGATGTGGCATCGATCAGGACCGATCGATCGCGGGCATCCTGGATCAGGCGCTTGACGGGGGAACTGTCCGGGTTGACCACGGCAATGATCCGGCTCAGGGCCACCAGGTTGGAAAACCCGATTTTGACGAAAACAGGCTGGTCCATGAAATCTCCTCTGGCCTACTCGATGTTCTGGATCTGTTCGCGGATTTTCTCCAGCTCGCTCTTCATCTCGACCACCTGCTGCACCAGCTCCAGGTCATTGGCTTTCGAACCGATGGTGTTGATTTCCCGGTTGATTTCCTGGAGCAGGAAATCGAGCTTTTTGCCGATGGCGCCTTCTTCGAGCAGGATCGAGGCCAGTTGGTGCAAATGGCTGTCCAGACGAACCAGCTCCTCATCAATTGCACATTTGTCTGCAAAGAGCAAGACCTCAGCGGCCAGGCGCTGTTCATCGTAGAATTTCCTGGACTGGTCATTGAGCAGCGATTCAACCCGTTCGCTCAGGCGCTGGCGGTATTCGGCAGGGACCAGGGGCGCACGGATGGCGACCTTTTCCTTAAGTTCGAGCAACCGGACCGCTTTGGCCTTGATGTCTGAGATGAGTTTGCTGCCTTCGTTGTGACGCATGGCCATCAAGTTGTCAATGGCCTGTTCGAGGGTGGCTTCCAGAAGTTTCCAGACACTCTCGGGGTCGATCTGGGCAGACTCGACCCGCAGCACATCATTGAAGCGGGCGATCTGGCTGGCTGACAGAGTTTCCGGTCCGGTGACCGTTTCGCTGATCTGGCGCAAGGCCTGGGCATAGGCTTTGGCCAGGCCGAGGTCGCAATGAACGGAATAGGCAGATTCGCTGTTGTCCTCGAAATTGATCGACACATCGATTTTGCCCCGGGACAGGCGACGGCTGACCAGCTCGCGCGTCCTGGTCTCGAGCGACTGGAGCACCCGGCTCTGGCGGACCTGGATGTCACAGAAACGGTTGTTGATCGACTTGATTTCGACGGTCACCCGGCGATCATCCTGGATTGTTTCCCCACGGCCATAGCCGGTCATACTGTAGGCCATTTTCCACCTCAATCACGGTCATTGGAACTAGGTTCTGGGCAAGCTTTTCGATTATATACCGGGTGTCAAATCCATGCAACTGGCGAAAACGGCTGAAAGCCTAGAGTCTCAGGGGTTTGAAGGAAAGTCTGTCTGCGGATGCAAGGGTGTATTTGACGCCCTCGAGCAGGAATTCCGGGGTCTGGTAGGCCGGAACAGGGGCGTGGATGTGACCGAAGTAGCAACGGGAGACTCCGTAGTCTGAGAGCAGGCGGGTCAGTTCGGTCGGTTTGCGGTCACGGGCAAATGGCGGGTAATGCAGGAAGGCAATTTGCTCGCATCCGGGACAGTCGATTGCGGCGGCGGCCTGGAGTGAAAGGCGCAGGCGACCGATCTCGCGGGCGTAGATCCTGGCATCATCGGCACAAAAGGCGGGATCGTCGGGCAAGATCCAGCCACGGCTGCCACAGATGATGGTCGAATCTTCGACCATCAAGGCATTGTTGCGCATGAATTTCAGAGTAAGAAGCTGATGCTTCTGGCATAGATCTTCCAGCTTGGAAAGTGATGTCCACCAGTAATCATGGTTGCCGCGGGACAGGATCTTGGTGCCAGGCAGTTCATGGAGAAATTGCAGGTCAGGCAACGCTTCCGCCAGGGTCAGGGCCCAGGAAATGTCGCCTGGCAGAACGACTGTATCATCCGAGGTCACCGTCTGCAGCCAGTTTTCCCGGATCCGCTCGGTGTGGTTGTTCCAGTGTGCTCCAAAAACAGCCATGGGTTTGTCGACACCATTGGCCAGATGCGGATCAGACAGGACAAACAGAGCCATGGTCAGCTGACCTCCCCATGAAAATGGCGGTAAACGGCATCGGCTACCGCTGATCCAAGACCTTTGACCGTATTCAGTTCATCCAGCGTAGCCTCGCTGACAGCCTTGATCGTCAGGAACTCTTTGAGGAGCAGGCGACGCTTGGCAGGCCCGACCCCTGGAATGTTTTCCAGCGACATCCGGATGGTCCGTTTTTTGGCCATGGACTGGTTCAGTTTGCGGGCAAACCGATGGGCCTCATCCTGGATGGCTGTCAACAGACGCAAAAGTCCCAAGTTTTCAGCTCCCTGTTCTTCCAGGCGCTGGCGCAACTCCAGGACTGCCCCGCTGGGCAGGGCCAGGCCACGGGTCCGGTGGCGGTCATCCTTGACCATGCCGGCAACAGGAATTTCCAGGTCGAATTCTGAAAGGACTGTCTGGGCCGCATGGACCTGGCCGATCCCACCGTCGACCAGGATCAGGTCCGGCCGGCTGCCAAAAGGTTCATCAGGCAGGCGAGCCAGGCGGCGGCGCAAGACTTCACGCATCGCCGCATAGTCATCGGGTGCCTCCAGCGTCTTGATCTTGAACTGGCGATACTGCTGGTTAGCCGGCTTGCCATCCATGAAAACCACCAGGCTGGCGGCCATATCCTGGCCACCGGTATGGGAGATATCGATTGCTTCGATCCGGTGAATGCCCTGGGCTGCACCTGTCACTTGGGCCAGTTCGCGGATCGCCTCCTGCAGGGCAGTCTGGCCGTGACCGCCCAGCATGGTATGGCGGCGCAAAGACTGGGCCGCATTCTCGTTAGCCAGCAAGATCAGCTTGTGAGCGTCGCCACGCTTGGGTACATGGAGCTGACAGCGTCCCTTGCGCAAGGTTTTCAAGTAATCTTCCAGACCATCGCAGCCGGCTGGTTCTGCAGCCAGCAGTATCTCGCCAGGAATCCGGGCTGCATTGGGATAATACTGGAGCAGGAAAGCCGCCAGAAGTTCCGGATCATCGTCTTGCTCTTCGGGAAAGAAAAAAGCGGCCGAGGAAACCATCCGGCCGTCGCGGATTTCCAGTTTCTGGATACAGGTTTCCGTACCGTTCCTGGCAATGCCAATCACATCGCGATCGCTGTCCTGGCTACTGACAGCCAGCTGGTTTTCCATCAGGCGTTCCAGAGCGGCCAGACGGTCACGCCACAGGCTGGCTTCTTCAAATTTGAGATTGTCAGCGGCGGCTTCCATTTTCTGGCGCATGTCGAACAAGATCGGACTGTATTTGCCCTCGAGAAACTGGCAAATCGATTCCATGACGGCACGATAACTTTCAGCCGGCACATCTCCACGGCACGGTCCGATGCAACGCCCGATATGATAATTCAGGCAGGGCCGTTCCTTGCCGATGTCACGCGGAAAGACGCGCTTGCAGGTTTTGGTCGGAAAAAGCGTGCGCAAGACACTCAAAGCCCGGTAAAGGTCGCCACTGAGGTAGGGGCCATAATAGCGCGCCCCTTCGTTCTTGTCGTCTCCGACCCGGAAAGCCTTGACGATCCGGGGGTAAAGTTCATTCATGGTGATGCGGATGTAGGGATAGCCTTTGTCGTCGCGCAGCAGGATGTTGTAGTGCGGCTGATGCTGTTTGATCAGAGTCGCTTCCAGCAGCAGAGCTTCCAGCTCACTGCTGGTGACGATGAACGAGAAATCCGCAATATGTGAGATCATGGCCAGGACCTTGGCATTACCCTGGGGATTGGCCGTAAAATAACTGCGCAGGCGGTTTCTCAGGTTGACAGCTTTGCCGACATAAATAATAGAACCCGAAGCGTCCTTCATCAGGTAAACACCCGGGTTCGTTGGTACAAGGTCGAGCCGGGCATCAACCGGCGGCGGATTGGGTTCTGGAGCTTGGATCATCGTTTCGGTAAATACCAGGGCGGCATTAAAATTCCGGATTGGTCAGATACGAGCTGATGGTTTCGAGTGCTTCGGCTTCGTCACTGCCATCAGCAGTGACGCGAATCTCCATGGCATTTTCAACGCCCAGCGACATCACTCCAAGCAAGCTCTTGGCATTAGCTCGACGTTCTCCCTTGGCCAGGTAAACGCTAGAACGGAATGTGGATGCTTTCTGGATCAGGACAGCGACAGCTTTCATCTGCAAGGCATCGTCGCAGTTGAATTGAACCGTTTTACTAACCATTCGAGTTCCTCCTCCTGATGGTCAAAGGACAAAAAACCGCCAGTACGGCAGTTCTTAGCGTAAGTATAGAGTTTGTGTCGATCCTTTGTCAATATGACTGAATAACGGACCGTCATTTGTTCATGTTGCATATATAAAATTTCATCTTACAGAATATTTTTAAGCATAATGTTGGCATCTTCGTTGTTATCGGCGTAATAGCCCCGGCGAATGCCGACTTGGACAAAGCCCATTTTCCGGTACAGGCGAATCGCCTGTTCATTGCTGGTCCGGACTTCCAGGTCAACGACTGCGATCTGGTTGTCCAAAGCCCATGCCAGCAGCGCAGACAGTAGTTTCTCTCCGATCCCATGGCGCCGGAAGGATGGCAGAACTGCCAGATTGGTGATCTGAGCTGTATCCGCCGCCTGGTAGCAGGCGATGTAGCCGACAATTTCATCTGATGGAGTGACAGCCACAAAGTAATGGGCAAGCGCTGGATTGGCCAGATCGGAACGCAGGGATTGCTCAGTCCAGGGAATGGCAAAGCAGGTTTGCTCGAGCCGGACCAGACCGCTCAAATCACCTGGATGTGCAAGCCGGATTGTTCCATGCCAGGTGCGGTCAGTGCCTTCCGGGGTGGTTGTCCTAACGCTTGTCATGGCTGATTCAAGGCTGTGGGGAGGCCTTTTTCAGGCGCTCGGCAGAGGATGGTGTCAAATAGGTGGCGTTCAAATGAAAGGGGTTGCCATCTGCACCAGATCGGAAATAGGCTTCTGCCAGCAGAGCTGCTGCCGCAGCACTGGGAGCGTCATGGATCGGGTCCAGTCGGACCAGATCCAGGGGAGCAGCAGAAACCGCATGCATCTGCGCCTCCTGCGCAACCGCTGCGCCATCTCCGGTGAGCAAAATGGAGATTTGGGACAAGGAGAACTGGTCTACCTGACGGGCCAATTGCGCCAAAAACTCCGATACCTGGTAATTGCCAGGCTGGACCAAGGGGGTGTGACTGAGACCTGCCGCGACGGCCATCAGGTCAGACTGGCGGTAACAGGCAGCATAAACGCGACCATTTCTGGCATCGAGCACGGGACAGACCAGCGTCCGGGCCATCTGGCGCCAGGGAAAAGCCAGCGTTTCCAAGGTCGAAACCCCCATGAGGGGTTTGTGTGCAGCAAAAGCCAAGGCCTTGAAACTGGACAAACCAATGCGTGTACCGGTAAAAGAGCCAGGACCTTGGGTCACCGCCAGCAAGTCGACCGCTTCCAGACTGGTTTCGCACGAATCAAGGAGGGCCATGACCTGAGGCATGTGAGTCACAGCATGATTGTAGCCAAGGTTGAACCGGCTCTCCCCCACCAGGCGGCTGTCCTTGACCAGAGCTACTGCCAGGCTTTTACCGGTGGTGTCAGATGCCAGGATGAGCATCTTGCCAGCTCCTTTCCAAAACGGCCAGTTCCTTTTCATGGTCTGGCCAGAACAGCGTCATGACACGCTGCTGAGGTGTCTCTGGTGCGGTCAGGCGGATGAGGATTTTCAACGTCGAAAGCGGCAAGATGTCCTCGATCAGGGTGCCCCATTCGATGAGGCAGATCCCCTCGCGGGAAAAATAGTCATCAAGGCCGAGGGCCAGAAAATCTTCCGATGAGGCCAGTCGGTAGACATCAAAATGGTACAGAGGCATCCCGCTACCGGTCGCCGGATGTTCCATCAGCAAGGTGAACGTGGGACTGGAAACGGGCGTTTGACAACCAAGGCCATCGGCAATGCCGCGGGCCAGGGCTGTTTTACCAGCACCCAGGTCTCCATCCAGGCTGATGACCGTGCCTGGCACGAGCAGATTGGCCAGTAGCAACCCCAGTAAAGCGGTGTCTTCAGCAGACACAGTCACCACATGCAGAGCATGAAGGCCAGGTTTGAAGCCGTCCGGTGTAAGTTCAGACAGATTATCCAACCCTCGGTTATCGGTGGCATCAGGTGCAATGCTCATCGGTCCTCCTTGCGATAGACCATCTGGCCCTTGATCCAGACCAGAAGAGCCTGGCTGCGGTAATCAAAAGGATGTGCACTGAAAAGGGCCAAGTCGGCCTGTTTGCCAGTCTCCAGCGTCCCATGGGACGACCCGATGCCAGCCAGTTGGGCCGCAACGGATGTGATGGCCGCAAGGGCCAGGTCCTCCGGTAAACCAGCCTGGCACGCGATGGCAGCATTGACCGCCAGATACTGGATCGGGATCACAGGATGGTCGGTCATGATCGCCACGGGCAGGCCAGCTTTGGCCAGGATTGACGCATTACTCACATCGGCGCGCGTCAACTCAGGCTTGCTGCGATCGGACAAGATCGGGCCAACGATGATGCCTTCCAAGCGGCCCTGGCCTGGCTGGCCCTGACCACGACCTTCTGCCAGACCTTGGCGGTATTCCTCAGCCAGAATGTCCACAATCCGGTATCCTTCCGTGCAGTGGTCAAGGGTATAGCGCAAGCCGAATTCGTTGGCGATCCGCACAGCAGTCAGGATGTCGTCCGCGCGGTGGGCGTGGAATTTGACCGGCCGTTCGCCGCGCAGCACAGGTAGCAAAGATTCCAGACGAACATCCAGGTCCGGCTGGTCCACATCCGTTTTGCCAGCAGACTCAGCCACTCTGGCTTTCTCGATCTTGTCCCGGTAACGTCCTGTCTTTTGCAATGCTTCACGGAGAACAGCAGCCGTCCCCATGCGCGTCGCAGGACTGCGGTCCTTGCCGCCATGGACAGTTTTCGGATTCTCTCCCAGGGCAGCCTTGAGCGCTGCCTGGCCCTGGATGGTCATGGTCTCCACTCGCTGACCCTGGGTGTGCAACAGCGCAAATTGCCCTGACAGGACATTGGCGCTGCCCGGTCCGGTCAGGACGGCCGTCACACCGGCAGCCAGTGCTTCAGCAAAGCAACGGTCCTCACTGTAGATACCATCGGTTGCCAGCAGATGAGGCGTGACCGGGTCGGTCTCTTCGTTGCCGTCCTCACCTTCCTTGCCCAAGCCATCATTGAACAGGCCTACATGGCAATGGGCATCGATCAGGCCTGGCATGAGGTAGGCTCCCTGGGCATCCAGTATCTGGTCCTGTGCTTGTGCCAGATCAGGCGGGAGTTCGCCAGACCCGACAGCGGCGATCCGGTCATCCTCGATCATGAGGTAGCCCATCTGGATCGGTGGTCCTGCCTGGGTCAGCAGATGAGTATGTACGATAGCGGTGCGCATGTCAGATCCCTTTCATCAACAGGTGAGACTCTTAGTATAGCGCATCCGCTGGAGCACGGAAGCGTGAGTCGCGTGCAAAAACCGGACAGAGGCGTTTGATTCCTCTGTCCGGTCTAAAGTTGCAGTGAAAAAGCTTGGCTGGCGATGATCGGACGACCGGCGGACTGGCCAAGCTTGATCGGGCAATCAGCGCTTGGAGAACTGGGACGCCTTACGAGCTTTTTTGAGGCCGTATTTCTTGCGTTCCTTCATGCGTGAATCGCGGGTCAGGAATCCAGCCTTTTTGAGGATGGCTTTGTTGGCTTCCTCGTCAGCTTTGACCAGGGCGCGGGACAGGCCATGGCGGATGGCGCCAGCCTGGCCGGACAAACCGCCACCGATGACTTTGCAGATGATGTCGTACTTGTCAACGTTGTTGGTGGCGACCATGGGCTGGTTGACGGTCAGTTTTAAAGTCTCCATACCGAAATAGTCATCCATGCTCTTGTCGTTGATGGTGACCTGGCCTTTGCCAGGCAGGATACGGACGCAGGCGACGGCGTTTTTGCGGCGGCCAGTGCCGTAGAAATAGGTTTTAGCAGCTTTTTTGGTAGCCATGTCTTAATGTCTCCTCGCTTTCAATCAGATCGAGAACTTGAGCACTTCGGGCATCTGGGCGGCATGATCATGTTCGGGTCCGGCGAAAACGTGGAGTTTCCGGAACATCTGGCGGCCGAGTGCATTCTTGGGCAGCATGCCTTTGACAGCCAGCTCAAAAGCCTTGTCCGGGCGCTTGTCCATCAGGTTTCTGTAGCTGACCTCCTTGAGGCCGCCAGGATACTGGGTGTGGTAGCGGTACAGCTTCTGGTCCAGCTTCTTGCCGGTCAGGACCATCTTGGCCGCATTGACCACGATGACATAATCACCGGTGTCCAAAAACGGAGTGAATTCCGGCTTGTGCTTGCCGCGCAGGACGCTGGCCACTTCGCTGGCCAGGCGGCCCATGGTCAGGCCTGCTGCATCGACAACATACCATTTTCTCTGAATCTCTGCGGACTTGGCCACAAAAGTACTCATGTGTCTGATTACCTCCAATTGATCAGATCCAGAATAAAGACAGACTGGATCTAACTTTCATCGTAAATGCTTCCTCATTCTAGCAGGTTTGTCCGACCTGTCAAGCACGAATTTAAATTAGCCGACTCAAAATCGATTTTTCTTCGATTTTCGACATTTTTTGCTGCAATGGGACCGGACTTGGCCTTCGTGCCGGGGGCGGAATCGTGGCAGCGGCGCGGGAGCTGCTTTCATTGTTTGTCAGGTGGATGTCTGCTATAATCAGGTTTTGGATCATTTCCCTTTTCAACTGGCATTGGCATTGATTGGCACTGCTCGTTTCTTGAACAGCTTGGGAGACAACATGTTCACCATCAAAACCAGCACCATCCGCGAACGGACGACCAATGGACCCACGTACATGAATGGCCGGGCCTGTTACCGAAACGGCCAGGTTGGCGAGGTCAGCTTTGACTCTGACAAAGGGCTGATCCTGGCGCGTGTGGAGGGGACTCAACCCTACCAGGTGCGGATCATTCTCAACCGGGATGGCGCTATCCATGACACCAGTTGCACGTGCAGCGCTTTTACATCCTACTGGGGCGACTGCAAGCATATTGCCGCGGTCCTGTTGTATTGCATCGACCATTTTGGTGCGGCCAAAGGCGAAACTGCCCAGCAGCAGACACGAAAGAGCCGGATCAAAGCGCGTGAATTCATCAGCCAGGCCAGCAGGCGGGCTCAGATCTTGCAAAATCAGGGCAAGCAGCTGCTCAAGCTGCATGCGGTCATGGCCTGCGGCAACAATCCGAGCACGTTACCCACGCTGACTTTGCAAGTCTCCAATGGCCGGCTTCATCCTGTAGGTCATGTCGAACAGTTCCTCGATGCATTGTGCAGGGATCTGCCCTTTGAAATTGACGAACAGTTGACTTACGATCCATTCATGCACCGGTTCGATCCATCGGATGAAGCGCTGCTCAATCTCCTGCTCGATGCTTATGAGCAAGATTACAAAGCTACCTTTGGCTCTGCTGCGTCATCCCGTTCCGAGAAGGTCCTGATCCTCAACGCCAGCCGGGCTGCAGCCTTTTTACGGTTGGCAGCCCATCAGAATCGCTATCGCTGGTCCACCCTCAAGGGGACGGAGAGTTACCCGATCCGTGTCAGTGAATCGGCCATGCCAATTCGCCTGCTGGTAACGGAATCCGGCAGCAGCGACGGATTATACAGTCTCGTGCGTCAACCTGGCCCCGCATTGCTGCAATTGACAGCTTCGCGCAACATTTATCTGGTTGACGACACGTTTTATCTGCCGTCGCGGGAAACCATCCGCCTGCTGGATCCGGTGCTCTCGATTTTTGCTGTTCCTGGCACCAATTTACTGACTCTGAGTGAAGAGGAAGTGGCCGAGCTGGCCGGTTTACCTGATCCGGCTCTCCAGGCAGTCTGCCCGATCGACTTTTCGGAACAGTTGCAGCAAAGGCTGGTCAAGGAACCGCTGACTGCAACGATCCGGCTTGAAAGTATCCAGGACGGCCTGAAGGCTGATCTGCTGTTTCACTATGGCCAGCTGACCATCAGCCCCTATGCGCCAGCTACACCAGCCAAGGGTATTGACGAGCACGAAACGATCATTGTCCGCCAGAAGCTGGCGGAACAAGCAATCCTGGACAAACTGGAGCTGGCGGGTTTCCGGCGCCAGGGGTTATTCCACCTCATCAGCGATTATGAAGCGATCTACCGTTTCCTGGATGAGGGTCTAAAATCACTGCAGGACAAAACAGTCCGCTTGCTCGATGGAGCCAGCCAGCCTTTCCAGATCCTGCCAGCACCTGATCTTTCGGTCCAAGTCCATGAACAGCCTGAAAACAAGCATCTGGAAGTCCGGATCGCCTGGAACGATTTACCATCAGAAGACAGACCAGTCTACATCCAGGCGTTGCGTGACCAAAAGCCTTATTGCCTCTGCCAGTCTGGCCATTTTCGCACCGTCAACCATGAACACAGCGGCCAGCTGCTGGAATTTTTCAATCTCCTTGAAACCTGGGGAGCCAAACCGACCCGGGAACGATTTGCCTTGCCCCGCTATCGCATACTCAGTCTGGCGACGCATGCCGCAGCACAAGAACCTGGCCAGGGGAGCCGTTCTGGTGCAGGAATGATCTCGATCGATCCCGGTCTGATGGAGATGGCCCGGGCGCTCGAGGATCCCGGGCACCAGAATTTCCGCCTGCCCCACGGCATTACCGTGCCCTTGCGGCCCTACCAGAAATTCGGCTTCAACTGGCTTTGCACCCTGGACGCTTATGGTCTGGGTGGCATTCTGGCAGATGACATGGGCCTTGGCAAAACCTTGCAGGCCATCGTCTACATCGCCGCCACCTATCGCAAGACGCGCCGACCGTCCCTGGTTATTGCACCAACCAGCCTGGTCTACAATTGGCAGCGCGAATTCGAAAAATTTGCTCCTGCTCTGAAAGTGCTGGTCTTTGACGGCAATCGCCAGCAACGGACCGCACTTCTGGACTCTATTGGCAAACATGCCTGTGTGATCACGTCTTATTCCCTGGTTCGCCGGGATTATCTGGAATTGGCTGATCTTTCGTTTGCCAGCTGCTTTCTGGATGAAGCTCAGAACATCAAGAACCCTGAGACGCTCAATGCCCGCTCCGTCAAACAAATCCGGGCAGACCGGACTTTCGCCCTGACCGGCACCCCGATAGAAAATTCCCTGACAGAACTGTGGTCCATTTTCGATTTTTTAATGCCCGGTTACCTGTCCAGCCGGCGCCAGTTCGAACTGCGCTATGAAGTGCCCTACTGGAAAGACCCTGGCAGTGATGTTCTGTCTGATCTGCACCGGCAGATAGCGCCTTTTGTCCTGCGCCGGATGAAAAAAGATGTCCTGCGTGAATTACCTGACAAAATCGAAACCCGTGTCGTTTCAGAAATGACTGCGCCCCAGCGTGCCCTGTATGAGGAATACCTCGCGACTGCGCGTCAATCATTCGAGCAGGAGGTGGCTGTCAATGGATTTGCCAGAAGCCAGCTATACATCCTGGCTCTTCTGACGCGTCTGCGCCAGATCTGCTGCCACCCCGGACTGTTCCTCAATGACTTTACCGGCGACAGCGGCAAGCTCCTGCTGCTCGACGAATTGATCGCCGATGCCTTGGACGGCGGCCATCGCATCCTGATTTTTTCCCAGTTTGCCCAGATGCTCCAGATCATCCGCAACCGCCTTGCTGCCAAAGATCTGGATTGTTTCCTGATTGACGGTCAGGTCGCTGCCGATGAACGCCTGGCTCAGGTCGATCGCTTCAACAGTGGCGAAGGCCAGATTTTCTTGATTTCATTGCGGGCTGGCGGCACGGGCCTGAACCTGACCGGCGCAGATACGGTCATCCATTATGATCCCTGGTGGAACCCTGCTGTCGAAGATCAGGCGACTGATCGCGCCTACCGGATCGGGCAGGAAAACATCGTGCAAGTTTTCAAGCTCTATGCACGGGATACACTGGAAGAAAAAATCCAGGCGATCCAGGAACAAAAACAGGTCATGATCGAGGCAGTCATCAAACCAGGACAGAATTTGCTGTCACAGATGACCGTCGATGAGGTCAGGAGTCTGTTCAACACCTGAAGAGCGCAACACGTGCAGTCATTGCTCCTTTCCAAGGATGATGTTGTTGTACTCGGAAGCCCAGTAGCGGTCCAGCTGGCGGACCAGACTGGATGGCAGCGCTTCTTTGTCGTAGGTTCTGCCCTCTCGAGTGATGACCATTTTGTTATTCATGGCTTTCACCATCTGATTTAACTGGCTGACCTGCTCAAAATAGGGCGATTTCGCTGCCCCGGCCAAGTCCAGGACGGTTGTCGCCAGGAAGTTGGGGCTTGTGATGTCTTTGGCGACTTCTGGCAAATCATAATTGGCCCAGATCAGCCACGGTGTTTCATAGATTTTCTGCGTCTCCAGCTGGGTCAGATCGGCCAATGGCTTCCCGAAAAGGTCTTCATAGAAGTTCTTGAAAACATTGTTGTTGCCAGGCAAGTGATCTCCGAACAAAACAATCAAAGTCGGCTCTTCGACCGTGGAAAAATAGTAGATCAAATCGCGCAAGGCATCGTCAGACTGGCGCACAAGGCTCAAGTAGAGCTCCACAGACTCAACTTCTGTCATGGTCGGCATCCTGATGTTGTACTCGAGCCCGGAGAGAATTTCTTCCGAACTGCTGTACGGAAAATGGTTTTGCATCGTGACGGAAAAGATGAATAGCCGCTCGTCAGGTTGTTTGCCCTCGAAGCTGCGGATAATCTGGTTGAAATCAGCTTTGTCGCTGATAAAATCACGCACTTTGCCACCAGTTGGAAAATCTTCCATGCTGATGAACTGGTCAAAACCCATGGCTGGGTAGACAAGATTCCTGTCCCAGAATGTTCTCAGGTAAGGATGAATGGCCACACTACGATACCCTTGCTGGCCCAGCAGATCCGGCAGGGCATGGGTGGGTCCCATGAAATAACTGTTGTAGGGCAAGCTACCATCAGCCATGAACAGCATGCTGCTCCCGGTCAAAAATTCAAATTCGGAATTGCATGTCCCGCCGCCGAAAATGGAGACGAGCAACTTGCCGTGTCGAGCGTTGGGCGAGTTTTGCAGCTGGTCAAAAAACGGCATCACGGGTTCGGTCGTCTGGATCGGCCGGATATTGTCAAAGTCTGCAAAAGATTCACTCATGATGGCAATGATGTTGGGCTTATCCGGTGAAGGTATGACGGTCTTCTGGCTGGCAGGGATGTCGAAAAAGCCAGGCTGTGGCTGCGAAAGTTGCTCTGGCTGGCTGATGTTGAGGTTACGGGTGCTCTGGAGGAACGGGATGACAACACCATTCTGGTTGTAGTTGACCATCTGGTTCCAGGGATAACGCGTGATGCCGGGATACTGGCTGATCAAAGCAGGATTGAGGACCAGGCCATTGAGCAGTGCAATCAGGGGAATGAGGGACGAGGCTGAGGCGATCCAGCGAGTACGGCGGGAAGCGTGGGTGTCGCGGGTTTTTCCCAGCAAGAGGAAAAATATGGCCAGAAGGAGGACCGCAGCCAGGAATCGACTGTTGATGACAAAGTCCAGCTGATTAATGGTGTGGGCGGCCTCGGTGACAGAGCGCAGATCGCCTGCTACAAAAGGATCCCCACGGAAAAAGAGCTTGATGTGATTGGCGGTTCCCAAAGCCATGAACAGCAGATGGTTGACCATGATGGCCAGCCGGATCCGGCCCAGCAGGCTGGCCAGGAGCAATTCAAACAGCAGCAGGGTCAGATAGGACAGCCAGAATACCGGGGCAGCCAGCATGGCATCACGATTAAGCGTGTTCAGGATTTCAATGCTGGCCAAAGTCAGGAAAGGTGCTGCCAGCAAGGGTACTACAATGGCCTCCTGCAGCAAGGCATCCAGCCCAGGCAAAGGCAGCAGCACAAGAACCAGAATCAAAAGCATCAGGACCAGGGCCCTGACAAAGGCCCCCACATTAAACTGGCGGTAGGTCAGGCCCAAGACGGTGGCCAGGCCAGTGTCACGGCCATTGACCAGCATGGCAGCCTGGGTGGCATGCGACGTGTGGATCGACAGACGGGCACTTTCCGGCAATTGATCGATGGAAAGTATGACACTGTAGGTTTGACCGGCTGTCTGGGATCCAAATTGCAGGGGTATCCTGGTGCGGGCAAACAGCTTCAAATTCTCCCGGGTCAACAGCGTTTGTTCGGACGCCACCGGCTCTCCTGCGGCTTTGACGCTGATCCGGATCGATGTTTCCTCTGGTAGGTCCGTGTCTTCAGGCAGGTCAAATGATAACGTCAAGGCAACCAGTCCGTCTTTGACTGAATGGAAATTCTGAACCAGCAAATCGCCTTGCTTGAGGCGGTAAGGCAGATAGTCACTGTCAACAGTCGTTGTCTTCTCATCCAGGTTGAAAAAAGAAGGCCAGGCTTGCCAGCTGATGTAAGCGATCGACACCAGGAAGATCGAAAGGAAAAACAGGCGCAAATTGATCGGGGAAGATGACGAAAGTGCGGCTATCCATCCGGTCTTGCCCACGGAATGCGAATTGCCAGATTTGTGGCGATGTGGAAAAATGAAACGAGCCATAACTACCTGCCAGAACATCACTTGCTTTGGGATTGCCTGGTGTGCGGTTGCGGCTTTGGGGCAATCTTTCCTGATTTTAGCACGGTCTTGATCGAACGGGTATGCCAAGATCCTGCCGGAGCGACCGATTCATGGGAAAAAGACCCTGGCTGGCCAAAATCGAACGTCTTGCTTTGTATCCCCAGATACATTCTTGATTTGTATTTTCCAACTGTTCTGGTCTGGTCACTCGCTGATAACGCCTGCCCCCACTGTGTTTTCAGGTAATGGGCATACGTAGTTTATAATCCGATCGATTTTGTCGGAATCGTTTACTTTCATATTTTATGTGATTTTGTTACAATAAAACCCGTCAGCAATCCATTTGGTCACCGAACCTGTAGAAAGAGGAGATCAACACATGAAAAAAACTGCATTGATCCTGATCACTGCTGTTGTCCTGCTCGCTTTTGCCCTGACCGCTTGCGGCCAGACTGCAACCACAGCGGCAACAACCGCCGCCACCGCCGAAACGACCGCCGCTGCTGCTGAGACTTCTGCTGCTGCTTCCGGGCTGCGCCTGGGCTTTGGCTCTGTCGTCACCGCCAGCAAAAGTGCCAGCGTCACTGCCGAAAAAGAAGGCATCGCTGAGTCCTACTCGTACTATGCTGCCGTCCTGATCGACGCCGACAGCAAGATCCAGAAAGTCTGGATTGACTCCGTTGTTCATCGTGGCAACTTTGACGCCACCGGCGCCCTCACCTCTGACATCGCAGCGCTTGGCGCCACCAAGCGTGAGCTCGGTGATGCCTACGGCATGAAGAAGGCTTCCCCGATCGGCAAGGAATGGTGGGAACAGGCTGATGCCCTCGAAGCTTATTTCGTTGGCAAAACAGTCGCAGACATTGACGCAGCTGCCCGCGAAGGCGAGAAGAACATCTTTGTCGACCTCAAGACTTCCTCCACCTTCGGCCCTGACCATTACGTCGAAGCTCTGAAGAAAGCTGTCGCTGCTGCCGAAAAGGCCACCCCGACCGCAGCCACCAAGCTCGGTTACGGCGCCTCCATCAATGCTGCCAAAAGCGCCAATGCCGCTGCTGACAAGGACGGCAAGTTCCAGTCCTACAACAGCATGGCCATCGCTGCCATCGACGACGCTGGCAAAGTCCAAGACGTCTGGGTCGATGCTGTCGTCCATGACATCACCTTCAACGCCAAAGGCGAACTGACCTCTGATGCCACTGCCCTCGGTGCCACCAAGCGCGAGCTTGGCGATGCCTATGGCATGAAGAAAGCCTCCGCCATCGGCAAAGAGTGGTGGGAACAGGCTGATGCCCTCGAAGCTTACCTCGAAGGCAAAACCATGGCCGAAATCGAAAGTGCTGCCCGCGAAGGTGACAAGAACATCTTCGTCGACCTCAAGACATCTTCCACCTTTGGCCCTGACCACTACATCGAAGCTCTGGAAAAAGCCGTCACCAACGCCCAGTAACACCGTCCCGTTTCACTTGAAGAATTTTCTTTGCTGACTACAATGAGAGGGGGTGCACACCGCACCCCCTCATTCTTTACCTTGGTGAAACCATCCGGATCAACTGCAGAAAAGCCCTTGATTCAACAGTAAATGAGTATGCAATCAATGATGAAAAATAACACACATCTTTCTTTTTCAGCACGTCTATCCGTCATCATCGTGGTCTTGACAGCTCTCGTGCTGACCAGCTGCACGTCTTCACAAGCATCCACATCTTCTTCTGGTTCTGTGGCTCCAGAAAGCCAGACCACCTCGCCAGCCTCTTTAGACGCACCGGTCAAATACTCCAGTTCATTTACATCGAGCTTTGATACCGTGATCACATTGATCGGATACGCCAACGACCAGGCAGAGTTTGACCACTGGGCTGATCTGGCTGAATCAGAATTCCAAAAGCTCCACCAGCTATTTGATATCTACCACGAGTATCCCGGCATCAACAACCTGATGTCGGTCAACCGTCAGGCAGGTAAAGGCCCGGTCCGGGTCGATACCCAGATCCTGGACTTGATTGAATTCTACCTGGTCAATGACCAACTGGCCCCTGGCCTGGTCAGTCCATCTCTCGGATCAGTCCTGTCAGTCTGGCACGATCATCGTGAAGCGGCAGAATCAGGCCAGGCCACCGTTCCAAATCCAGTCGATTTGCAGGCAGCCGCCGAACACATCGATCCAGCCTCCTTGAAAATCGATCGCCAGGCTTCGACACTAGAGTTGACGGATCCACTGGTCCGGCTTGATGTGGGTGCTGTCGCCAAAGGCTATGCGACTGAAATTGTTGCCCAACTCCTGAAAGAGCAGGGTATGACCTCAGGCATTATCAGCGCCGGTGGCAGCAATGTCCGGCTGATCGGCAAACCGGCAGACCCAGCCCGGGAAACCTGGGCGATCGGTATCCAGAATCCCTTTGTGTCCATGCTGATCCCGGAAGGACAATCGGTGGATGTCATCCTGGCCAATGAGACCTCCATAGTCACCAGCGGTGACTATCAACGCTATTACCTGGTCGATGGCGCAATCTACCACCACTTGATCGACCCGAAAACACTAATGCCCGCCAACCACCAGCGCGCTGTCACCATCGTCACTCCTGACAGTGGTCTGGCCGACTATCTTTCCACAGCTGTGTTTTTGATGCCCTATGAGGACGGGCGTCAACTCGTTGAGAGCCTGCCCGACTGTGAAGCGCTCTGGATCTTCCAGGATGGTTCGATGCAGGCAACCGATGGGCTGCTGGCACGCTTGAAAGACAAGGCCAACGGCAATGCCAAAGATATGGCAGAGGCACTGGCCAAGTAATATCCCATCGTGTGATAAGGTATCAATGAGGAAAACCCCGCTGCCTGGATCAGATAATTCTGGCAACGAGGTTTTTTATCGTGCAAAGGTTTTCTTCTCTCCATTCGCAAACAGGACCATACGACTCGTGACCTTGCCGTCGAAATAGATATTGGCCGGCTTGAGAATGGTGACGTTTTCAAATCGATCCACAGAATCTTCTCCTTTTTGTGCCCTGATCCGGGCTCACTATTTGATCAGTCTGGAAAGTTGCTTGAAAACCGGTGTCCCTGCCTGCTTGAGCCAGTCAAACACAAGCGTCTCGACATTGGTCACCACGGCGCCACAGGCCCGGATCAGATCCAGGCCATTGTCCCGGTTGGCATCGGTGCGTGAGCCGACTGCATTCTGAGCCAGGAAGCACTGGTAACCGGCAGCCTGGAGAGCGCGCGTCGTCTGGAAGACGCAGACATGGGTCTCCATGCCGGCGATTACCACTTTCTTCCGTCCAGTCGCCTGAATCGCCGCCAGGACTTCCGGTGTCACCGCAGAAAACTGGAGTTTCTCGAAAACACCCAGAAAATTCGCCATTTGGCTGAACAGCACTTGGATGGGTGCGATGGTCGGGCCCAGGCCCTTGGGATACTGCTCTGTAGCCAGAACAGGGATGCCCATCGCCTCCGCAGCCTGGACCAGGACCCCGGTCTTCTCCAAGATCGATTCGTTATGCGCAATGGCCGGGGCCAGCCGTTCCTGAATGTCGATGATCATAAGGATCGAATCACCCGCAGAAACCGTCAGTTTGTCAAAATCAATCATGCCCTACTCCAATAGGTTCAGTTTAAGAAAAATCAGACCATGAAGGCTTTGAGTTCTTCCGGCAGGGCCTCGGCCAGATAAGCTTCGATCTCGGCCGCAGTCCCCAGGGTCAGCGCTTTGTCAGCCACAGACTTGGCATAACTGAAATCCACGCTGGTGATGATTTTCCTGATCCGCAAGAGCCCTGAAGGTCCGACCGAAAATTCCTGCAGACCAAGGCCCAGCAGCACGAGAGTTGCCCGCGGATCCCCAGCCATCTCGCCACACATGCCGGCAAACTTGTCCCCGCCTGCAGCACGGGCAGGCTCTATGACCGATTTGATCAGGCGCAGCATAGCCGGATGGAAACTGTTGTAAAGGTAGCTGATTTTCTCATTCATGCGGTCAACGGCCAAGGTGTACTGAGTCAGATCGTTGCTGCCAATCGAGAAAAAATCAGCTTCCTGGATCAGGACATCTGCGATGACGGCAGCTGAAGGGATCTCGATCATGATGCCAACCTTGATGTCATCGGCATAGGTCTCGCCACGCAGCTTGAGCTGTTCCTTGGCTTGTTCCACCTTGGCCTTGGCAGCACGGAGTTCATCGAGCGAGCTGACCATCGGGAACATGACCAGCGCCTGGCCATGGACAGCCGCGCGCAGAATAGCCCGCAACTGGGTCAGGAACAGATCATCGCGCTCGAGACAGATGCGCAGGGCACGGTAACCGAGGAAAGGATTCTCTTCCTTAGCGATGTTGAGGTAGTCGACGCTCTTGTCACCACCGATGTCCATCGTCCGGATGATGACTGGCTTACCGCCAAGACCCTCGATCATGGTGCGATAGGACAGGTATTGTTCTTCTTCGTCCGGAGCCTTGTCACGGTCCATGAACAAAAACTCGGTCCGGTACAGTCCGACACCTTCGCCGCCGACAGCCAGGACTTTTTCGACATCGCCCGGGCCCATGACATTGGCTGCGAGCTGGACATGGACCCCGTCTTTGGTCACGGTTGGCTGATCCTTGAGCACTGCCAGAGACGCTTTGACCGCGGCCCTGCGCTCCGCTTCTGCCCGGAGGGAGTCCGCCATCTCATCAGTCAAACCGATGTGGACCAGCCCGGAGCTGCCATCAACAGCGATCCGGGCCCCAGAGGGCTGGGATTTGGCAACCGAAACCACATCGTGGCAGCCAAGAACGGCTGGTATGCCCATGTTATTGGCCAGGATGGCGGTATGGGACGTCTTGCCCCCAATCTCGGCCACAATACCCAGCAGGTTTTTCGTGTCGACAGATGCCATCATCGAAGGCGTGATGTCACGGGCGATCAAGATCAATGCCTCGGGCAGCGAGCTGATGTCAGGCTCTTCAATCCCTAGAAGGAGATTGACCAGACGGCGGCCGATATCCCGGATATCCTGGGCCCGTTCCCGGAAGTAGGCATCTTCCAGGGATTCGAAGATGTCCGCTTGGGCGGAAATGCCTTTCTGAACGGCGCCAACGGCAGGAAGATGCTCAGATTCCACACTTGTCAGGAAACCCTCCGTCAGGATCGGGTCACCCAGCATCATCAGGTGGGCATCCATGACGGCAGCCTGCTCCTCGAGTCCGGCAGCACTGGCCCGGTCACGGATGGCAGTCAGTTGTTTTTCTGCCAGATCAAGGGCGATGCGTACCTTGTTTTTCTCTTCTTCAAGCAGATCGTCAGCGATGCTGTGATGGGTAAAATCAGGATGGTGAATCTCCTCAAGAACCAGGCACGGACCCATCACCAGACCAGGGGCGGCGTTGACACCTTTGAGTTGCATATCGACTCCTCCTTCAATCCATTCTTTCAAGTCTTGTTCATTTTAACAGAGAGCGAAGCATAGAAAAATGCCAGTTCATTTAACAGCCAATGAGAATGAAGCAAAATGGACGATATTTTTCATCTTCTCTTTCATTTTAACTCGAGTCTGACCGTTCAGGCAATCATCAAGCACAAATTTTCAATCATCTTTGAAAATCAAAGGATTCGCACATTGCACAAATTAGCCAAACAGTTCTTGGTTGTATTCTCGAATTTTCATTCACAACTCTAAATCGTGCTTGATTTATCAATCACGAGTGTTAAAATACGATCATAAACAATCACTCGTGCCGATAAACAACTGATCTCTGTCCACAGCCCCTTGCTCCGGGTGAACCGGAGCAGGCAAACCCTTGGAGGAACCTATGCTGATTAATGAAGACCTGATTGTCCTGAACCTGCCGGCCAAGTCGAAAGAAGAAGCGATCCAGATGCTGGCGGAGAAAGCTGCCGCAGCCGGTCGTGTTGCAGATATCGCCGGGTACCGTGATGCAGTCCTTCATCGCGAAGGCGAGTATTCGACAGGCATGGGTTTTGGTGTTGCAATCCCTCATGGTAAAACCAACGCTGTCACAGAGCCGCTCCTGATGTACGCCACAGTGGAATCGATGGACTGGCAGTCTCTGGATGGCAATCCGATCGATGTCATCTTCATGATCGGGGTTCCAGCAGACAACGCGGGTGATGTCCATCTCAAGATCCTGGCCAACTTGTCTCGCCGTCTGATGAAAGAAGAATTCCGCACCAATCTTCGGGCCGCCCAGTCTCCTGCTGCAGTCCTCAAAGTTCTGCAAGATTACGAAATCGGACTCTGATCGCCATGTTGCAGGGAGAAAGACATCTGCGTATTCTTGACATGCTCAAGCAGAGCCGAACCATCACGGTCCGTCAGCTTTGCGACTCCCTGGAAGCGTCCGAAGCCACAATCCGGAGAGACCTCGCGACCCTGGAGGCGGAAGGCAAGCTCGAACGGACCCACGGAGGTGCGATCCTGACCAGCCTGACCACCCTGACCCTTGAGGAGAGCTACAACCAGAAAGAGAACCTGTTCGAGACCCAGAAGCGGGCCATTGCCCGCAAGGCCTTCGAACGGCTGGTTGATTTTGACAGCATCATCCTGGATGCTGGCACCACCACACTGGAGCTGGCTCGCCTGATTGGCCAGTCCACTCTCCATCTGACGGTCATCACCAACTCGACCACCGTTTCCAGCCTGATTGCCCAGAATCCGAATGTTGAATTGATCGCCATGGGCGGCAAAGTCCGGCTCAATGTCCTGGCAGCAGTCGGACACATGGCCATCGAATTCCTGCGCCGGTTCAATGTCAACAAAGCCTTTGTCGCAGCCAATGGAGTCTCCATCGACAGCGGCCTGACCACACCCGACCTCGACGAAGCAGAAGTCAAGCGCACCATGCTCAGCTGTGCCAGCGAACGCTACGTCCTGGTCGACCATTCCAAGTTCAACCGAGTGGCGCTCTGCCAGATTGCTCCTTTGTCGATGGTCGATGTCATCATCACAGACAGCGAAATCGACGAATCCCTGCTGGAGATCTACCACAACAACGATATCGAACTGATCCGATCTTGAAAGGAACTGTGATGATTACAACGGTCACCCTCAACCCAGCCATCGACCGCACGGTCGTTGTGGAAAAATTTGCCTTCGGTGAGGTCAACCGGGTGCAAAGTGTACGCGAGGACATGGGCGGCAAAGGGATTAATGTAGCCAGGATCCTGAAAGCACTCGGCTCAAAAACCAAGGCGACAGGATTTATCGGCCACAGCAACATCGGCCATGTCCGTTCCCTCTTGGAACACGACGGTCTAGACACTGACCTGATCGAGATTGCGGCCGCCACCCGGACGAACACCAAGCTGATCGAGACCGCATCCCGGACCACAACCGATATCAACGAAGCGGGATTTTCTGTTGCTGCAGCGGATATCCAGGCGATCGAAACCAAAATCGACGAATTGTCCGCCCAAAGCCAGTTCATCGTTTTTTCCGGCAGCCTGCCCAAAGGTCTGCCCTCTGATTTTTACCGCCAGCTGATCAGCCGGGTCCGCCCCCCTTGCCAGAGCGTGCTCGATGCCGATGGCATCTTGCTCCTGGAAGGTCTCAAGTCTGCCCCAGCCTTGATCAAACCCAACATTCACGAGCTCGAGAGCGCCCTTGGCACTCGGCTGGCAACAGAAGCAGCGATCGTTTCTGCCTGCCGCCAGCTGATCGAAACGTACGGCATTGTCTATGTGCTCGTTTCCATGGGCGGCGACGGCAGCATCCTGGTCAGCAGGGACCAGGCCCTTTTCGCCGAGCCGCTCAAAGTCGACGTGCGGGGCACGGTCGGAGCAGGTGATTCCATGCTGGCCGGCTTTGTCCATTGCCTGTCCCAAAATCTTGGTCTGGAGCAAGCCCTGTCCTGGGCGACGGCCTGTGGAGCCCTGGCCGTCAGCAAAGTCGGGACCGAAAGTTTCTCCCGCCAGGATGTCGAACGGATGGCCGCCCAGGTCATCCTCCGTCCCACCCGGTAATAAGCCGACGCAAGGCTTGTTATAACTATTTATCTTGAGGAGGCGTGTTCATGAAAATCCTAGCAGTCACAGCCTGTCCGACTGGCATCGCCCACACCTACATGGCCGCAGAAGCAATCGCTGATGCAGCCAAGAAAAAAGGTTATGATGTCAAAGTTGAGACCCGTGGTTCAGTCGGTGTTGAAAACGAACTGACCGCCGATGAAATCAAATCCGCAGACGCCATCATCCTGGCCTGCGACACCACCGTCCCGATGGAGCGCTTCGGTGGCAAGAAAGTCCTTATGGTCGGAGTCTCTGACGCCCTCAAGGACGCCAATGGCCTGATCGAGAAAGCCCTGAATGCCCCGGTCTATGGCTCTGCCAACCTCGCTGACCAGGTCAGCGCGATCAAGGAGCAACGCGCAGCCAACCGCACCGGTGTCTACAAACACCTGATGAACGGTGTTTCGTTCATGATCCCGTTCGTTGTCGCCGGCGGTATCGCCATTGCCCTGTCCTTCCTCGTCGGTGGCTACATCGGCTTCCAGGAATCCGGCACCTTGGCTGCTTACCTGATGAGCATCGGCGGTGGCGCTGGTTTTGCCCTGATGGTTCCGATCCTCGCTGGTTACATCGCTTATTCGATCGCTGACCGTCCCGGTCTGGCTGTCGGCATGATTGGCGGCTCCGTCGCCATCCAGCTCAACGCCGGCTTCCTCGGTGGCCTCGTCGCTGGCTTCCTTGCCGGTTATGTCGTCCTTCTGATCAAGAAGTACATCAAGCTGCCCAAATCCCTCCAAGGCATCATGCCTGTCCTGATCATCCCGGTCCTTGGTTCTCTGATTGTCGGTCTTTTGATGTTCTATGTCCTCGGCGCACCGGTCGCAGCCATCAACACGGGCATGGCCAATTTCCTCAACGGCCTGTCTGGCACCAACGCCGTCCTGCTCGGCCTGGTCATCGGTTTGATGATGGCTTTCGACATGGGCGGCCCGGTCAACAAAGCCGCCTATGCCTTTGGTACTGCCACCCTCGCCCAGCTCACCGCTGGTGAAGGATCCGCTGTCATGGCTGCTGTCATGGCTGCCGGCATGACCCCGCCACTCGGCCTGGCCCTGGCCTCCGTCCTGTTCAAAAAGAAATTCACCGATTTCGAAATTGAGTCCGGCAAGGCTGCCTGGGTCCTTGGTGCCTCTTTCATCACCGAAGGTGCCATCCCCTTCGCCGCTGCCGACCCGCTGCGGGTCATCCCTTCGATCATGGCTGGTTCTGCCATCACCGGCGCCCTCTCCATGCTCTTCAACGCCACACTGAGCGTCCCTCACGGCGGTGTCTTCGTTCTCTTTGCTGTCGGCAATATCCCGATGTACCTGGTCTCGATCCTGGTCGGTACGGTTGTGACCGCCCTTCTGATCGGCACGCTGAAGAAAAGTGTAGCCTGAGATCTGGATCTGGTATAATCCAAGTATCTGACCGGCTCGTTTATGATTCATTTTAGGAGATTAGAACCATGCAAACCATCCAAGTCACTGTTCCTTTCAAAGAAGGCCTGCACGCCCGTCCTGCCACTGAGCTCGTCAAGGTCTGCATGACCATCAAAAGCGACATCACCTTGATCAAGGACGACTCGCATGTCAACCCCAAGAGCATTCTCGGCATCATGTCCCTGGGTGCGTCGCACGGAACCGCTCTGACCGTCCAGGTCGAAGGGGCAGACGAAGTGGAAGCGATTGAAAAGCTCAAGTCTTTCTTCGCTGGCTGAGTTTTGCCAAGTCGTGCTGGTGCGCTGGTCTAACCCTTCCAATCACAGTTAAAAAGAGTTGCCTCGAACGATCGTTCTGAGGCAACTCTTTTTTGTGTGACCCAAGTATCAGCATTCATCCAGGACCTGTACGCTAAAATTCCTCTAGAAAAACATCCGGACCGCAACAACTGCTGTCATCGCTATGATCAGATAACGGAAAGTTTTTTCCGGCAATTTGCGGATGACCCAGATCCCGATCCGGGTGCCGATGAAAATCGCGGGCAAAGCCGAGAGGGCCAGAATGGCTGTTGTCCAGGTGATGTTGTGCCAGGCGAAAACCTGCAAAGGCAGCTTGAGCACATTGATGATCAGGAAAAACCAGGCAGTCGTGCCCAGGTAGTTTTGTTTGTTCAGACGGATCGCCAAGAGGTAAATGGCAAATATGGGGCCGGCCGCATTGCCGATCATGGTGGCAAAGCCCGACAGCACCCCGATCAGGATGGCAAACCAGCGCGCTTGCGGCACCTTGAGTTGATCACCCTTCACTTCCTGCCAGACCATCGCGACCAGACAGACCAAGACAATGCTGGCGATCAGATATTTGAACTGCTGGTCATTGATAAAACGTCCAACCAGGCTGCCCAGTGCCAGTCCTGCCAAGGCTGGCGGCAGGAGCTTTTTGATCTCGTCCCATTTGCCATGCCTGGCATAGGCTTTGACTGCAAACACATCGCCGATCAGGAACATGGTGAGCATCAGGCCGGTCGATTCGATCGCACCAAAGGCACTGGCCAGAATCGGTATCGCGAGCAGCACAACACCGCCGATACCCGTCTTGCCAATGCCGATGATGACCGCAACGATCAGGCCGGCGATGATTTGCCATTGCGTGAGATTCTGGAAAATGGCGAGTAAATCCATGGAATAACCTACTTTCAAACTGCAAGTCCTTCCATGTTAACAATTGTCCCGGCTAAGGGCAATTCCAGAATCTTGTGCAAGCGATCGAGGGCAATGATCAAGTCATTGTGTCGATCGGGTGCGCATGCTGCAGCAGATATCGTTCAGCCTGGGCATTCCACAGTCCACCATGGCGGGCACAGAGCTGCGCCAGTCCGGCGAACAGGGGATCTGTCTGGCCCAGGCGGGCAAAATCATCAATGGCCGTCAGGGGAAGTGCAATCCCCGTATAGACCAGTTTTTTGCCACCCGGGATCTTGGGCAAATGCAGTGTTGTCTCCGCTGCGCAATCGAGGCCGCCGACATGGGTGACCATGACCGCCGGATTGATCCGTCCTGCCGCTGACAATTCGAGGGATTCTTTCATGTCATCCGTATTGCCTCCTGTTGTGCCTATGACATGGGTTGCATTGTAATGGACATTGTAATAATTGAGCCCGGCTGTAAATGTGGTGTCGGTCGGCCCGGCAAAAAAATTCAGGCAGCCATCGTGACCGAGGATTTTGTCGGCCAGTTCACAGACAGCAGCAACCGGGGCAAAGACCAGGACATCGTCAAACCCTTCGCCTGCGGTCAAGTCGAGCAGTCCTTGCACCGGATCGGCCATTTCAGCCGTATTGGCAAAGACCAATTCGACGCCCGCACGGGCAGCGACTTCCGGGGTGAACAGGCTGGCAGCGCGGGCCAGGCGTTCGTTGTTGATGTCGGTCACAACCAGCTGGCGCGGCAGGATATTGCCATGCAGGGCAAAATCAACAGCTCCCAGGCCCATCGGACCCGCTCCGGCCAGAATGGCCAGCCGGCCACCGGGTTTGATGCCCATTTGATGGGCATAGCTTCCTGCCTGGGTGTGGAAACTGGCATGATAAGCTCCGATGATGCAACTCATTGGTTCAGCCAGGGAAGCCAGGAAGA
>JAQUEY010000105.1:0-5813 GCA_028684955.1 Eubacteriales bacterium
TGCTCTGCCGAAGTGTCCAGGAAAAGCGTGAAAAGGTGATGCAAGATGACGGAAATTTTCATGCATTCTGCCATTTGTCAAATAGTCAGATTTCGTTTACAATTTTTCCATCCTGCCTGTCATGGTAACAGCAGCTGAACGTCTGCTGGTCTGGTGAGGTTCATCGATGCAAATGCTCAAAGACCGGATCGTCCGGGACGGCCAAGTGCTCCCCGGCAACATCCTCAAGGTTGACAGTTTTCTCAATCATCAAATCGACCCGGTCCTGATGGACGCCATCGGCGAGGAATTTGCGCGCCGGTTCATGCACGAGCCGATCACCCGCATCCTGACCATCGAATCTTCCGGGATCGCCCCGGCACTTTTTGCCGGCTATCATTTGCGCGTCCCCGTTGTTTTTGCCAAGAAAACCGACTCTGCCAATCAGGACCCGGACACCTATGCGGCTCCGGTTCATTCCTATACGCGCAACCGCGACAATGTCATCCGTGTCGCCTGCCGTTATTTGGACGCGTCTGACCACATTCTGGTCATCGATGATTTTCTCGCCCATGGTGAAGCCCTCCTGGGCCTTGCCGACCTGGTCCGCCAGGCCGGTGCGTCGCTGGCAGGCGCCGGAATCGTCATCGAAAAAGGGTTCCAGGATGGTGGTTCCCGCGTCCGCACTTCAGGTATCCGGGTTGAATCCCTGGCCATAATCCAGGACATGTCCGACGGGCACGTCCGCTTCCAGTGAACATCCGCCTGATTCATCATCTGCCTTGCGAATCGTAGAATTGAAGCGACCCAGAAAAGAAGGAGAGAAACCATGAGAATCCGCAAAATCCTCACCCTGGCTTTGGCCATGATGCTCGTCCTCGGTCTTGTCGCCGGTTGTGCCCAGAGCAGTGCCACCACCACTGCCGCTGCCGGTGAAACCACCACCGCAGCCGCCGCCGAGACCACCACGGCTGCAGCTGCACCTGCCGAAAAAATCAAAGTCGGCGTCATCTACATCAGCCCGAAAAATGACGGTGGCTGGTCCCAGGCTCATGCCGACGGCTTTGCCGCTGCTGTTGCTGCTGTCGGTGCCGACAAGATCGACCTCAAAGAGATCGAAAATGTCAATGATGCCGATGCCCAGCAGACTGAGACTGCCCTCAACCAGCTGGTTGCCGATGGTTGCCAGATTGTTTTTGCCACCAGCTTTGGCTACATGGAAACGACAGCCAAAGTCGCCTCGGAAAATCCGGACGTCAAGTTTGAGCACTGCTCCGGCTACATGAGTGCGGACAACTTTGCCAACTACTTCGCCCAGATCGAACAGCCCCGCTTCCTCGCCGGTATTGTCGCTGGCCGCATGACCAAGTCCAACACCATCGGCTATGTCGCTGCCATGCAGATCCCGGAAGTCTACCGTGGCATCAATGCCTTCACCCTCGGCGTACGCTCGGTCAACCCCGACGCCGTCGTCAAAGTCACCTGGACCAACACCTGGTTCAACCCGCAGCTGGAAAAAGAAGCTGCCATCTCCCTGATCGACAGTGGCGCTGACGTTCTGGCCCAGCATCAGGACTCCACTGCTGTGCAGCAGGCTGCCCAGGAAAAGGGCGTCTTTGGCATCGGCTATGACAACCCGATGTACAGCGAAGCCATCAAAGACGCTTACCTGACTGCTCCTGTTTTCAAATGGGGTGCTTATTATGAACAGCGCCTCGCCGCCATGCTCGACAGCAGCTGGACCACAGGCGCCTACTGGGGTGGCATGAACGATGGCGTCGTCGCCCTCGATACCATGACGGCTCTCGTCCCGGCCGACGTCCAGACCGAGGTCAATGCGCTCGTCGACACCATGAAAGCCAAGGGCAACGATTTTGTCTTTGCCGGCCCGATCAACGACAACACCGGTGCCGAACGCGTCGCTGCTGGCTCATCCCTGAGCGCAGATGACCAGTTCGCCATGGACTGGTTTGTCGAAGGCGTCGTCGAAGCGAAGTAAACCGCTTCTGCAAGCTGGTCCCCTGACACCCTTGTGAATCTGCCTGGCCTGTGCCGCTTTGCCTGCGGTACAGGCCAGGTTTTATGACTTTTCAGGAGCTTTGTATGACTGATACAAAAAAAGTCCCGGCCATCGCGATGCGCGGCATCAGCAAAGCGTTTGCCTCCGTCAAGGCCAACCAGGACATTGGCTTCTCGGTCGAAGCTGGTGAGATCCATGCGTTGCTCGGCGAGAATGGCTCCGGCAAATCGACTCTGATGAACATCCTCTCCGGGATTTATCTGCCGGATTCCGGTGAAATCGACATCCACGGTGAGCGCGTCATTTTCCGTTCGCCGCGCGACTCCATGGCCAAAGGGATCGGCATGATCCATCAGCATTTCAAACTGGTCGAAAACCTGACGGCCCTGGACAACATCATCGCCGGGACCGGCCACGGGCTTTTCATCGACCGTGCAGCCGCCCGGGCGAAAATCTCAGCCCTGTCCGAACAGTTTGCAATGGGGATAGATCCTGACCGGCGCATTTCGACGATGTCGGTCAGCGAAAAGCAGACCGTCGAAATCCTCAAGGTCCTCTACCGTGGGTCGCAGATCCTGATCCTCGACGAGCCGACCGCTGTCCTGACCCCACAGGAGATCACCCACCTGTTCCAGATCCTGCACCGGATGAGGCAAAACGGCCAGGCGATCGTTTTCATCAGCCACAAACTCAACGAAGTCCTCTCCTTGTGCGATCGAGTCACGGTCCTGCGCCAGGGCCGTACGATCGGCACCGTGCGTACAGACCTGACCACAACGACCGAACTGGTCGAGATGATGGTTGGCCGGGCCGTGGACCTGTCGATCGACCGTCCCGTTGTCCAGGGTTCTGGTCCGTGCCTCGAAATCGAGGGACTCTCAGTCCTGGACACCAGCGGGGTCCATCGCCTGAACAACGTCGGTTTTTCACTCAGCCACGGAGAAATCCTCGGCGTCGCCGGCCTGTCCGGCAGCGGCCAGAAAGAACTGTGCGAAGCCATTGCTGGTTTGCAGATCCCGTCCGAAGGCTCCATCCGCTTCCATGGCAATGAAATCGTGGGTAAATCCCCGCGTGAAATCATCAAAATGGGCATCAGCATGAGCTTTATCCCTGAGGACCGCCTGGGCATGGGCCTGGTCGCCTCGATGGACATCGCCGACAACATCCTGCTCAAGGACTACGCCTTCCACAAGGGCCCGTTCATCGATCGCAAGGCAGCCCGGACCAAGGCCCGGCAAATCGTCTCCCAGCTGGCCATCAACACCCCGGGCATCTTCCACACCGTGCGCAAACTGTCCGGCGGCAACATCCAGAAAGTCATCCTTGGCCGTGAGATCAACCTCAACCCTCGCTTGCTCATCACGGCTTATGCCGTGCGCGGCCTCGACATTCACTCCTCCTATACCATTTACTCCCTGATCAACGAACAGAAACAAAAAGACGTCGCTGTCCTGTTCATCGGTGAAGACCTCGATGTGCTGCTGGAATTGTGCGACCGTATCCTGGTCCTGTGCAACGGTGAAGTCACCGGCATTGTCAGAGCGAGTGACGTGACCAAGGAACAGATCGGCCTGATGATGGCCGGAGAATCGCTCCAAGAAAAGGAGGTCGTCCTCTGATGCGCCTGCGAATTGCCAAAAAGGAAACCGCCGGAGGCTGGCGTGCGGCGGCCATCCGCATCATTTCCGTCCTGGTGGCCCTTCTGTTTTCCGGCCTGATCATGGCCGCCATGGGCTTTGACCCGATTGCAGCCTACCTGGCGATCGCCAAGGGGTCCTTCGGCTCTGCCCGGGGCCTGATCAACACCGTGACGGTCGCCATCCCGCTCCTGATTGTCGCCCTCGGCCTTTCGATCAGTTTTTCAATGCGGTTCTGGAACATCGGTGGCGAAGGCCAGATGGTCATGGGCGCGATTTTCGCCACCTACGCGGCTCACCAGCTGCCCGAAACCACACCAGCTGTCCTCTACTGGGTGACCATGGCCCTGGCGGCCATGATCGGCGGCGGCCTCTATGCCCTGATCCCCGGCCTGTTCCGGGCCTATTCCGGCACCAACGAAACCCTGTTCACCCTGATGCTCAATTACGTCGCGATCAAAGTTGCCGTTTTCCTGCGCCTTGTGCTCTGGAAAGATCCAGCCGCCAAGGGGTTCCCCCAGATCAAGGCCATCCCCGAAGCGGCCCACCTGCCCAAAATTTTCGGTGTTCACATCGGCTGGATCATCGCACTCGTGGTCACGGTGTTTGTCGCCATTTACCTCAAATACACCAAGCGCGGGTATGAAACCCGCGTCGTTGGCGAAAGCGAACGGACCGCCCATTATGCCGGAATCAATGTCCGGCGCGTCCTGGTCGGAGGCGTCGCTCTGTCCGGTGCCATCGTCGGCCTGGCCGGCTTTGCCAAACTCAGCGGCGTGTCGCATGTCCTATCAGAAAGCATCGGCGGCGGTAACGGTTTCTCTGCCGTCATCGTGGCCTGGCTAGCCCAGCTCAACGCGCCGGTCATGATTCTGATCGCCCTGCTGTTTGCCGCCATGGAGCAAGGTGCCATGGGAATGGAACTGGCCTTGAAAATCCCGGTCTCCGTCTCGGATGTCATCAAGGGCCTGATCTTGTTCTCCGCCCTGGCCTCTGAGTTTTTCATTTCCTACCACGTCGTGATTGAAAAGGGACCGCGCGCCCTGCTGCGCCAATACCGGCGCAGTGGACGCAAGGAGTTGCAGGCAGACACACCAGAAGGGGAGGACCAGGCCTGATGGACATTTCATTGATGATTGCCCTTTTTGTGGCCTCAGCCGTGCGCATGGCCGTGCCGCTTCTTCTGGGTACGCTGGGTGAATCCCTGACCGAACGCGCCGGCAACCTCAACCTCGGCGTCGAAGGCCTGATGATGATGGGCGCCGCCACCGGCTTCATCGCTGCCTACCATACGGACAACATCGCCCTCGCCATCCTCGTCGGCATGCTCGGATCTGGTTTTGGCGCCCTGCTCTATGCCATTCTGACCATCACCTTCCGGACCAAGCAAGACGTCACCGGCCTGGCTTTGACGATCTTTGGCACCGGCTTTGCCAATACCCTGGGTAAAAGCCTGGCCAACCAGAACACACCGCCGGCGATCCGCGAATTCGCCCAGGCCACCCCGCTGCACCTGCCGCTCGAACCGGTGGCCAGCCTGCCCGTACTCGGACCCGTGCTGGCTTTCATCGACACTGCCTTCCTGCAGCACAACTGGTTTGTCTACCTGACCTTCGCCGCAGCGGTCGTCGGCTGGATCTACCTCTTCCGCACCCGTGAAGGCCTCCACCTGCGCATGGTCGGCGAAAATCCGGCGGCAGCCGATGCCTCCGGCATCCGGGTCATCGCTGCCAAGTACGTCCATGTCGTTATTGGCGGCATCCTCTGCGGCCTCGGCGGTGTCTACATCTCCGTTGTCAATGTCGGGACCTACCTGGAAAACATCGTCGCCGGCCGCGGCTGGATCGTTGTCGCCCTGGTCATTTTCATCCGCTGGGATCCGCTCAAGGCGATCGCCGGCTCGCTCCTGTTCGGCGCCCTGGAAATTGTCGGTTTTCGCATCCAGCACATTGAAGGCCTCTCGAGCATCCCGGTTTTTTCCCAATACGCGATTGATATGTACCCCTACCTGATGACAATCATCGTTCTGGTCATCACCTATGCCCGGAAAAAGGCCTACCAGGGTCCGGCCGCCCTCGGCGTGCCCTACTTCCGCGAAGACCGCTGAGACAGCTGCTGCAGGCAGAACTGCCAAGCAGCCAGGATTGCCTGACCGACACCATCATTTTTCACAAGGG
>JAQUEY010000105.1:5913-8148 GCA_028684955.1 Eubacteriales bacterium
GACACCATCATTTTTCACAAGGGAACCCTTTCGGTTTTGTTTTCGTCTAATCCCTGACTGGCAGAGGAAAATCCGGCCCTGTTTGTTCCGGATATCTTTCAGCCACATCCTCAATGAGGGAGGCGAACGACGATGAAACAGAAAGCGGTTCTTGTTCTTGTTCTGCTGCTTGTTGTCCTGCCCGTGCTAGCCAGCTGTGAATCCTGGCCTGGCCGCTCAGGTCCAAGCACGACGTCCGGGCAGACGGTTCCGGGTGATACGGTTCTGCCTACCCCCGTTCCCCCGGAACCTGCGACCTATGATGACCTGATCGCCAGGTTGCGCGAGATGGCTGCCAACCCTGCCATCGACCAGTTCCGGATGTATGCTTTCCCCGAAGCTGCCATGGAAAAGGATGCCGGTCTCGCCCCAGGCAGCCAGGCAACAGCACCTGCCGCCAATCCGGACCATTCCCAGACCAATATCCAAGTCCAGGGAGTAGACGAAGCTGACCTCGTCAAAACAGATGGCCGCTACCTCTATGTGGTTGCCAACAATCGCCTCAGCATCATCGACGCCCAGGATCCAGCCCGGATGAAGGTGGTCTCGAGCCTGGCCTTTGCCACCAACCGCGAGACCGATGCATTTTACCTCAATGAGTCGCTCCTCGAGATCTATCTCGATCCCGATCACGAGCGTCTGACTGTCCTGCTGGCCGGGTACAGCTATGAGAAATATCCACAGCCTTGGCCGCAGCCGGTCGAACCGGGTGACCCTGTTCCGGCGACAGGTTCAATTGAACCAGGAGTTGCCTGGTCAGAATCGGGTGAAGCAGCGCCGGAGGCGGCGACTCTTGTGCCGGATGTGAAAATTGCCGCACCAGTCGCTCCGGAGAGGATCGCCCCCATTCAGGCTGGCCGCACCTACACCACGACACACGTGTATGACATCACCGACCGTTCTGCCGTGCGCCTGGTGCGCCAGTTCAGCCAGGAAGGCAGTTACGTCACCTCACGCAAGATCAACTCAGTCGTGACCGTTGTCACGAACCAGTACAAATACTGGATCTGGCCCATGCTGGATCAGACTGTTCAAGGTGAGCTTACACCAGAGCAGGTTTTCCCTGCGACAATCTCGTCGGAGACAGGCAGCGGATCTGACGCGTATTCTGGTAGCGGATCCGGGGCTGATCAAGCTTGGCAAACAGTCACACCAGCCCAGTTGAGCATCCTGCCGGAAGGCGATCCAGGCAGCCAGGTGATCCTGGCTTCCATCGACACCGTAGCGGTTGAAAAGCAGCCGGAAATCCTGGCAACAGTGGGTGCCACAGGGACTGTCTATTGTTCGACTGAAAACCTCTATCTTTTCGGGATGCGCACTGTCTTATCAGCCCGTGAACAGGACGACGGACTAAGCAAGCCGGAAATTTGGCCTGGATCCTATGAGACTCATACGGAAATCTATCGGTATAGCCTGACAGGTGGCAAAATCACACCTGCTGGACAAGGCTCAGTTCCGGGCACCGTCATCGGACAATACAGCTTTGACGAATACGAGGGCTACCTGCGTGTGGCCACGACAACCGGCCAGGCCTGGTCTGGTCGTGCCGACCCTTCCGAGAATCACGTTTTTGTCCTAGACCAGGATCTCAAGCGTGTCGGCGCAGTCACGGGCTTGGCTGAAGGCGAAACCATCCGTTCAGTCCGCTTCATCGGACCGCTCGGTTACGTCGTCACCTTCCGCACGACAGATCCCTTGTTCGTCATCGACTTGCATGACCCTCGGCGGCCGAAAGTAGCCGGCGAGCTGAAGATTCCCGGTTACAGCGCCTACCTGCACCCCTTTGGCGATGATCGACTGATTGGCATCGGCTACGATGTGGGCCTCGATGGCGACATCGCTTATGAAAAAGGCCTGAAAGTGTCCCTGTTCGATATCGCCGATCCAACCCGCCCGGCTGAGCTTTCAACCCTGATATTGGGTAGCCGTGGCAGCTCAACCGAGCTCAGCTACAACCCTCGCAGCCTGTTGTTTTCCGCAGCCAAAAGCCTGGTTGCATTCCCAGTCCTTTTAACCGAGACGACCACCGACAGCCGCATCGAATACGGCCAACCCAAATTCCAGGGCCTCATCGTCCTGACCATTGCCAATGACCGTGTTGTCCTGCGCGGTGGCGTGACTCATGCCGACCCAGCCGGACCCGCACCCGGTGAGGACCCGTACCTCGTCTACTACGGCGACGATGCCATCCGCCGC
>JAQUEY010000106.1 GCA_028684955.1 Eubacteriales bacterium
AATTTAAAGCCTGTTCGGTTTAGTGTTACAGCTGTGTTAACTGGTCAGCCGGTGATGCATCATCAGTGCGGAATCAGGTTCAGCACTGTTACAAGACCGCGCTGAAGAAAACCGACAACACCGTCAGTACGATGGCGGAGAGGGCGCCGCCGGCTGCGACGCAGGCAAAGGAACGCCAAAACTTGAAGCCTAGGAAAGATGCGACGGCGCTACCAGTCCACAATCCAGTGCCAGGCAAGGGGATCGCGACAAAAATGATCAGGGCTGCCTCGGAGGATTTTTCAAAGTGGTGGACGTTTTTCTGAATCTTATTGTCAATGAACTGGGTCAGGCCACGAAGAGCCGGGAATTTGTGCAGCCATTTGAGGACGCTGGAGAAAAAGAGGAGCAGGAAGGGGACGGGCAGCAAAGCGCCGAGAAAGCCGAGGAACATGACCAACCAGGGATTCAGGCCCCAGACCAGGATGCCAGCGGGAATGGTGGCGCGCATTTCTGTGATTGGGATGGCAGAACCGATCAGGACAACCAGTGCGTGGGAATTGCCAAACCAGGATTCGAGGAGCTGCATGATGGATTCTTTCAAAATCGTAACCTCCAGTGGTACAAGCTGCGGATTTACTGTGTTGCCATCTGTTCCAAAACTGGACCGTCTTGAGTGACTGGCCGGAGTTCGAGGATCGCCAGCTCTGGGATGGAGCCGAGCCGCAGCGGGAACAGGACGCTGCCCAGTCCGCGGCTGATGTAGCCGGTGAGGCCATTCAAAGCAAAACTTCCCTTATGATACCCCATCCGGCCCAATTTTTCCCGCCTCAGGAGGAAAAATTCCAAGTGAAAGGGCAGGTAGATCTGGCCGCCATGGAAATGTCCGGCGAGGAAGAATCCTGCCTGTTTGGCAGGGACCTGAAAAAACGTGTCTGGATTGTGGGCCAGGACCACTCGCCGTTCCGGAGGGATCTTGGCTACGGTTTCTGGGCCGGAATCTGCTCCGGATGTCGTCCCGGCTACGACCGTGTTCCTCAGCGCCTGGTCGAAGTCGGGCTGGCCTTTTTTCAGGATGTCGAGGCCGATCAGGAGCCAGTCTCGGTTTGAACGATCTCGGACGACGCAGCTGTCATTTTTGAGAATCGTAAAACCTGCCTGGCGCAGCAAATCGAGCGATGCCGGTGAGTCGTGGTTGCCGGGTACGGCATAACAGGCTTTTCCCAGATGCTGGCAGACGGGTGCCAGGGCATCAAGCCAGGGCTTGGCCCGGTCAGGGCGATGATGGCGACCCGTCAGATCGCCGGCAAAAAGGAGCAGGTCGAAATCTTCAGCAGCCAGGGACTGGGCGATGCGCTCCGGCCCCAGGCGCAGCCATTCAGCGTGCAGGTCTGATAGCAGGGCGACACGCAGGCCCTTCGGGGCAGGTTTATCGGATTCGAATGAAGTCTGATTTTGTGCAGCGTCTCCTCCCGGAGCGTCCGGTACGGTGTTTTTATTTTCTGCACTCGACAGATTGTGTCTTGTGACGTCCAGCTGAGTCGGTTCGTAGAGAGCCCTGGCCAGCAAGATCGCGGCGAGCAAAAAGAACAGGCCCCAGAACAGTCCTGGGGTCAGGGTTGTGCTCAGCAAAAGCAGGATAGCAGACACGGTCGTCAGGCCAGGCAGCAAACGTTTTTCCACCTTTCCCCGGGACGGCGAACACCAGTTTTGCGGCACCCGGGCTATGCTATAATAATAGCAAAAATTCTCAGGAGTCTTCACGATGAAAAGCCAGACACGCGCCGGGATCGTCCTGGCGGTTTTATTGTTTACCTGGTCCACTGCATTGGCAGCGCCTTTCCGCTATTTCGCCACGATGATCCGGACCGGGGGCGAGTTTCTGGCCGGTCTGACCCGAGCCTCCGATGCTTTGGCGGCGTGGCTGGCTTATCTGATCATGGCGATTGTCGTCGCTTTGCTGTTCTGGCTCGGCAGGAGCCGCCAGCGCCTCTACATCGCAGGGTTTGCGTCATTGTCCGAGGTTATTTACCACCTCTGGATCTGCATTGAAAACAACCGGGTGTACGATGTCTCGCTGCCAATCACGATCGGCCTGGCCCTGGCACTTTTATTCTTGCTGATTCCCGCCCGCTCGCCGGGCCTGTGGCTATCGGACGCTTTCATTGTGTCAATCCCAGCCCTGATCATCGTCGAGGGCTTCCTTACCGGCCTGTTTGCTGCCCTGGACTGGCCCTTTGATATGCTTGCTCCGATTCTGATCGTGCCCTCAGGCAGCCTGGCCCAGAATCTGGCCGGCTGGCTGTCATTGCCCATGCTGATCTGGTCGGTGCTGCTGCTTGTCCTGGCCTTGCTGCCGCAACTCCTGCTCTCACAAGGCCGGACCAAGGGCTGACAAAGGAAAGGGACGGACCGTTACATGTCAAGAGCAAAAAAAAATCCTGACATCAAGGCACAGATCGAGGCTTTGCGGGCAGAAATCGAAGCGCACAGCCGTGCCTATTATGCTGAGGACAATCCGACGATCAGCGATTTTGAATTCGACCAGCTGATGCAGCGCCTGCGCGCCCTCGAAGCGATGGCTCCCGATCTGGCGACGCCCGAATCCCCCAGCCGCAAAATTGGCGGGGCCATCAGCTCAGACCTGGCCACAACCCGCCACACCGTGCCTTTGCTGAGTCTGCAGGATGTCTTTGCCGAAACCGAGGTTGCCGATTTCATCACCCGGGTGCACAGTGATTTCCCGGGAGCACGTTTTGTCGTCGAACGGAAAATCGACGGTTTGTCGGTGGCCATCCGCTATGAACATGGGCGACTGGTCCGGGGCCTGACCCGTGGCGATGGCGAGGTGGGCGAGGACGTCACTGCCAATATCCGCCAGATTGCCGATTTGCCCCAGATACTGCCGGAAGCAATTCCGGAGCTGGAGGTCCGTGGCGAGGTCTATTTGCCGGTCGATGCTTTTTTGCGTGTCAATGCGCGCCAGGAAGACAGTGGCGGAAAAATTTTTGCCAATCCGCGGAACTGCGCTGCCGGAACTTTGCGCCAGCTCGACCCGGCCATCGTCGCTGAGCGCGAATTGTCCTTGTTCGTTTTCAATGTTCAGGCCGCAACAGGCATCACCTTTTCCAGCCATTCCGAAAGCCTTCAGTACCTGGCCCGTCTCGGTTTCCCGGTCAGTCCGGAGTATCAGGTCTGCCAGTCGTTCGAGACCGTCTGGGCGGTGATCACCGCCATCGGAGAGCAACGGTTCGCATTGCCTTATGGCATTGATGGCTCCGTCGTCAAAGTCGATGACCTGACCATCCGCGAGCGTCTGGGAGCCACGAGCAAGGTACCGCGCTGGGCGGTTGCCTACAAATACCCACCGGAACAAAAGGAAACACGCCTTCTGGACATCACGGTCCAAGTGGGCCGCACGGGCCGGATCACGCCGATGGCGATCCTCGAGCCGGTCCGACTGGCCGGGACAACGGTCAGCCGGGCGACTTTGCACAACCAGGACATGATCGACAAGCTCGATGTCCGGATCGGCGATACTGTCTTGGTCCAGAAGGCAGGCGACATCATCCCGGCCATCCTTTCGGTGCGCAAGGACCTGCGCGCCGGTGACCCACCGCGTTATGAATTGCCGCGGAATTGCCCGGTCTGCGGTGCCCCGGCTGAGCGTGAGCCTGACACAGCCGATTTGCGCTGCACCGGTTCCGATTGCCCGGCCCAGATTGCCCGCCATCTTGTCTACTTTGCTTCGAAAGAGGCCATGGACATCGAGGGCCTCGGCCCGGCCATGGTCGAGACGTTGCTCGCTGCCGGGCTCATCCACAATCTGGCCGACATCTACCAGCTACCTGGCCGCCAGGAAGAACTAGCCCACAGTGATCTGTTCAAGACACGCCAGAAAACGCTGGCCAATTTGTTGCAGGCGATTGAGAAATCACGCCACAATAGCCTCGACCGCCTGATCACGGGACTTGGCATCCGCAACATTGGACGTCAGGCCTCGCGCGTCCTGGCCGAGTCATTTCCCGACCTGTACGCTGTGGCCCGGGTCACCGAACTCGAGTTACTGGCCTTGCCAGACTTCGGTGCCGTCAGTGCCCGTTCAGTCGTCGACTTCTTCAGCCAAGAGCAAACCATACACCTGATCGACCAGCTCGCACAGGCCGGTGTCAACCTCCAGGGCAATCAAACAGACCGGACGAACTTGCCCCTTCTGGGCCAGACATTCGTTCTGACCGGAACCTTGCCGACCCTCGCCCGTGAAGAAGCCACCCGCCTGATCGAAGCCGCCGGAGGGAAAGTGTCCGGCAGTGTCTCGCGCAAAACGCATTATGTCGTGGCGGGCGATGCGGCAGGCAGCAAACTGGACAAAGCTCGCTCCCTCGGTGTAACGATCCTCGACGAAGCCGGGTTAATGGAGAAGTTGGGAACCGCGGGGTGACGCCCTGCTGAGTGGGGCGAGCTGGCTGTGGCTGTGCATTGCAGGGCAGGTCTGGCAGGAATGGCAGGTCTGGCAGGACGACCCCTGGTGCGATTTTCGGCAATTGCCGGATTTGGGGTCTCTCTACGCGCCAAGTCTGGCTAAGATCTAGGCAATTGCCACTCAAGGCGCCAGCTATGGCACAACGTCTGTCCCTTTTTGTGGAAGTTTCCTCACCCCGCGCGCCGCCGCACCGCTCCCGATCCCGTCCCCGGCCTGCCGGCCGTGCCCGGTCTCGCCGCTCTTACTCTGGCAGGGTCCTTGCGATGTAGCGCAGCCATTTTAGCCGGGTTTCTTCACTGATGACGTGTTCCAGTCGACAGGCGTCCTGTTCGGCGGTGTTTTCGTCCAATCCCAGGATTTCGACAAGAAAGCGCTTGAGCATCTGGTGGCTCTGGGTGATCAGGTTGGCTCGCGCCAAGCCGGTATCAGTCAATTGGATGCTGCCATATGGTGTATGTTCGATCAGACCAGCCTGAACTAGATTGGACAGTGCTTTGCTGACGGCTGCCCGGGAGATGCCGAGCTGGTTCGAGACGTCAACGGAGCGCACGGGCGTACCGTCCGGTGCCAGGGCCAGGATGGTTTCGAGGTAGTCTTCATTTGCTGGTGAGAGAGGTGTCTGGTTCATGCAAATTCCTGTCGCCCCAGCAGCTCAGGCAACCAAACCGAGCAGGAGGCCGCCCTGATACACGATCAAAGAGATCAGATAGGCAACTCCGATCTGGTAAAGAACAGCCGCCAAAGTCCAGCGCCAGCTGTGCATTTCGCGGGCCAGGGCACCAAGGGCTGCGACACAAGGGGTGTAGAGCAAGGTAAAGGTCATGAAGGCATAGGCTGAAAGCGGGTTGAATGTGGCCAGGACTTGCTCTGGAGTGAACAGGATACCGAGTGAGGCCACGACGGCTTCTTTGGCGATCAGTCCGGTCAGAAGGGCTACGCTGGACTGCCAGTTGCCAAAGCCCAGGGGTGAAAGCAGGGGGGCAAGCCAGCTCCCCAGACTGCCGAAAATGCTTTGAGAACTGTCACTGGCAACGGAAAAAGAGAGCGTAAAGGTCCGCAAGATCCAGATCACGACCGACATGGCGAAAATCAGGGTGCCTGCCCGGACAATGAAGTCTTTGACTTTGTCCCAGATGTGCAGAAACAAGGATTTGGTATCGGGCAGCCGGTAGGGAGGCAATTCGATGATGAAGGGCGCCTCGCTGCCTCTCAGGACGGTCTTGCTCAGGAGGATTGCCGAGAGCATGGCTATGACAATCCCGAGCAGGTACATGGAAAAAGTGACCAGACCTTTGTGCGTGGTGAAGAAAATAGAGGCGAAATAAACATAGATCGGCATCCGGGCTCCGCAGGACATGAACGGGATGATCATGATGGTCAAGCGGCGGTCGCGCTGGTTTTCCAGGGACCGAGTGGCCATGATCGCGGGAACCGTGCAGCCAAAGCCCATCAACATCGGGATGAAGCTGCGTCCGGACAGGCCGAATTTTAGGAACAGCTTGTCGACCATGAACGCGGCCCGGGCCATGTAGCCGGTATCTTCGAGAACCGAGAGGAACATGAACAGCAGGGCGATCTGGGGCAGGAAAGTCAGGACGCCGCCGACACCAGCAATGATGCCATCGATCAGGAGGGAGCTGACCCAAGGGGATGTTCCGGCCAGGTCCAATCCTGCCCGGACCCAGCCACTGAGGGTTTCGCTGAAAAAGAGATCCAGCCAGCCAGTCAGACGACCACCGAGCTTCTCATGGAAGGTCAGCTGGAAGACCAGGAATAAAATCAGAAGAAAAATCGGCAAGGCCCAGATCCGGTGGGTCAGAACCTGGTCGATCCGGTCAGATCGGGTCAGGTCAGCAGGGTGACGGCGATGCTCGAGCACATTGCTGGTGATGCGTGCTGCTTCCTGATACAAGGCGTGTGTTTCTTCATCGGTTTCCGGGTGAAAATCGACTGGCAATTTGGCCAGGGTTTCTGGCTGCTCTCGACTGTGGTCGTGCTCTGCCTGCAAAGCCCACCCCAGGCCTGCACCCTGACCAGGCCCATGACCAGGACCAGAACCATGGCCGGGACCGTGGCCAAGACCATGACCGGGACCGTGCGGGGGATGGTGCTTGTGACCAGGCCCGAAGGGAAGGCCTGGACCTGAAGGTATGCCCGGAAGACCCTTGTTTCTGGGATGGACAGGGCTGGCGGCAGAATGGATGGGATGATGGGGTGGTTGTCCGGTCGGTCCTCGACCGTATCCTGCCGAGCCTGGAGGGATGATTTCATTGCCAAAGGGGCGCTCGGACAAGATGTGGTGATGGTCGCCATCCTGGTGTCCAAGCGAGATGGCCAGGGTCCGGACCGCATCGATCAGTTCGATGATGCCTTGGTTGAGTTTGGCAGAGATTGGTACAACAGGCATACCGAGCAGGGATTCCAAGCGATCGAGATGCAACAAATCGCCCCGCTGTTCGATTTCGTCCATCATGTTCAGCGCCACGATCATCGGCCGGCCCAGTTTTTTAAGCTGGAGGGTCAAGTACAGGTTGCGCTCGAGATTGCTGGCATCGACGATGTTGACGATCACGTCCGGCTGGTCTTCCAGGATGTAATTGCGGGTGACAATTTCCTCGATCGAATAAGGGGAAAGAGAGTAGATACCGGGCAGATCGACCAGGGTGAACAGGTTGGGCCCGCGCCGGATCACACCGACTTTCTTTTCAACGGTTACACCGGGCCAGTTGCCCGTTGTCTGCCGTGTGCCTGTCAGCCGGTTGAAGAGGGTTGTTTTACCGCAGTTTGGGTTGCCAGCCAGAGCCAAGTGGATGTTCACTGACGATCCTCCCGCATCATTTCGATCAGGGCGGCGTCACGCTTGCGGATGGACAGGTTATAATTGCGCAGGCGAATTTCCATGGGATCGCCCAAAGGGGCGAATTTCCTGACGATCAGCCACGTGCCGGGTGTGACCCCCATCGCAATCAAGCGTTGGCGCAACGCACCGGTACCTTGGATGGAGACAATGGTCCCGCTCTCTCCCGGTTTGAAATCTGAAAGCGGTACGGGCATGGCTGGATCCTTTCAAGAGCGCCGGAGCTGTAGCGGCTCTGTAAAAACAGGTGCTGCAGACCAGGTCGCTGGCCTGATGTTAACTTCGGTTAACATTTTAACGCACTGAAAGGGATAGTCAAGCCAGTTTTTGGTGTTTGGGCGTCAGCGCTGTCAGTTCCTGATCGTCCAAGTGTCGGGTGTCAGCCGTTGCGATACTCACCCAGCTTGTGTGTCATCATGAAGGTGCGCAATTTTTCACAATCAGCCGGTTGTTCACATTCAAAACGGACGTCGATCGATCCGGCGACGGAGATCAGGGAAGCAAACCCGACCAATGCGGATAGCATGCTGTCTGTAACCAGACGGTCTCCCTGAGCTGTGATAAATGTGACTTTTCCCTGGCAGTTAACCAGAATATCTGTAAATTCTTTGACGGTTTCAAAGTTATTCATATTCCAAAGTTCCTCAAATCTATGAAAAGCCCTCGGGGCTTGTTTGTTGATTATTGCCATGTTTCATCTGGCGAGGTCATTGTACACCTAGATGGACGTCAGGTCGAGATCATTCACCAGAAATTA
>JAQUEY010000014.1 GCA_028684955.1 Eubacteriales bacterium
GCCCCCCGCGCTCCTCACCCCGCGCGCCGCACCCCGCTCGCGCCCCCGCGCGCCGCACCCCGCTCGCGCCCCCGTCCGCCGGCCTACCGGCCGCGGCCGGTTCCGCCCGGCTCCTCACTCCGCGCGCCGCCCCCCCCCCGCTCGTGATCCCGTCCCCGGCCTGCCGGCCGCGTCCGGTCTCACCGCTCCTCACGTGGTCTTTGTTACAGATCGTTTACATTTTCGCCATGATTTGTTACAGAAGTTGAAAACGTCATGCTTTACGAGTAGAATTTCAACTAAGTGGTGAAAAGTAGTGTAATTTTCCATAATTGTGGATGATTGTGGTGCGTTTCACCCCGACCCAACTGGTCATTCTGCTGTTTGGCGGGATGCAATTCTGGATCGGAGGCTCGGATGGCGCGTTTTACGCATACCATAGATGCAAAAGGCCGTGTGTTTGTGCCGGCCCGGCTGCGTGACAGCATCGGGGCATCTTTGGTTGTGACACTAAGCTTGGACGAGGGATTCTTGTCCGCCTATACGCCTGAGAATTTCCGCCAGATCCGTGAACAGATCGCCCAGCTCTCTGGGACTGATCCGGCTGTCCGGCGCTTGAAGCGCCTGATCATCGGTGAAGCCATGCCCTGTGACCTGGATGGTCAGGGTCGTATTTCCGTCAGTGATGAATTGTGGGCCCAGATCGGGGTCAAACCAGGCGATGAGATTTGCTTCATCGATATGTTTGACAAGCTCGAGATCTGTGCCAAGGCTTTCTACGACCAGCAGAAAGAAGAGCAGGGGTCGCTCGCCCAGATGGACCTCACCCGTTTCGATGTCCGCGGTCTTTGAGTTTTCCCATCTGCCGGTCCTATTCCGGCAGACTCTCGAGCAGCTGGCCATCGTTCCCGATGGCTGCTACATCGATTGCACGCTGGGCGGCGGCGGACATTCGTCGGCGATCCTGGAACGCCTCGGACCAAAAGGCCATTTGTATGGCTTTGACAAAGACACCGATGCTCTGGCTGCTGCTGGCGAGCGTCTGGCCGAGGTTCAAAGCAAAGGGACCTATCATCTGGTGCACACCGATTTTGGCAACATTGCCCAGGCTGTCAGGGATCACGAGATTCCACTGGCCAACGGGATCCTGGCCGATCTGGGTGTATCTTCGTGGCAGCTGGACCAGGCCGAACGTGGCTTTTCCTACATGCAGGATGGTCCCCTGGACATGCGCATGAACCAGACCTATGGCCAGACCGCTGCTGACCTGGTCAATACAGCCAGTGAGGCTGAACTGACCCGGATCATCCAGGAGTATGGCGAGGAACGCTATGCCCGCCGGATCAGCCAGCAGATCATCCGCAGTCGCCAGGAACACCCGATCATGACCACGACCGAACTGGCTGCCGTCATCCGCCGGGCCATGCCGGCCCAGGCACTGCGTGAAGCCCAGCATCCGGCCAAGCGAACCTTCCAGGCGATCCGGATTGCGGTCAATGGCGAACTGACAGCCCTGGAGGACTTGCTCCAGGCCATTCCTGCAGTCCTCGCCCCCGGTGGCCGGGCGGCGATCATCACCTTCCATTCCCTGGAAGACCGGCTGGTCAAGGATGCCTTCCGGACTTGGGAATCGCCCTGCACCTGTCCGCGTGAATTTCCGGTTTGCATCTGTGGCAAAAAGTCTCTGGGCCATGTGATCACCCGCAAACCGCTGGTCGCAGACGCGGTCGAGATGAAAGAAAATCCTCGTGCACGCAGCGCCAAGCTCCGTGTGTTTGAAAAAATGCCTGTCCAATAAACCATCACCACACTTGGAATGAGGAGGATCGAGCGCATGCGTACATCAGGCAATCTGGCATATGACACAGATCTCACCAGCCGTGAAAATGCGCTGGACTGGGCATCACCCGCACCGAGCATGGCCCGCAGGATCCTTCTGGAAGAAGCCTTGACCAGCCGGCCGCATTTGCAGGAGAAAGCCCGCCAGGTCCGCCGTGAATTGGCAGTGCGCCGGATGAAAAGCCTTCTGGCACTGATCAGCATGGTCATCCTGATGGCCCTGATTTTTGGTGGCATCTTGTATCGACAGGCTCGCATCCTTGAAATGAATTTTGCCAATCTCAAACTGGAGCGCCAGATTGAGAAAACAGAACAGTCTTCCGGCCAGATCAGTGAATCCCTGGCCCGCCAGACAGACCTCGAGCGGATCCGCCGCCTGGCGATTGACCGCCTCGGACTTCAGGTCCCAGCCCGCATGCAAGTTGTCACCGTCGACATCCCCGACTCCGACCGCGTGGTCTATGCCCGCACAGGTCATTCCAGCACAACCGAGGAAGCCCAGCTGGCAGCCGTTTTCAACGAGATCGAAGGTTTCTTCAAGACGCTTGAATTGCCAGGCCAGGATTCATGAACAAGGCCCGCCCCAAAACCAAGGATCGCTCCCGCTTTCGCAAACCCAGCCGTTTCGGGCTGGTTTTGTTCAGTCTGCTCTTGCTTGGCTTTGCCAGCTACCTGGTCTACCAGCTCTACCAGATCCAGATTGTCCACTATGCTGTCAATGCAGAAAAAGCTGCCGGGCAGCATTACAAGAAAGTTGCCGAAATGCCCGAACGCGGCATGATTTATGACCGCAACGGCATCGAACTGGCTGGCATGACCTATGTCTACCAGATCGGCATCACCCCCAAGGATGTCCGTTCAATCAGTGAAAATCTGTCGCGTGATGCGATCGGTGCAGAAATCGCCAGGATCCTCGAACTGCCGGAAACTCAGGTGGTGGCAGCTTTTGAGAAGAAGGACAGCGCGTATGTCCAGTTGAAAAAGGACGTGGCCCGCGAACCAGCTGAAGCCCTGATGGCCTATCTGGGTGAACACGACATCGGCGGTTTTGCCATTGATTCGGAGCCGCGCCGCTATTACACGAATGGGGACCTGGCCAGCCAGGTGATTGGATATACCCGTTACGATCTTGGCAACCTGGTTGGCCAGCTTGGCCTGGAGATGCACTACAACGACATCCTGACCGGATCTCCGGGCTACACCTACGTTGAGACTGACAATTACATGAACAAAGGCGAATTACCCTTTTCAGTCCCGACCAGTTTGCGCGCCAAGGATGGACTCAACCTGAATCTGAGCTTGGATATCAATATCCAGCGCATTGTCCAGGAAATCCTGGCTGAAGCCATCCTGAGCAATGACATCACCAATGGTGGATCAGCCATCGTGATGGATCCCTATACCGGCGGAGTCCTGGCCATGGCGTCCTATCCCTATTTCTCGAGTGCAGATCCGACTGCCCGTCCAGTGACACGAGAGGAATCGACCTGGGATGGCTCAAGCCAGGAAAACATCAACTATCTCTCCAGTACGGTCTGGCGCAACCGGGCAATCTCGGATGCCTACGAGCCGGGTTCGACCTTCAAAACGCTTACCACAGCCATGGCTTTTGACGAAAATGTGACCCGTGAAACAGATATCTACAACGACAGCCCGATGTATGTCCTAGGCCAGGAGATCCACTGCTACACCATTGTCGGCCACGGCATGGAAACGCTGCAGGAGGGCTTCTGGCATTCCTGCAACCCGGTCTTTGCCCAGATGGCCCAGAAACTGGGTGTCACGCGGTTTTACCAGTACATCCGGGCGTTTGGTTTCCGTGATGTGACCGGGATTGATTTGCCCGCAGAGGCAACTGGACTGATCCACACCGACCCGACCGAACTGGACATGGCGACGCTGTCTTATGGGGAGTCTGCGACCGTGACACCCCTCCAGCTGGTCAACGCCTACACTGCCATCGCCAACGGCGGTAACCTGCTTCGGCCACGCCTGGTGTCATCGATCACCGACAGCACGGGTGCCGTGGTCCGCGAATTCGCGCCGGAGACCATCCGCAAGGTGATCTCGGAACAGACCTCCACCCGGCTCAGAGAACTGCTTAAAGGGGTTGTCCTGCATGGAACTGGTTCAAAAGCCTATGTCGAAGGCTACCTCGTCGGCGGCAAAACGAGCACTTCGACGGATGAACAAGGCAAACACACCTTGTCTTTCGTCGGCATTGCACCCATCGACAGTCCCCAGATTGTCACGCTGATCGTCCTGGACAAACCAGCCGATGACAAACTGACATCGACCGTAGCAGCCAAAGCCCTGGGTGAAATCGTCTCCCAGACCCTGGAGTATCTGGGTGAAGCCAGAAACTACAGTGAACAAGATGTTTCACGCCTGACCAAATTGCGTGATGTCCCAGATCTGACAGGCATGACGCTGGCGCAGGCCCGCAAAGAGCTCAGCACCGTTGGACTCAATCTGGAGGCGGCTGATTCCGGCATGGGCGAACAATCGCAGATTCGTTCCCAGTCTCCAGCACCGAAAAGCCAGCTCCATTCGCGTGGCATAGTGGTCGTTTATCCCGATGCCGGCCCACATGAGGACTGGGTGGTCGTCCCTGATTTTTCAAAGAAGACGGTCAGTGAAGCCATCAGCGCAGCAGCTGGTAACGGGCTCAACATCCGGATTGAGGGAGATGGACTCGGACTGGCTGTCCGCCAGGATCCAGCCCCGACTCACGGGGAGAAATCTGATTCTACCAGCGCGAAGCCAGATCCTGCAGCAAGTGATACGGATTCCAGTGAGGCTGCCAGTGATCCAGAGTCAGAGACCAGCAATAGCTCACAAGACACCCTGTTGACCAATGATGAAGGCCAGCTTTTGCGCGGCAGTGTGGTCCGGATCTGGTTTGAGGCTGCCGAAGAAATTGCTGTTGACCCTTCCGCTACGGTTGAAACTGAAGCAGCAAACCCCTAAAATGGGTTACCACACTGGCTACGGTTCGTCATCTGCCTGACCAGCCAGTTTTGAAGGAGTGTGACGCCATGAATCTGCAAATGCTTGTCCAGGGCCTGCCCGTGCTCAAACAGGGTGGCGACTTGTCGATCGATATCAGCCAGATTGCCTATGATTCCCGCAAAGCGATCCGCGGATCGCTTTTTGTCTGCATCACCGGTTTTGTCACCGATGGTCACCAGTACATCAGCCAGGCGATCAGCCAAGGGGTGTCAGCCCTGCTGGTGGAACGGCCAACGCCTGAATTGCTGGCTCCGGATTGCCCGGTCACCTGGATCCAGGTGGCAAACACGCGTCTGGGACTGGCTCATGTGTCGGACCGCTTTTTCGAGCATCCCTCCGGCAAGATGGAAATGGTAGGCATCACTGGTACCAAAGGCAAGACCACGTCCACCTACATGACCCGGGCCATTCTCCAGGCTGCTGGCCGCAAAACGGGACTGATCGGCACTGTCGCCAACATCATCGGTGACCAGGTGACCTATGCGTCACGGACCACACCAGAGTCGTATGACCTGCAAGCCCTGCTTGATGACATGGTCCTGGCCGGTCTTGACAGCTGCGTCATGGAAGTCTCCTCACAAGGCCTGATGCTGGACCGGGTGTACGGCTGTGACTACAAGGTTGGTGTTTTCACCAATCTCTACCATGACCACATCGGCCCGCATGAACATGCCGACATGGAAGAGTATCTTGAGGCCAAGCTGATCCTGATGCGCCGCTGCCGGCAGGCGATCATCAATCGAGACCTGGATATTTTCCCAAAGGTGCGGGCGGCAGCGGATGAAGCGCACGTGCCGGTCCTGACCTATGGCCTGGCGCCAAAAGCTGATGTCCGGGCAGAAAATCTCCAGAAAACCATGGAAAATGGCCGTTCTGGAACTCGGTTTGACCTGGTTTCACCCTGGTTTTCCGGTTCGGTCTTTGTCGGCATGCCTGGCCGTTTCAACATCTACAACGCCTTGGCGGCGATTGCGAGTGCCGCCTGCTGCGGAGCCGGACTGGCTTCTGTCCAGCAGGGCCTGTCTTCCATCGCCGTCCCGGGCCGAGTCCAGCCTGTGCCGACCGGGCGCGATTTCCAGCTGGTGGTCGATTATGCCCACAACGCAGCCAGCCTCGAGAGTTTGCTTTTGACCTTGCGAGAATATGTTTCCGGCCGGATGATCGTCTTGTTTGGCAATGGCGGTGACCGGGCACGCAGCCGGCGCTTTGAAATGGGCGAAGTGGCCGGAAGACTGTCTGACCTGACCATCATCACATCGGACAACCCGCGCACGGAAGATCCGCTGGCGATCATTGCCGACATCGTGACCGGAATCGCACCAACGGGTGGACGCTATGAAATCGTGCCGGATCGTCGTGAGGCGATCGACCGGGCCATTGAGGTGGCGCGTCCCGGCGACCTGGTCATCCTGGCAGGCAAGGGCCACGAAAACTACCAGATTTTCAAAGACCGCACCATCCATTTTGACGACGCAGAAACGGCATCCGAACTGCTGGCCGCCCGGTTTGGAATGGGAGACTGATGCCATGGCCCGTCTGACACTAAACCAAGTCCTTGCCTACACAGGTGGCCACCTGTATGACTCCGGCAGCAGCTTGGCAGAACAGCCCTCTTTGTCCCATCCGGATATCGTATTCGAGGATGTCTCGACAGATACCCGGACAGTTGCCCGGGGGGACCTTTTCCTGGCTCTGCGCGGAACAAATTTTGACGGCCATTCGTTTCTGGCCCAAGCGATCGCCAGTGGAGCTACGGGGTTGGTCATTGACGAAACAGCCGCCCAGTCCAGTCTGGGACCGGGGCTGGATCTGGCCGCAGCGATCGTGGTGGTCCCCGACACCATGAAGGCATTGCAGGACCTCTCATCTGGTTACCGCCAGACTCTGACAGCGCCTGTTATCGCGATCACGGGCAGTGTGGGCAAAACCTCAACACGGGGCATGGTGGCTGCGTGCCTGAAGCCGATGCTCCAAGTCTGCCAGACCAAAGCCAACAACAACAACGAAATCGGCTTGCCTAAAACGTTGCTGGCGGCAAGCCCGAAGGACCAGGCGATCGTCTTGGAAATGGGCATGCGCGGGCGTGGTGAGATCGAGCTGCTCAGCCAGATTGCCCGGCCGGACATTGCCCTGATCACAAACATTGGTGTGGCCCACATCGAGCGCCTGGGCAGCCAGGATGAGATTTTCCGGGCCAAAGCCGAAATCATCGCGGGTCTGGCTCCCGGGGCCCAGGTGATCTTGAACGGTGATGATTCGTATCTTTTCAAGTTTGCGCGGGAGATTGCTCCCTCGTACGCCGTCAGCCTGGTGTTCACGCAAAAGCCAGAATCGTTTGCCGGCCTTGAGGGTCTGACAGCGTTCTGGGCTGACCAGCTGAAACTGACGGGTCAACAGTCCACCTATGTCCTCGGGACCTGGCCTGAACGACCAGACCATCCCGTCCAGTCCTTGCTGCCCGTTACCTTGCCGGTTCCGGGCCGGCACATGGTCAGCAACAGCTTGTTTGGCCTGGCTGTTGTCGATTGTCTGGGCCTGGACCTTGTGACTGCTGCTGCAGGTGCCGCTCAATTTGAAAACACTGGTAACCGGCAGCGACTCCTGACGGCTGGCCCGATCCTGGTCATGGATGATTCATACAATGCCAGCCCGGAATCAATGCTGGCCGCACTTTCCACCCTCCAGGCCATCTCCGAAGGGCGACGACTGGTAGCTGCTCTGGGTGGCATGCTGGAGTTGGGGGAATATGCAGCCAAAGCCCATTTTGATGTGGGCCAGGCAGCTGCCCGCCACGGTTTTTCCTGCGTCCTGACACTGGGGCCCCAGGCTGATGAGCTTCTGGCAGGATTTGAATCGGTGCCGACGCCAGGAACTTGCACCCGTTTTACAGACCAGCCCGACTTGATTCAGCATCTGCTAGGAGCTTTGCAGCCGGATGATCTCCTGCTGGTCAAAGGATCACGCGGATTTGCCATGGAACAGGTGACTCAGGCGGTGCTCGATTTCTGGTCATCCGCGACAGCGGGGACAGGATACAACCCGCATACAGACAACATCCAGGGAGGTTCCAAGGCATGAACCAGAATTGGTTTTCCATTCAATCCATCTGGATTTTTGCAGCGGTTTTGCTGCTGACCCTGCTATCAGGGCTGATCGGCCTGCCTTTGCTGCGCCGCCTTGGGGTCGGCCAGACCGTCCGTGATGATGGACCTAAAACCCATTATGTCAAAAGCGGCACACCGACCTTCGGTGGGTTCTTCTTCCTGGTACCCCTGACCCTGGTGGCGATCGTTGCTCAGGTGATCTTCGGCGTATCCAGTTCCGATCTGGCCTTGCTTTTGATCCTGCTCGCGTTTGGATTTGCCGGGTTCCTCGACGACTATATCAAGGTCCGGATCAGTAAAAAGGGCCTGAGTGTCCGCCAGAAAACAGTGCTGATGCTGGCTTTTTCCATTGGGTTTACCCTCTGGTACATGCTGGCTCTGCCCGTTGAGCCCTTCCTGCTGGTCCCAGGTCTGGGGATGATTCCGATCCTCGGCTGGTGGAAAATCCCCTATGGGATTTTTGTGGTGATTTATCTGTTTTTCATCGCCAACTCAGTCAACCTGACGGATGGCGTCGATGGTCTGGCCAGTTCGGTCACCGTAATTGCCGGCCTGGCGCTGGCCGTGGCCGGTCTGGTTGTGCAGCACCTGGACCTTGATACGGCTCTCACAAAACCTGCTGGAACCATGAGTCTGTTGCTGGCAGCTGGATGCCTGGGGTTTCTTGCATTCAATCGCCATCCGGCCAAAGTGTTCATGGGGGACACCGGATCGCAAGCCCTTGGGGCTGGTGTGGCCGCGAGTGCCTTGTTCTACGGTGCTCCCTGGATTCTGCTGTTCATCGGTTTTATCTATGTCGCTGAATCCCTCTCGGTCGTGATCCAGGTGGCCTATTTCAAACGCACCGGTGGCAAGCGGATTTTCCGAATGTCCCCGATCCATCACCACTTTGAACTGGGTGGCTGGAAAGAAAACAAGATTGTGCTTGTGTTTTCAGCCGTGACACTGGTGGGCAGTGCCCTGGGTCTATCGCTTCTGGCTCTGGCCTGAAGCAGACGGGAGGTAGTCATGCAGACACGATCCATCCAGGCTTACCAGGGACAGCCAGCTGAAGCCGGCCGAGAGCGGGAGGTGCCCTACCTGCAGGTGCGCCCGCCCTTGCGCATCCATGGCGGACTGCTGGTCGTGACATTTATCATGGTCTGCTTTGGCTTGGTCATGCTGTTTTCCGCCAGCATGAGTGACAGCTTCAACGCCAATTCAGGCAATTCGATGTATTACATCATCAAGCAAGGTTCCATCACCCTGATCGGCCTGATCCTGGCCCTGATCATGGCAGTCCTGATTCCGGTTTCCTTCTTTGACCGTCCGATCATCACCATCGCAACCTATTTGTTGACGACCGGACTGCTGGTCTATGTCAAATTCTTCGGCTCAATCGTCAACGGCGCCAAACGCTGGATCTTGATCGGACCTTTGAGTATCCAGCCTTCTGAATTTGCCAAATTGGCGGCGGTGATCTGCTTGGCAGGCTATTTTTCCCGCCTGCGAGCCCGGCGTCAGCGTGGTGAAATCCGCTATCGCTCATCGTTGCGCCGTTTCCTGGGTGACGGCTGGCGCGACATCCTGATTCCTGGCCTGATGATGGCTGTCTGGCTGGGTCTTGTCATCTGGCAGCCGCATGTGTCCGGCTTCGTCATCCTCAGCGTTGTCGTTCTGGCTTCGTTCCTGGCAGCCGGCCTGCCGCTGCGTTCCTGGGTCAGCGGCATTCTCCAGCTGCTGTTGATCCTGATATTGGTAGGGGCCATTGCCTTTGGCGCCTTTGCTGCTACCTTGAAGGACCAGACCATAAAGGAAGCCCTGGAGTCGAATTTCAGCCATGTTTTCAAACGGATCGAAACGTTCCGCAACCCGGAAGAAGCCAGTTCCGACGACTCCTACCAGGTCAACCAGTCCTTGATCGCGATTGGTTCTGGGGGCTTGACCGGCGTGGGCCTGGGCAATGGCCGCCAGAAATACAATTACCTGCCAGAAGCGCACAATGACTACATCTTTGCGATCATTGGCGAGGAACTGGGTTTTGTCGGTACGGTCAGCGTGATCCTGCTGTTCCTGATTTTCCATTTGATCGGAACCCGGATAGCCTGGCGGGCCATCAATCCCCACGCTGCGATCCTGGCTGCTGGATTCACGGTCCTGATCACGACGCAGGCCCTGCTCAATATTGGCGTGGCCACTCGCTCGTTGCCTGCAACAGGGATCTCGCTGCCGTTTTTCAGCTACGGCGGCACGTCGAATCTTTTTTTCATGCTGGCGATCGGCTTTATCCTGGGAGTGTCGCGGACTGGCCAGATGCTGACAGGCCGTCAGCGCAACCTGATGGGTGAAATCAACAGAATTGCCAGAGGAGAGTCCTGATGAAAGCTTTAAAAGTGGTGATCGCGGGTGGCGGGACCAGCGGTCACATCAACCCTGCCCTGGCGATAGCTGACCAGATCCGCCTCGACCACCCTGATGCCGAAATCCGCTTTGTCGGCACCGCCCGCGGCCTGGAAAGCCAGCTGGTTCCCAAAGCTGGTTATGATTTCACTCCGATCCGGGCCCGCGGATTGCCAAACCGGATCAACAAGGCCTTCTTTGCTGCTGTGGCAGACTTTTTTGCCGGTAAGGCCCAGTCGCGCCGCCTGCTTAAGGACTTTCGCCCGGATGCAGTCGTCGGGACGGGTGGCTATGTCTGCAGTCCCCTGGTTGCAGCGGCAGCCAGCCTGAAAATCCCGGTGCTCCTCCACGAGCAGAATGCCTACCCGGGCCGGTCCAACCGGCTTTTAGCTCATCGCAGCTCGGTGGTCTGCATCAGCATGCCTGGAGCTGAGCGATATTTCCGGACCAAAGCGCCCATCGTGCTGACCGGTAATCCGGTCCGGTCGATCTTTTTCCAGCTCGACCAGGCTGCTGCGCGGGCCAGTCTGGGCTGGAACTCAGGTACACGCATCCTGCTGGCAACCGGAGGCAGCTTGGGCGCCCAGAGGATCAATGAAACAATCCTGGCCCTCCAGAAAGAGCCTGTTTTCCAGAAACTCCTCCAAGAGCAAACGGTAGAGGTCCATCTTGCCTGCGGCCAGCAACAGTATGAAGCCGTCCAGGCGGCGGCTCATGGACTTGACTGGCTGCACGTCCATGACTACCTGCACGAGATGCCTCAGTATCTGGCTGGTGCTGATCTGGTCCTCAGCCGTGCAGGGGCCATGACCTGTGCCGAACTGGCCGCCCTGGGCAAACCTTCGATTTTGGTCCCATATCCTTTTGCAGCCGGGGATCACCAGACTGCCAATGCGAACGTGCACGAACAAACTGGTGCCGCAATCCGGATTGCCAATTCTGATCTGAATGCCGCGTGGCTTTCTGATCAACTGGAAACGCTTTTCAACCAGCCCGGCCGTCTGGCTCAGATGAGCAACCAGGCGCACCTTTTGGCCATGCCAGACGCCGCAGCCAAAATCTGCCGCAGTCTTTATGCGACTATCCAGACGTAAATCCAGTCTCAGGAAACGTCACCCCGACTGGACGACAACCCAGCCGGGGCATCACCGGAATGCCTTGGGCCGGAGCCTGACAGGCCTTCTGGCTGTGTTTGCCCTGGGTTTGCTGGTTGCTTTCCTTCCGGTTTTCCGGCTGAAAACATATCAAATTACCCCGACCCGGGCGATGACTGCTGCGGCGATTGAGGCATCTGTGCCGATACGACCCGGCGATCATCTGTTTCATGGACTCGGCCCTGGCCTGGACCAGTGGCTGGGGCTGCGCTATGGCTCGACAGAAGCGCTGCTGGTCCGGAATTTTCCCTACATCCGGACCGTGCGTGCCTATCTGGATTTCCCATCTCAGATGCGGATCGAGATTGAAGAGCGGGTGGAAGTTGCCTATGTATCGATTCCGGATGGCTGTGTCCTCCTGGACAAGGAGGGTTATGCCTTGCTGATCCTGCCTGACCCGCCCGCTGGCATTCCCGTCATTGAGGGTGTGTCTGTGCGCTCGCTCAACCTCGGCCAGCCCCTGACCGTCCAAGTTCCGGACAGCATGAATAGCGCAGTCAGTTTGCTCGGTGCTATAATTGACGCGGACAAAGACACCCGCACGCCACAAAAGCTGCTGTCCCAGGTCCGCCAGATCCGTCCACTGTCCAATGGCCGTCTATTTTTAACCTTGGTCTTGCCTGGTACAGGGGATGAATTGACTGTAGCAGTCGAAAACAGCATGGACCAACTCGATGACATGCTCTGGCTGCGCTTTGCCATGGACCAGGGTGCGCTTGATAACCGGGGCAAAGGCGTCCTCGATCTGACAGGAACCCGCCGGATTTTCATTCCTGATGCGTAGGAGGTAGAACATGTTTCCCTTGATTGGTCTGATCGTTGGCCTGCTGATAGGCTTGCTGCTCGATATTGATATTCCCAGCGCTTATTCATCCTATGTCGCTGTCGGCATTCTGGCTGCGATTGACTCAGTGGTTGGTGCCCTGGTCGCCAACCTCCGGAATACCTTTAACACCAAAATGTTTGTCACAGGGTTTCTCGGCAACAGTGCCATCGCTGTGCTCCTGGCCGCTTTGGGGGACCAGCTCGATTTGCAGTTATCCCTGGCAGCTGTCTTTGCCTTCGGCAACCGGATTTTCCTCAACTCGTCCACGATCCGGCGCCTTTTGATCGAACGTCTGGAGCAGAAAAGAATGCCCGTGAAAACCAAAGACCCGGTGTGATGGTTCTGCCGGCAGGCGCAAGATCTTGTAACCAGAATGAAAGCAAGACACCAAATATTGTTGTTTACCTGCAATAATTAGTGTAGAATCGTAACAAAAAGCACAACTTGTTGCCAAACATGGCTGTCCTTTGAGATTGACATTGATCACTGGCTTGATTGCCGGTTTTGTCCCGGATCAGGTGATCCACTTATCTAGCAGAGAGGGGTATTTCAATTGGCTGATTATAAACTAAGCATCAGTATGGAAAATGATCACATTGCGACCATCAAGGTCATCGGCATCGGTGGTGGGGGGTGCAACGCGGTCGATCGCATGATTGAGAGCTCTGTCCAGGGGATCGAATTCATTGCGGTCAATACCGATAACCAGGTCCTGCAGCGATCCAAGGCGAGTAACCGGGTCCAGATCGGGGAGAAGATCACCCGAGGCCAGGGCGCCGGTGCCAACCCGGAGATCGGGGCCAAGGCTGCTGTCGAGTCCGCAGACGAGATCAGCGAACTGATCAAGGGCACCGACATGCTGTTCATCACAGCCGGTATGGGCGGCGGTACAGGCACCGGCGGCGCGCCGGTCATTGCCCAGATCGCCAAGGAACTCAACATCCTGACTGTCGGAGTCGTCACCCGACCGTTCCGTTTCGAGGGCTCCCGCCGCATGCAGAATGCCGAGCGCGGTATCCGGGAACTCGAGAAATTCGTCGATTCCCTGATTGTCGTTCCCAATGACAAACTGCTGGAGATTGCCGATGAAAACACCTCCCTCGACGAGGCCTTCATCCTGGCTGACCAGATCCTGCGCTATGGTGTGTCCGGTATCTCCGACCTGGTCGCTGTGCCTGGCCTGATCAACCTCGACCTTGCTGACGTCCGCCGCATCATGACCCAGGCCGGCGTCTGCCACATGGGCATTGGCCGTGCTTCTGGCGAAGGCCGTGCCGCTGCTGCGATCCGCCAGGCGATCAACAGTCCGCTTCTGGACACCACCATCGATGGTGCCCGTGGCGTCATCATGAACTTTACCGGTGGCCGCGACATGAAGATCCGCGAAGTCGACGAAGCCGCCTCGATTGTGCGCGATGCCGTGTCCCCGGATGCCGACATCATTTTTGGTGCTACTCATGACGACGCCATGCAGGATGAGATCATGATCACCGTCATTGCCAGCGGCTTTGACCGTGACCCTGCATTCTCCGTACCCAAGCCAGCCCAGGTCGCCGCAGCCCCGGTCAGCCAGCCTGCACCGGCTCCGCAGCCGCAAGCTTTCGAGCGTCCACAAGCCCCGGCCAGTGACGCGTCATCCTATTTTGTGCCAGATATTTTCCGTGACACCGACAAATCCCAGCCATCCCAGGCTCCGGCTGACTCAAGCTCCAGCTTTGGTGGTTTTCACTCTGTCGGTCCGCTTGAGCCGTCTCCTGCGACGACTCCCGCAGCTGAACCGCTGCCGGTCCAGACTCCTGCCAGCGTCATGACTGACAAACCTGCAAGCGATACCCAGGAAATTCCACGCTACGACAGTCTGTTCGGGTCTTCCACGGGTTATGGCAAGTCTACCTATACCGATTTGGCCAGCAACCATAAAGAGATCCCCACCAGACCGGCCGAGCCTGAGGCGCCTTCACGCCAGAATCGCGACAAGCAAAAACCGGCACGCAAGCTGCCTTGGTTCTTGCAGGACAACGATTCGCGCTACAATGACTGACCAGACAAGGAGCACCTAGGACATGCGCTGCCCATTTTGCTCACATGGCGAAGATCGCGTGATCGATTCCCGGCCTTCTGATGAAGGTTCTGCCATCCGGCGCCGGCGCGAATGCATCGCCTGTGGTGGGCGGTTCACGACCTATGAGAAGATCGAGACCCTGCCGCTTCTGGTGATCAAAAAAGACGGCAGCCGCGAACCGTTTGACCGGGACAAACTGATCTCCGGCGTTCTGAAAAGTTGCGAAAAGCGGCCGGTTTCGACTAGCCAGATCGAAACACTGGTCAACAACATCGAGACATCTAACCAGAATTCCCTCAAAAGGGAAGTGACATCACATGAGATCGGTGAGATGGTCATGGATGGACTGAAAAAAATCGATGAAGTGGCTTATGTCCGGTTTGCTTCGGTCTACCGGCAGTTCAAGGATGTCAATTCCTTCCTGGACGAGCTCAACCAGATGATGCGCAAGCCTGACATCTTTTAACTGGAGGACATCTTTTGTGAAAAAGGCACTCATCGTCGACGACGATCCGCATATCAGTGAATTATTGCGCCTGTACTTCGACAAGGACGGTTTTGATGTTGTCACCTGCTACGATGGCAACCATGCAGTGGAAATCTTTCCCCAGGCAGCACCAGACATAGTCATCCTCGACCTGATGTTGCCAGGCAAGGATGGCTATGATGTCTTGCGCGAGATCCGCCGGACGTCCAATGTCCCTGTGATCATGCTCACCGCCCGTGGTGACACACTTGACAAAGTGGTCGGACTCGAGCTCGGGGCGGATGACTATGTCCAGAAACCCTTCGAACCAAAGGAACTTCTGGCCCGGGTCAAGGCTGTTCTGCGCCGCGTAGAGACCCCTCAAGACCCACAGAAGGCCAGCCAGAACCATGGGTCATCGGAATGGGTCGAGTATCCGGGCATCCGCATCGACAAATCCCGCTACAGCGTCACTGCAGGCGGACAGAATATCGAAATGCCTCCCAAGGAGCTCGAGCTACTCTTTTTCCTGGCTTCCCACCCCAATCGAGTGTTCACCCGGGAGCAACTCCTGGAAAACATCTGGGGGTTTGACTATTTTGGTGAGTCACGCACCGTTGATGTCCACATCAAGCGGATCCGTGAAAAACTCGAGGAGACAGGCGAACATCCGAACTGGCAGATCAAGACGGTCTGGGGCGTCGGTTACAAATTTGAAGCATTCTGAAACAAAGGCGTAGATCAAGCATGCTTTGGCCGCGCCGCCTGATGAATTCCCTCTATGGCCGGACCATCCTCCAGCTGGCGATGGCTATTTTGATTGTCTTCTCCCTGATGGGCGTGGTTTACTACGGCATCGTGACGACCGCCAGTGCCCGCCAGCAATCGAGCCAGCTTCTGGCCAGTGCCCGGGCGATCGCAGAAATGGCAGGCCCTTCTTTTAATGCCAGCCAAGGCCGGGTCACCAGTTCGACCGTCATCAGCTACCTCAACTTCACCGCCCGTTCGACGGGCGCTCTGGTCTGGGTGATCGACAGCACGGGCACCCTCGCCTACACAACCAGTGTCCCGGCAAGCATTTCTACCCGGTTTGAATCCAGTGACGGTGAATGGATCGTACCAGCAACCTATCGCGGCGGTTCTACTCTGGGTAAATCCGGCCTGGCTTCGATCGGCGATTTTCGCGGCCTTTTTCGCAGCACAGGCCAACGCTGGATCAGCACCGTCGTCCCGATTCCCTCACCGACTGGTGCCTATACGGGTGAAATCCAGCTCCACCGCCCGGTGGTGACGGAAAGCTTCAACAGTTTCCTGATGACCAACAGCCTGCTGTTTTCGATGCTGGTGGCTTTTTTCCTGGCCTTGCTTTTCCTGGGCCTTTTGTCGCGCAACATCACCCGGCCGATTCGGATGCTGGCCAACACGGCAGACAAGGTCTACCGCGGTGACCTGTCAGCCCGGGTCATCTTGCCCGGCATGGCCGCTCCTGACAAGCCCCACCAGCGTGCACTGGTTACCGATGACCTGATGGTTCTGGTCGAGACCATGAATTCGATGATCGAGAAACTGGAACACCAGGAGAGAAGCCGGCGCGATTTCATCTCGAGCGTCTCGCACGATTTGCGCACCCCCCTGACGTCCATCCGCGGTTTTGTCGAAGGCATGCTCGATGGGACAGTACCCCCGGAAAAAACGGCTGTTTACCTGGAAATTGTCAAGCAGGAGGTGTTGCGCTTGCAGAACCTGGTCCAGACCTTGTCCGAGGCCAGCCGCTACGAGAGTGGTACTTTCTTGCTGGATGAACAGCCTTTCAACATCAATGCAGTCATCCGGGAAGATGTCTATGGACTGGAGTCTTTGATCAACGAAAAATCCATCAGTGTCCAGAGTGACTTCGATGAGTCCGAGCCTGGGCGCCTGAGCGTGCTCGGTGACCGGGAAGCCATCAGCCGGGTCGTCTATAACATCATTTCCAATGCAATCCGGTTTTGCCCGGCCGACGGAGTTATCGCTTTGTCCACTCGGCGAATCAAGGGCAGCCATCAGGTTGAAGTGATCATCGAAGACAGTGGTCCAGGTGTGGCAGAAAAGGACCGGCCGTTCATTTTTGACCGCTTTTATACGGCAGAACGGAGCCGGACCAGCAAGAGCTCCGGCCTCGGCCTGTTCATTTGCCGGACCATTCTGGCAGCCCATGGCCAGCGCATCGTGGTGACCGACAGTGATCTTGGGGGAGCCCGCTTCAGGTTCACCCTGAAAACGCCGTAAACTGTTCATATCACATTCATTTCTATCCTATAAAATAAATGTGCTTGAACAGATCCAGACAGGACTTTGACGGAGGATATCGCGTGACAGTTCTGACAAACCGCACTCTAGGTCTGGCTGCCTTTGGTCTTTTCTCGGCAGTCATGGCATCCATGCTCACTTCCTGGCTATACACCGCTGGCCCTTTGGCAGCACCTGAACCGTCTGTTTCAGAAACGACTCAGGAGGCGACCTCGGCAGAAACCAGCCAGTCTGTCCTGGTGCTCCCCAAACCGAGCATCCTGGCCACTACTGCCAGCGTCCCCCAGAGCCAGGTACCAGAACCGACCCCGCTGCCATTGATTCCCCCCGAGATCCTCGGTGACCAGGCCAAGGAACAAATCGCACTTCTGGCCGAAGGACGCCTGGTCGAGGAGCTCTACAATCAAGTCGCCCCCAGTGTGGTCGGTATTCAGGTCGAGGCCCAGTCCGACACCTCGACGACCGTGATTTCCGACAGCGGATCCGGCGTCATTTACTCCGCCCAAGGCCAGATCCTGACCTCGGCAGATTTGTTGAAAATTGCCCTTGACCGCTCCGGTCAATTACTGGAAAACAGCCGCATTCTGGTCCGGGTCCAGCAAGAAAACCGCCTGTTCGAGGCCCAGCTGGCCGGTCTGGATGAGACCACAGGTGTCGCTGTCCTGACCATCGATCCTGGTTCGGCCGAACTGGTTGCAGCCAGGTTCAGCCTCCAGAATACCCTCCGGGTCGGGCAGGTCGTCTTTTTCCTCAGCTTCCCGGACGACATGGTCAGCGAAGGCTGCCTGACCAGCGGACTGGTGACAGCCTTGCACCAGCCGGTTCTGCTCGAAGATGGCACTAAGGTTGAGATGGTCCGCTCCAATGCACCGATCCTGGCCAGTGGCCAGGGCGGCCCCCTGCTCAATCTTGCCGGCGAGGTCGTCGCCCTGGCTAATTCGAGCCAGCTGAGCGAGACGTTCGAAAGCCTGAGCTACGCGATCGAGACGCCGACCGTCCTCGATGTGGCCGAACGCCTTCTGGGCGAATCCGCACCGGAAGGACAGCCCTGGCTGGGCATCGCCGTGCTCAAAGACGAGAGCTTTGCCGCGCTCAAGGACTTGTACGATTTCCCGGATGGCTTGTATGTCAGCCATGTCATTGAAGACAGTCCGGCCTATCTTGCCGATATTCGCCGAGGTGATATCATAACAGAAGTGAACGGAGAGCCTGTCCGCCTCCACCAGAGCTTGTCTTCCATCCTGGCCCAGCATGAGCCAGGCGACCAGCTGACCTTGGGCATCTATCGCCGTTCTGACAAGCAAATTTACGCCATCAAAGTCTACCTGAAGGAAGCCAATGACTGAAAAAGAACGGGCAGCTGCGATTGTCGCCGCCCTGGAGCAACACTACCCTGACGCCCTCTGCACCCTCGACTACCGGTCAGCCCATGAATTGCTGGTGGGTGCTATCCTGGCCGCGCAATGCACCGACTACAGGGTCAATCTCATCACTCCCGCCCTTTTCGAGCGCTATCCGACTCCCCAAGCTTTCGCGGAGTCTGACCGCTCAGAACTCGAAGACCTGATCCGCTCCTGCGGCCTCTTCCGCAACAAGGCCAAGGCGATCCAGGCATCCTGTGCTGCGCTGGTGCGTGACCATGACAGTCAGATGCCTGACTCGCTCGAAGCGTTGACGCGCTTGCCGGGTGTCGGGCGCAAAATCGCCAACCTGGTCCTGGGTGACTGGTTTGGCCGCCAGGCTGTCGTCGTCGATACCCATTGTGCCCGGATCTCCCGCTTGCTCGGCCTGACGGAACAGACTGACCCGGCTGCGATCGAGCGTGACCTGGTGGCTGTTCTGCCGCCAGACAAGCAGACCGCCTATGGCCATCTGGTTGTCGCACATGGCCGTGAAATCTGCATCGCCCGCCGTCCCGGCTGCCAAAGCTGCCCCATCAAGCCCTTGTGTCACCATGGCCGGACTGCTTGAGACCCCGGTCACAACCCTCCATGGTGTGGCTGGCAAGCGAGCAGCGATGCTGGCCCGGCTTGGGATCGCGACCTGGTATGACCTGGTCACCTGGTATCCGCGCGATTTCGAGGACTGGAGCACTGACCTTGCCATCACCCAGTTGGAGGATGGCAAGGAGCAATCCTTTGTCGCCACCTTTTCAGGCAAAATCCAGACCCATCGCAAAGGCCGCCTCACCATCCTGCGCGGTGTTTTCCGCGATCAAACCGGTGCCATCCGGGCTGTCTGGTTCAACCAGCCCTGGATTTCAGACCGGCTGGTTTCCGGGGAAACGTACCGCCTTTTTGGCAAGGTCTTGCGCAACGCCGGCCAATTCACGATCCAGAGCCCCGCTTTTGAACCAGCCGAGCCTGACAGTACAGGCAAACTCCGCCCCATCTACCCTCTGACCGAGGGCTTGTCCCAGGGTATCCTCAGAAGTCTGATCTTGCCTTTGCTGCCCAAGGTGATCAGTCATCTGCCCGAGCCTTTGCCAGACTGGATCCGGCGCGATTACCACCTGTGTGCAATCGATTTTGCCTTGTCCCGGATCCACCAGCCGTCCAGTCACGACGAAGCGCAGCTATGCCGGGAACGCCTTGTTTTCGAGGAATTGTTCCTGCTCCAGACCGGACTTTTCCTGTTGCGGCGGGCGCGCCAGAACAGCCAGAATGCCTTGCCCGTGCTGCCCGATGCAGCTATCCAAGGCCAGGTCAAACACGTCGAAGACAGCCTGCCTTTCCAGTTAACGACGGCCCAGCTCAAAGCCCTTGCTGATATCCGCCAGGATTTACGGCGTGATCTGCCGATGAATCGGCTGGTCCAGGGCGATGTCGGCTCGGGCAAGACGGTGGTTGCAGCCCTGGCAATGCTGGAGACGAGCCTGTGCGGCTACCAGGCGGTCCTCATGGCCCCGACAGCCATCCTGGCGACCCAGCATGCCCAGACCCTGGCCCGGTTACTGGCACACAGTGGTGAACCGATTGCCCTTCTGACCGGTGCAACCCCGACTGCAGAACGCAAGCGCATCCTCGCAGGCCTGGCAAATGGCTCGATCCGGCTCCTGGTCGGGACCCACGCCGTGATTGAAGACAAAGTGACCTTCTGCAATTTGGCCTTGACCGTCACGGATGAACAGCATCGTTTCGGGGTCAAGCAGCGCTTCCGCCTCAACCGCAATGAAGAGGCCCGCAGCCTTTCGCCGCATGTGCTGGTCATGTCAGCCACTCCGATTCCCCGGACCCTGGCCCTGATCCTCTATGGAGACCTCGACATGACGGTGATCGACCAGCTGCCCATGGGACGCGAACCGATTGCCACCTATACAGCAAGGACTGGCGACCGGGGCAGGGTGGAGGACCTGGTGCGCCGCCAGACCGAGAACGGGCGGCAGGCTTATGTGGTCTGTCCGATGATCGAAGAACAAGCATCACTCGATCTCGAGTCTGTCATCCAGACGTACAATCGCCTGGCCCAGGAAGTTTTCCCGGACTTGGCAGTCGGCCTTTTGCACGGTGGCCTCAAACCCGCTGCCAAAGACGCTGTCATGGCTGATTTTGCTGTCGGGAACATCCAGATCCTGGTCAGCACAACGGTCATCGAGGTCGGTGTCGACAACCCCAATGCCACCCTGATGATCATCGAAAATGCCGAGCGTTTCGGCCTTTCCCAGCTGCACCAGCTGCGTGGCCGGATCGGCCGGGGTCCGTACAAATCCTATTGCATCCTGATGAGTGACAGCGATGAGGACCTGGCCCGGCAACGCCTGCGCACGCTCTGCCAGACCACGGACGGCTTTGAAATTGCCAGGAAAGACCTCGAACTACGTGGCCCTGGTGACTTTTTCGGAACGCGCCAGCACGGCCTGCCTGCCTTGCACCTGGCCAATCTCTATCGTGACCGGGAGCTGCTCGGCAAAGCTCAGGCGGCGGCCCAGACATTGTTCCAGTGCGACCCGGATCTGGCACTCGCCGAGCACCAAGGCCTGGTGCGTGCCATCGAAAGCCATTTCGGATCCGCTTTGCCGCACGTCCAGCTCTAATCCACAAGGAGGATCCCCTTGCCCAGAATCATCAGCGGCCGCGCTGGCGGCATACCGCTCATCGCCCCCAAAGGCCAGGACACCCGCCCGACTGCCGACAAAACCAAAGAAGCTTTGTTCTCGATCCTGGCACCTCTGATTCCGGACTGCGCGTTCCTCGACCTGTATGCCGGCACCGGCCAGATTGGCCTCGAGGCGGCCAGCCGTGGTGCCCGTGCCGTTGTCCTGGTCGAGCAAGCCCGTGCTGGTCTTGCGGCTATCACCGCCAATCTGGAAAAAACCCGCCTGTCAGATGTGACCCGGGTCCAGCATGGTACAACGTTCACGGCAGTTCGCCAGCTTCTTGCCAGCGGCCAGTTCTTCGACCTGATCTTTCTCGACCCGCCCTACCAGAAAGCCATCGCCGATTTTGAACATCTGGCCCCCGACCTGGTCCGGCTGCTGGTCCCTGGCGGCCGCATCATCCTCGAGCATGATGCGAAATCAAAAGCCCCGGATTTTGTCATGGAATTGAAACGTACGAGAAGTTGTCAGTACGGGACGGCCATGCTATCCTTTTATCAAGTCTGAAAGCCTTGACGGATCAGGCTTCCCCAGCGTCAAGCTGAGTTCTAGAGTAAGCCCAACCAGGGGAGACCGATGACTGTTTTTATTTATCCGGGCAGTTTTGACCCATTCACCAATGGTCATTTCGATATTGCGCGTCGAGCGGCTGGTCTTTGCGACCAGCTTTTTGTCGCGGTCATGGTCAACAACCGCAAGAGCTACCATTTTACTACCGCAGAGCGCGTCGAGATGGCCCGCAGCGTGTTGAAGGACATCCCAAACATCACCGTCGAGTCGCACAATGGCTTGCTGGTTGATTTTTTTGCAGCCAAAAAGGCCCGGGCTGTCGTCCGCGGCCTCAGGAGTGAGTCTGACTTCCGCTTCGAAGCCGAACTCGCAGCAGCCAACAAACTGCTCTTGCCTGCGTATGAGACCTGTCTGTTGCCCTGCCGGATCGACCTGGCTTTCAACAGCTCCTCGATCGTCCGTGAAGTGGCCGCCTACGGCGGTGACATCACCCACATGGTCCCGCCGGTCCTCGCGCCCCTCATCATGGAGCGCCTGCGCAGGACAGAACCGCGGGACACCTGAACTTGACGCCTTCCTTTGGAGGAATGTATCCAATATGATCGATTCATCTCGTGCTGATTACGCCCAGAACCAAGACATCGAGTCCTTGCTGGAACGACTCGAAAGTCTGGTCATTTCCGCGCGTTCCGTCCCGTTTTCCGACAATTGCATGGTCGACCGCGAGGAAATGCTCGTTCTGATCACCATGATCCGTGATGAATTGCCTGGCGAACTCAAACAAGCCAAGTGGCTCCTCGAGCAGAACCGCCAGCTGATTGCCGAAGCAAGAAAAGAAGCTGAGGCCATCATGCGTGATGCCGAGGCCCGCATGTCCCGCATGATCGACGAGCACGAAATCACCCAGAAAGCCCGCCTCCAGGCTGCTGACTTGCTGGAAAAATCCAATCAGGCCGCCCAGAAGATCCGCTCTGGCTCGATGGACTATGCCAGAAAGCGCCTCAGCGAGATCGAAGAACAGCTTGGCACCATGCTCGCCATGGTCCAGCGCAACAAGAAAGACCTGATGTAAGATCGCGCCCCACCGTTTACAGGATGACTGGGAAAAGGCCGCCACGGGAATCGTGGCGGCCTTGGTTTCGTGTGAAAACTCTTGGTCAGGATGAACGGTTAAACCCTGCTTTTCAGACCTTCTCGATCCAGCCGTACTCGTCGATCCGGGTGCCATACTGGACACCAGTGATGATGTCGTAGAACTTCTGCGACAAGGGGCCGATCTTGCCATCATTGAACGTCATCACTTCGTCTTTGTAGCGCAATTCGCCGACGGGTGAGATGACAGCGGCGGTCCCGGCGCCAAAAACTTCATTGACCCGGCCGGATTTGGCCAGGGTGATGAGTTCGTCGATCGCAATCTCACGCTCCTCTGTTTCAAGGCCGATTCGTTTGGCCAGTTCGAGGACAGTGCGGCGGGTGATACCAGGCAGGATGCTGCCATTGAGGGCTGGGGTGACGAGTTTGCCGTCAATGACGAAAAAGACATTCATCGAGCCAACTTCTTCGATGAAGCGGCGATGGACACCATCGAGCCACAGGACCTGGACATAGCCCGTCTTGTAGGCTTTGGCCTGGGCGATCAGGCTGGCGGCGTAATTGCCCGGAGTCTTGGCAAAGCCGGTGCCACCCTTGACTGCGCGGACATAGTCCTCTTCAACATAGATATTGACCGGAGACAGGCCCTGGGGGTAGTAGCGGCCGGAAGGAGAGAGGATGATCATGAAGCGGTAGGTGTGGGCTGGCCGGACGCCCAGGTAGGGATCGGTGGCGATGATGAAGGGCCGGATGTAGAGAGAGGTGCCGTCTGCCGTCGGAATCCAGTCCTGCTCGATCTTGAGCAGCTCTTTGAGGGCATACAGGCAGAAGGCTTCGTCAACCGGCGGGATGACCATGCGGGCATTCGAGACATTGACCCGCTCGAAGTTGAGCTGGGGCCGGAACAGGTTGATGGCCCCGTCAGCGGTCTTGTACGCTTTGAGACCTTCAAAAATGGCCTGGCCATAATGGAAGACCATGGCGGAAGGCTCGAGGCAGATCGGGGCATAGGGTTCGATGCGCGGGTTGATCCAGCCTTGACCTTCCACATAGTCCATGCTGAACATGTGATCGGTGAAGATCTGGCCAAAACCGAGTGGGGCATCGGCAGCGGGTTTTTGCTTTGGTTTGCTGGCCCGGGTGACAGAAATGGCTGGAAACATGATGTGTCAACTCCCTTTCGCAGCAAGTGCAGCACTGCGATGCAGAATCGTCCGGTTGCACTTGCAATTTACCGTTCATTATAATACTCCTTTCAGCTGGCGGGCAATCGGCTGGCAGGTCTGGTTGTGCTATAATCGAAACAGAATTGACTGTTTTGTGCTTATTTTATTTGCAGGAGTCTTCCCATGCCCGCATTCAGGATAGCCCCCGACATGAAACCGTGCGGCGACCAGCCCCAGGCGATTGACCAGCTTGTCGCCGGCCTGGAAAAAGGTGAGCGTTTCCAGACCTTGCTTGGTGTCACCGGCTCGGGCAAGACCTTCACCATGGCCAATGTGATCGAACGCGTCCAGCGCCCGACCCTGGTCATTGCCCACAACAAAACACTGGCTGGCCAGCTGACCGCCGAATTCAAGGCCTTTTTCCCCGATAATGCAGTCGAGTATTTTGTCAGTTATTACGATTACTACCAGCCGGAAGCTTATATCCCGTCGACCGATACATTTATCGAAAAAGACTCTGCGATCAATGATGAAATCGACCGCCTGCGCCATTCCGCGACCGCTTCACTCCTGGAACGGCGCGATGTCATTGTTGTGGCCTCGGTCTCCTGCATCTATGGCCTGGGCGATCCGGAGGATTACAAAAGCCTGATGGTCAACTTGCGCCCCGGCATGGCCAAGGACCGCGACGCTGTCATCCGTGAGCTGATCGACATCCAATATGCCAGGAACGACTTCGATACCCGGCGCGGGACTTTCCGTGTCCGCGGTGATACGCTCGACATTTTTCCAGCCTCAGCGGAAAATGTCATGACCCGGGTGACCTTTTTTGGCGATGAGATCGAGAAGATTGTCGAAATCGACAGCTTGACTGGCCGTGTACTGACGACCCGCAACTATGCTTCGATTTTCCCAGCCAGCCACTACGCAACTACCGAACTGAAAATGAAAAAAGCGGTGATTTCGATCCAGGAAGAGTTGGAAAACCGGCTTGAAGAATTGCGTGACCAGGGCAAACTGGTCGAAGCCTACCGTCTGGAACAGCGCACTCGGTACGACATCGAAATGCTGCGCGAGACCGGATTTTGCAAAGGCATTGAAAACTACTCGCGCCACCTGTCTGGCCGAGCTCCGGGCGAGGCGCCATTCACCCTGATCGACTTTTTCCCGGATGATTTCATCCTGATGGTCGATGAGTCCCATGTCACGATTCCCCAGATCGGCGCCATGTACAACGGCGACCGCTCACGCAAACAAGCGCTGGTTGATTTTGGTTTCCGCTTGCCGTCGGCCTTCGACAATCGACCCCTCAATTTCGCAGAATTTGAGAAAAAGATCGGACAGGGCGTTTTTGTCAGTGCCACCCCGTCCCGCTATGAGGCCGAACATGCCCGTGCTGTGGTTGAGCAGATCATCCGCCCGACCGGCCTGGTCGATCCATCAATCAGCATCCGGCCCGTCGATGGCCAGATCGAAGACCTGCTGGCCGAGATCCGTTCGGTCACTGCCCGCGGCGAGCGCACGCTCGTCCTGACCCTGACCAAGAAAATGGCCGAGGACCTGACCGGCTTTTTCAAGGAAGAAGGCCTCAAGGTTCAATATTTGCACTCGGACATCGATACGGTTGAACGCCTGAAAATCTTGCGCGACTTGCGCCAGGGCTTGTTTGATGTCCTCGTGGGGATCAACTTGCTGCGTGAAGGCCTCGATCTGCCGGAAGTCTCCCTGATTGCGATTCTCGATGCCGACAAGGAGGGCTTCCTGCGTTCGACAACCTCACTGATCCAGATCATTGGCCGGGCTGCGCGCAATGTCAACGGACATGTCGTCCTCTATGCCGATACCATCACCGAGTCGATGCACCAGGCGATCATCGAAACCAACCGCCGCCGCAGCATCCAGGAGGCTTACAACCGTGAGCACAACATCACCCCTCGCTCGATCGAAAAGGCGGTCCGAGCCGTCGTCGATACGGTTGTTGACGCTGCCGAGGAAGCCGGCCTCGATGAACAGGCGGCCGATTCGCTCCTGGAGCACAAACTGGACCGCCTCAAACCGGAAGAACTGGCCCGCATGGCCGTCAAGATCGAAAAAGAGATGAAAGATGCGGCAAAAAAGCTGGCCTTCGAAGAAGCCGCCCAGCTCAGAGACCTGCTGGTCTTGATCCGCGGCAAGCTGACCTGATTATAGCTCCGCGTGAGCGCCCGCTATGATATAATCAGTTCACAATTCGACCGTCTGGAGGGCCCGCCTCACTGCATCCAGACCGTCGCCAATGAACGAGGAGGACGCCCTTATGACTTTGGCACAGGAACGATACAATCGCTGGATAACCGACCCTGCTTTTGACGAGTCAACGCGCACCGAACTGCTGGGCGTGGCTCAGGATGAAAAAGAAATCGAAGACCGCTTTTATATGGATCTCGAGTTTGGCACCGCTGGCCTGCGCGGTGTTCTCGGCGCCGGAACCAACCGGATGAATCCCTACACGGTCGCCCGGGCCTCTGAGGGCTTTGCCCGTTTTCTCGCCAGCCAGGGTGAGGTGACCAAGGCGCGCGGCGTGGCGATCTCTTATGATTCCCGCCTGTTCTCGCGCGAATTCGCTGTGCTTTCCGCCCGGATATTTGTCACCCACGGGATCAAGGTCTATCTCTCCGACGAGCTGCGCCCCGTACCGATGCTGTCTTTTGCCATCCGCCATTTCCGCACAGCCGGTGGTGTCATGATCACCGCCAGCCACAATCCAGCCAAATACAACGGCTACAAAGCCTACGGCGAGGACGGCGGCCAGCTGCCACCGGAAGCAGCCACGGTCGTCAGCGATGTCATGAACTCGATCGAGGATTTTCCGCCGCTTTTGAATTGCCTCAGCGAAGAGAACGCCCGCGCAACCAGCTTGTGGCAGGATTTTGGCGAAGATCTCGACGCAGTCTATACCACCATGCTGGAAAAGCTGGCGATCAACCTCGAGGCCGTCCAGCGCCACCGCGACCTCAAGATCGTCTACACGCCTCTGCACGGTGCCGGCAACAAGCCCGTCCGCCGCATCCTGTCCCAAATTGGCTTTACCAACATTCTCGTTGTCCCTGAACAGGAACTGCCGGACGGCCGTTTTCCAACGGTTGCTTTCCCCAATCCAGAAGAGCGATCCGCCCTGGCGATGGCGATCGAGCTGGCCCAGAAAGAGGGCGCCGACCTCGTGATCGCGACCGACCCGGACGCCGACCGGACGGGCGTTTGTGTCCGCACCCGCACGGGCGACTACCAAGTCCTGTCTGGCAACCAGATCGGCCTTTTGCTGATGGAATACATCCTGTCTGCCAAACAGAAATCCGGCACCCTGCAGGATCAGTCATTTGTCGTCTCCACGATCGTCTCGACCAAACTGACCAAACGCATCGCCGAGGCCTATGGCGTAACATTGTTCGAATGCCTGACCGGATTCAAATTTATCGCCGAGCTGATCAAGCAACACGACGAGTTCGGCCCGATGCATTACCAGTTTGGTTTTGAGGAGAGTTTTGGCTATCTGGCCGGTACCGATGTCCGGGACAAGGACGCTGTCGTCGCCAGCATGCTGATCGGCGAAATGGCGGCCGCAGCTGCCGATGAGGGCAAGACCCTCTATGACCTGCTGCAGGAAATTTTCCAGCGTTACGGCTATGCGGCGGAAAAAACCATCTCGATCACACTGGAGGGCAAGGAGGGCATCGCAAAGATCAAATCCGGCATGGCCTACTTGCGTGAAAACAAGCTCCAGGGTGTGCCTGGTGTCCCCGTCCGGGCAGTGCGTGACTACAAAACGCTCGACCGGATTGTGCTGACCGATGGTTCGAGCACCCCGATCGACATGACCCCGTCCGATGTCCTGCTTTTTGAGCTCGACGGTATCGACTGGTTCTGCATCCGCCCCTCGGGTACCGAGCCCAAGATCAAGATCTATTTCGGCATCTACGGCGAAGACCAGGCCCAGAACGAAGCCACCCTGAACCAATTGCGTAAGCAGGTCGAAGGCTATCTGCGCCAGCACCTCTGATCGTTCGCACGTGGCCTTTACACACCTCCACCTCCATACAGAATACAGTTTGCTCGATGGGGCGATCCGGATCAAAGACTTGCCGGATCGCCTGATTGAACTGGGCATGGATGCCTGCGCGATCACCGATCACGGCGTCCTTTACGGCACCGTTGATTTCTACAATGCTCTGATCGCCAAGGGCATCCGGCCGATCCTGGGCTGCGAAGTCTATGTCGCCCCGCGAAGCCACACGGACAAGGAAGGCAGCCTCGACAAGGAACCGTCGCACTTGATCCTGCTGGCTGAAAATCAAACCGGCTGGCAGAACCTGATGAAACTGGTTTCGATCGGGTTCATCGATGGTTTTTATTACCGGCCCCGCATTGACCATGACTTGTTGCGCCAGCATGCGTCCGGGCTGATTGCCCTCTCCGCCTGCCTGGGCGGGGAAATCCCCGGCGCCCTGATGGAACACGACCGGACTCGCGCCGTCCAGCTGGCCCAGGAATACGACGGTATTTTCGGCCGGGGCAATTTCTACCTCGAATTGCAGCACAATGGTATTCCAGAGCAGGCTCTGGTCAATACTCAACTGATTGAGATCAGCCGCGATACAGGCATCCCGCTGGTTGCCACCAATGATTGCCACTATCTCATGCAGGATGATGCCCATGCCCATGAGGTCCTTTTGTGCATGCAGACTGGCAAGCGGTTGAGTGATCCCGACCGCATGCGCATGCAGTCGGACGCTTTCTACCTCAAGTCTCCGGAAGAAATGACCACTGCATTTGCCGCTCTGCCGGAAGCCATTGCCAATACCGAACGCATCGCAGCCCGCTGCCAGGTCAAACTCGACTTTGACACGATCCACCTGCCGGCTTTTGCCACTCCGGATGGCATGCCCAATACGGACTACCTGGAGCAGCTCTGCCGTCAAGGTCTCACCGAACGGTTGCTGCTTCACACGGATATCCCCCGCGAGGCCTACGAGAAGCGCCTTGCCTATGAGCTATCGGTCATCAACCGGATGGGTTACACCGACTATTATCTGATCGTCTGGGATTTCATCCGTTTTGCCCGTGATAGCCAGATCATGGTCGGTCCTGGCCGTGGCTCCGGTGCGGGGTCGCTGGCTGCCTACTGTCTCAAAATCACCAACATCGACCCGCTGAAATATTCACTGATTTTCGAGCGCTTCCTCAATGCCGACCGCGTCAGCATGCCCGATTTTGACATCGATTTCTGTTATGAACGACGGCCGGAAGTCATCCGCTATGTCACCGCCAAATACGGCCAGGACCGGGTCGCCCAGGTCATCACCTTTGGTACATTGGCCGCCCGGGCTGCCATCCGCGACGTCGCCCGCGCCCTTGACGTCTCCTATGCCGAGACCGACCGCATTGCCAAATTTGTCCCAGGCATGCCAGGTGTGACCCTGGCCAAAGCCCTCGAGCAAAGCAAAGAACTGCGCAAAGATTACGAAGAAAACCCGGTGACGCGCCAGGTGATCGACTTGGCCCGCCGTTTCGAAGGCATGCCACGCCATGCCTCGACCCATGCCGCTGGCGTGGTCATTTCCAGCGAGCCCCTGACCAACCTTGCGCCTTTGTCCAGAAACGAAGACTCGATCGTCGTCCAGTATTCGAAAAACAACATCGAGCTGATCGGTTTGCTGAAATTCGATTTCCTGGGCCTTCGGACCCTGACTGTCATGCAGGACACCGCTGCCATGGTGGCCCAAAACCACCAGATCGTGATCGATTTCGATACGCTGCCGATGGAGGACCGGGCTGTCTATGCCATGATCAGCGAGGGCAACACCGAAGCAGTGTTCCAGCTGGAAAGTGGCGGCATGACCAGCTTCATGAAGGAATTGCGCCCGGAATCGCTCGAAGACATTATCGCCGGTATCTCCCTGTACCGGCCCGGCCCGATGGATCAGATACCACAGTACGTTGCAGCCAAGCACGATCCGGCCAAGATCCGTTACGACCACCCCTTGCTCGAGCCGATTCTCAACGTGACTTACGGCTGCATCGTCTACCAGGAACAGGTCATGCAGATCGTACGCGATCTGGCTGGTTTCTCGATGGGCCAGTCCGACAATGTCCGCCGCGCCATGTCCAAGAAAAAGCCGGCTGAGATGGCCAAGTACAAAACCTTGTTCCTGTACGGCGGTGTCGATGAAAAAGGCAATGAAGTTGCGGGTGCTGTCGCGCGCGGCGTCGATCTCGAGACGGCCGAAAAGATCTTCGACGATGTCATGGCCTTTGCTGGCTATGCCTTCAACAAATCACACGCTGCCGCCTATGCGGTCGTCGCCTATTACACCGCTTGGCTCAAGTATTATTATCCGGTCGAATTCATGGCTGCCATGCTCAACAGCTACCTCGGCAACCTGGGCCAGGCTGCCGCCTATGTCCGGGTCTGTCGTAAACTGGGCATTGCAGTCCTGCCGCCGGACATCAATGCCAGCCAGGCTCGTTTCACCACCGAAAACGGCAAGATCCGCTTTTCTCTGGCGGCTGTAAAAAACGTCGGTGAAGCGGCGATCCGGACGGTCCTGGAGGACCGGACGGCCAATGGACCATACACCACCTATGGCGATTTCCTGCGTCGGGCCAGTGCGTCTGACCTCAACCGTAAAATGATCGAGAGCCTGGTCCGTGCGTCGGCCTTTGATGGCTTTGGCCTTGCGCGATCCCAATTGGTCGCCGTGCTCGACCCCTTCATGACTCAGCTGCAGAATGCTCGTCGCCAAAGCATGGAAGGCCAGATCAGCCTGTTTGCCATGGACGCGACTGCAACCGACAACACCGAAGCCGAACCGAACTATCCAGCTTTGCCGGAATTTGGCCCGGCAGATCTGCTCGCGATGGAGAAGGAGATGCTCGGACTCTACGTGACTGGACACCCGCTCGACGAATACCGTACCGCGATCAATGCCCTGGCCACCCACGACAGCAGTGCCCTCCAGCAGCATGAGGGTGACGAAGAAATCGGTACGCTGGCCCTCAATGCCAAAGACCAGGACAAAGCGATTTTTGCTGGCCTGGTCGTGGCTCGCAAGGCACGCACAACCCGCAACAAAGAAGCGATGGCCATCCTGACCTTTGAAGACCTGGCTGGCACCTGTGAAGTGCTGGTGTTCCCGCGCGTTTTTGCCCAGTATGGTGGCTTGCTCCAGGAAGGCCAGCCCGTCCTCCTGGGCGGCCGGCTGAGCCTGCGCGACGATGACACCCCCAAATTCATCGCGGAACTGGCGCTGCCTTTGACCCCCGACCTGACCCGCCGCCCACCAGACTTCGACCGGTATTTTGGCCCGGTAAACAGTTCTGCCAGCGATCGCGGCTCAAACGGTCCAGCATCTGGTCGTACAGCCAGCCGGGACAGTCGCCCGGTTGCAGCTGCTTCCAGCAGCGGTGCCGCCACCCGGACCCTGGCGATCCGTTATTGGGGTGAAAAAGACGATCCCGGTTACAAACGCCTCCTGGCCATGCTCCGGTTTTTCAATGGCCCGATGCGAGTCAAAGTCTACCTGGGCACCAGCCGGACGGGCCATGAGCTGCCAGCTGATTGCTGGATCGAGCCTGACGATAAAATCTTGCAGGAAATTGCCCGCAGATATGGCATGCCCAATCTTGCCTTGCTATAATAAATTCATCTGTGCCTGACGGCATCAGGGTTTCATTTTTGCAACTGATGGATCAAGGAGATGCAAATCCATGGAAGAACAGAAGGTCATTCGGAACATTGGCGTCCTGACCAGCGGGGGCGACGCCCCAGGGATGAATGCAGCCATCCGTGCAGTCACCCGGACCGGTCTTTTCTACGGTTATCGGGTCTTTGGCATCCGGCGCGGCTACCATGGCCTCTGGCGTGGTGACATCGAAGAACTCAACCGTTCCTCCGTTTCCGAAAAACTCCAGCGTGGCGGCACTTTTCTGATGACAGCCCGTTCCAAGACTTTTAATTCCGAAGAGGGTGTCAACAGGGCCATCGAGATGATCAAAGTGTTCAACCTCGACGCCATCATAACAATCGGCGGCGACGGAACATTCAAGGGCGCTCGTGAACTGGCCCGCAAAGGCGTCCCTGTCATCGGCCTGCCCGGCACGATCGACAATGACATTGCCTGCTCGGATTACACGATTGGCTACGATACAGCCATGAACACCGCCATGGAAGCCATCGACAAATTACGCGACACTGCATCTTCTCATGAGCGCTGCAGCGTCATTGAGGTCATGGGCCGGGCTGCCGGATACATCGCCCTCAACGTGGGCATCGCGACCGGCGCCGAAGTTGTCCTGATTCCTGAGAAACCTTTTGACTTCAACAAAGACGTGCTCAAGGCTGTCCTCGATGGTCGTAATCGCGGCAAGCATCACTACATCGTCGTAGTGGCTGAAGGCGCAGCCAAAGCTGACGAAATCGCCCACCAGATCGAAACCTTGACCGGGATCGAGTCCCGCGCGACCATTCTCGGCCACCTCCAGCGGGGTGGCAGCCCGACCCTGCGCGACCGCCAGATGGCCAGCCTGATGGGCCTGCACGCCGTCGAGTGTCTGCGGGACGGCCGCTATAACCGGGTCGTCGCCTACAAGGAGGGCAAGATCGTCGAC
>JAQUEY010000107.1 GCA_028684955.1 Eubacteriales bacterium
GGAGCCGACCCCGAAAAAATTGCGCAGCAGGGAGATCAGGAAGGCATTGGCCAGCGCATAGCCGGGGCCGAGCAGAATCGCTCCGAGCACATTGATCAGGTGCTGCAGCGGTGCGCAGCGGCTGGGACCGATCGGAAATGTCATGAACGGCAGGAAGGATCCTGCGGTTCCCAGAGCGATCAGAACGGCGGAGAGTGTCAGTTTCTTCAAGTTCAAGGAAGTCGTTTGGATGTTCATGTGTTTATCCTTTCTGGATGGATTCGTGCAGGCGGATCGACTGACCACCCATGATCTGGTTCATGTTGCGCATGGAACAGAGTTTGCCGCACATCGTACAGGTCCCTTCCTCTGCTGGCAGTGCGCTCTCATGCATGCGGCGCGCTTTGTCCGGGTCGATGGCCAGGCTGTACATGGTCTGCCAGTCGACAGCCTGGCGGGCCTGGCTCATGGCCCGGTCCCAGTCAGCCGCGCCCGGAATGCCTTTGGCAAGATCAGCGGCGTGGGCAGCGATCCGGGCAGCAAGGATGCCTTCTTTCATGTCATCCTGATCCGGCAGGCGCAGGTGTTCGGCTGGTGTGACGTAACAGAGGAAGTCAGCCCCGCTGGCTGCCGCGATGGCACCTCCGATGGCGCTGGTGATGTGGTCGTATCCCGGGGCGATATCGGTGACAAGTGGCCCGAGCACATAAAAAGGCGCACCATGGCAGAGCTTTTTCTGCAGCAGCATGTTGGCAGGGATTTCATTCAACGTCATATGTCCAGGTCCCTCGATCATGACCTGGACATTGCGGGCCCAGGCCCGGCGAGTTAGTTCACCTAAGGTGATCAGTTCTTCGATCTGGGACGCATCGGTGGCATCGGCGATGCTGCCCGGCCGGCAGGCATCCCCGAGGCTGAGCGTCACATCGTAGGTTTCGCAAATATCCAGCAGGCGGTCGAAGTGTTCATAAAAGGGGTTTTCCTGTCCGGTCAGTTCCATCCAGGCATAGAGCAGGGATCCGCCGCGCGACACGATGTGGGTCACACGCGGGTTGCTGCGAAAGCGACCGGCAGTGGCACGATTGAGACCGGCATGGATGGTGATGAAGTCAACACCGTCTCTGGCGTGTGCTTCGACGACACTGAGGAATTCCTCAGCCGTGATTTCCTGGAGGTCCTTGTCCAGAAAGCCAATGGCGTCATACATGGGAACGGTCCCGATCATGGCCGGGGAGGTTTCGATCAGCCAGCGCCGGAAAGCGACCGTCTGGCAGGCTGATGACAGGTCCATGATCGCATCGGCCTTGAGGGCGAGGGCGGTACGGACCTTTTCCTGTTCTTGTTCATACTGGCACAGGTCAGCCGAGATACCGAGATTGACATTGACCTTGGTCTTGAGCCCCTGGCCGATTGCACAGCCAGAGAGCGAGGCGTGGTTACGATTGGCCGGCAGGCAGACGGTCCCGGCTGCAATCCGGTCCCGGATGGTGTCCGGTGCCAGCCCTTCTCTTTCTGCTGCCGCGATCATCTGGCGTGTGACGATGCCGTGCCTGGCCGCGTCCATTTGGGTGGTCCAGTTGGGGGAAGTTTTCGAGTTCATGGATCCTCCTGTTCAGATCATGGTGCGGAAAACGGCCGCACGATTCCGTTTTTTCAAAGCAAGGCAAGCATCTGCCGCTGGATTTGCTGAGCTGAGGTCACAAGGTCTGGCTGCTGGTTGATGGCGCTGATCATGGCGCAGCAACGGGCGCCAGCCGCGATGACCTGCTCAAAATTGCCTGGACCGATTCCGCCAATCGCCACGTGTGGCAGATCAAGAGCCGTGGCTGACCAGCGGACATACTCGAGCCCCGCGACAGGTACCCGCAAATCCGCCTTGGTTGTAGTGGCAAAGACAGGACCGACTCCGATGTAGTCGCAACCGGCAGCAGCTGCAGCGCGGGCTTGTTCCAGGTTATGAGTGGACTGGCCGATCCAGAACGGCTGGCCCGGGCGGACTTTCACAGCCAGCTGGCGGGCGACACCAACAGGCAGGTCTTCCTGGCCGAGGTGGACGCCATCAGCGCCTGAGGTCAGGGCAATATCGATTCGATCATTGACGATCAGGATCGCGCCCTGCTCATGACAGGCGGCAGCCAACACCTGGCAGTCAGCGAGCTGGTCAACGGTGTCAGCTGTCTTGTTGCGGTACTGCAGGACTGAAACGCCGGCTGTGAGCAGGTCGAGGCCAATGGCCAGGGCAGACCGGCCTGTGGCAGGGTCAGGCGAAGCCATGCCATACAGGCCACGCAAAGCTGCCGCCAGCCTGGTACGCGGTTCATTGGCAATTGCCGCCAGGCAGTCTGACTCCAACGCATAGGTCTGGTAGCGCATGTCCTCGAAAAAACGAGCCAGGTCTGACTGGTCAAGCATGCGGCCAGCCTCGGCCAAGGACCGCAAGCCTTCCTGGATCCGTTTGCAATTGGCCATGAGCAAATCCCGGATGGTCGAGTGCTGGTGCGCAATCTCACCCTGGTGCTGCAACCGCAGGGACATCGCTGGACCGCAATCAGATACGGCATCACGACAAGTCCACAGCAGGTCCGGCAAATCCGGCTTCAGGCGGCCCGGTTCATGACGCACCCGGTGACGCAGACTTTTACAGCGTGTGGCCAGCTCGGGATCCGGCACTGCAAAGCGAAAATAATCTTCCAGGACGCGCAGTCCTTCACAGACTCGGTTGAGATTGGCATCGAGCAGACGGGCAAAATCTGGCAGTTCCATGGCGCGGTCCTCCCCTTAGGCCCAGTTGTCATCCTTGCCGGAGGCAACGGGTACGATCAGGTTTTGGACCGTCGGCCGGCCAATAAAAAAAGCCCGGCCGCGAATCGCCGGACTTTGCCATTCCCAAAAACAGGAGTGTCAAGTGCAGACTTCCTTCGCTGGCATGATCCAGATCAGGTTCTACGGGTCGAAGCGTGATGCTCCCTCTCAGCCTGGCGGCTCCCCGGTCCAAAATGTATCTCTGTCAGCCGACTTGCGACCGACAGCGTCATTATGTCCACTGGGAAATGAACTTGTCAAGTCCTGCAAGTGGTAACGTATTGACAGACGTCCGGTCGAAAACTGGGTTACAATGGAAAAAACGAAACCTTGGAGGACCGTGTACCTATGCCCCTGCTGACGTATTCCCCGTTTAAGTTGAAAAATATGAATTTGAAAAACCGGATTGTCATGCCACCGATGTGCATGTTTTCCAGCGATGAAAGCGGCATGGTCAAGGACTTCCATCGCCTGCACTATCCGACTCGGGCGCTGGGCGGAGTTGGCCTGATCATTGTCGAAGCCACAGCTGTCACATCCAATGGCCGGATCTCGAGCCAGGACCTTGGCCTGTGGGAAGACAGCCAGATCGAAGGCATGAAAGGCCTCACAGACTTGATCCACGCTTTCGGTGCCCAGACGGCCATCCAGCTAGCCCATGCCGGACGCAAATGCACCTCGAGTGACCCTGTGATTGTCGCCCCCAGTGCGCTCGCGTTTGCTCAAGACTACCGCATGCCCCATGCTTTGACACTGGACGAGATTCCTGGTATCGTGCAAGCTTTCCAGGATGCAGCCAGGCGCGCGCTGGCTGCCGGGTTTGATGCCGTCGAAATCCATGCCGCACACGGTTATCTGCTCCATGAATTCCTTTCACCCCTGACCAATCAGCGTACCGATACCTATGGCGGATCGACTGCAAACCGGACCCGCCTGCTGCGCGAAGTCCTTGCTGCGGTCCATGAGGTCTGGCCGAGTGACCGGCCGGTCCTGTTGCGCATTTCTGCTGCTGATCATGCAGCGGGGGGGATCGACCTCGACGAAGCGTGCCGCATTGTCGATGCTGTCAAAGACCTCGCCGATCTGGTTCACGTTAGCACGGGCGGCCTGCTGGAGACCCCGATCCAGATCTACCCGGGTTATCAGGTCAGCTATGCCGATGCGATCCGCAAACATTGCCAGATCCCGACCATTGCAGTCGGACTGGTCACCCGCCTCGAGCAGGTTGAGGAGATCCTCGGCAACGACCGTTCGGATCTGGTTGCCCTGGGCCGTGAGCTGCTGAGAAATCCCTATTGGGTGATCAACCAGGATGGCCGGACTCGCCAGTCCGAACTGCCTTATCCGACCCCCTATGAGCGAGGCCGGGGATGATCGCGGGCCCGGCCACTGCCTATGACCCGGAACGAGTCGAACGGCTCAGGGACTACCTTTCCGGTCTGTCCAGCCTGTCAGGCCCTGCGACCCAAGGTCAGGACCTGTTCCGCCGCCATCAGTCCGATCTGGAGTCCGTCACCCCCCTGGAGCTGATGGAACTGTTCCATGGCCAGCTTCTATCCGGCCAGACACCAGAACAGATTTTCCTGTATCTGGACAAGGTGATTAACGCGGTCGGACATGCCTTGCGGGGCCAAATCTTCCCTCAGCCGGCACCCGGCACGTTTCTTCATCTGCTGACCGCTGAAAACTTTGCGCTCGAACAGCGCCTGGGGGTGATCCGCAACCAGCTGCTGGCATGGAAGGAGGCTCTGGCTGACCACCGCAATGAGCTGCTGGCAGCAGTCCAAGAGCTTTCCCAGATTGCCAGCCATTACGAGAAAATCCAGAACATCCTGTTCCCTCTTCTGGAAAAAAAGCAGGAACGATTTCATGGCCTGGCCATCCTGTGGGCTTTGCACGACCATGCGCGCTTGACCATCAAGCAAACGCTGGCCAGCCTGCAGAACCCTCAGGCACCAGCCCCGGCGATTCGTGTCGATCTTGGCCGGATGTTCTTTGCCCTGCAAGGTTTGGTGAACAAAGAGCAGTGGATTTTATTTCCTCTAGCGACGGCCTTGTTCTCAGAACCGGAGTGGACAGACATGCTGGATCAGGCTCGAGACTATGAGCCTGCCTTATTGCCCCGCGACCAGTATCAGGCATATTTCACAATCTTCGAGTCGAGAGAGTCACTGGCCGGTCAGGGCCAAACGACACCCGAGTTGCCTGGCTTCCCTTCTGCCAGCAGTTTTGGTGCTGCAAGCGAGACCTTCCTGAAAACACCCACGGGAAATTTGACCGCCCGGCAGGCCGCCGCCCTTTTCAATGCGTTGCCAGTAGATTTGTCATTTGTCGATGCCGACAACAAAGTTGCCTACTTCACACGGCCCAAAGACCGGATATTCCCTCGCTCACCAGCGGTGATCGGCCGTGATGTGGATCGCTGCCACCCACCAGCCAGTGTCCATGTGGTCGAGAAAATCATCACGGAATTCCGTGAGGGACGACGCGATAGCGCCCGCTTCTGGATCGATCTCAAGGGCAGGAAAGTCCTGATCGAGTATTTTGCGGTTCGAGATGAAGCCGGCGCCTACCTGGGTGTGCTCGAGGTCAGCCAGGACATCACTGAGGTCCAGCAACTGTCCGGCCAGCAACGCCTGCTGGACTGGGAATGAGTCAACGAATGACCAAGGGATCCAAATGAAAAGACCGTGAAATCCCCAGGGACTTTCACGGTCTTGACTGTTCTGGCTGTCTGGAGGATCAGTCTTCGGCCATCAAGCCCAAAAGGCGGTCGATCCGGTCATAGCCGATGAACCGGCTTTCGCGCAGCATTTCCTTGCCTTCGGCGAGAACCAGAATGGTCGGCACGGTGAAGACCAGACGCTGGGCGGCGACTTCCGGGTGTGTGTCGATGTTGATGTCGACTACGGGTACCTGGTGATCCTGTGCGACTTGGATCAGCTGAGGCAGTGTGGAGTGGCAGACCGAGCAGGTCGGTGAACTGAAATGGACAAGCAGGCGGGACTCCCGGGCGAATGCAAGCTCAATGTCTGCGGCTGACTGGGTCAAGTCAATGACTGAAGAGGCGTTTTCCATGATAGTGATCTTTCCTTTTACATTTATTCAGTTTTTCTGGGCCTGATAGTCGGCCAGAGCGGTTTTCAAACGGGCCAGGATGGCATCGATCTGATCCATCTCGGGGAGTTCTCTGGTGCTGAGCAGGGCGCGGGCTTCCCGGACAGCTGCTGACAGATTCTGGCTGGCTGGAGTGAGCACTGCGACCACAGGTGCTCCCGCAGAATCACTGGCGGTGTCACCGGCCAGCAGGCGATCGGCCATCTGGACAGACTGGTGCAACTGGTTGAATCGTCCCATGACAGCATGCTCCTGGCGCAGCTCAGTGATGAGGTCGAGCAGGGTCCATTTCTGGTTGTGGGGCGTGACGACTGCTTTGAGGTCGATCCGGCTGACTCCATTTTCACGAAAATCCTTGAGTAGCCGGTCGATGCGGGTGTCGCTGAGATCTTTCATCAGCAGGACTTCGTCCGGGATCGGCTCGCCGTTGTATTCCGAAGGATGGGGTGCGTGGCCGGGCAGATCAGCCAGGTGGCCGATGGTCTGGCTGAGCATGGCATGGCTGACCGTCTTGGCCCGGATATTGAGACGAGATAGAATCTCTCTGATTTTCAGACCTTTTTCGCTGGTGGCATCGAGCTGGTATAGCAAGACAAGTTCATCTTTGGCCATGGATGGGTTCCCTCATTGGATGGTGGCAACGGCCGCACAGGGCAGGCAATCGCAGGCAGATATGTTTCCTGGCAGGATTATAGCACAAGAAAAAGAGCTCTTTCGGTCACATAATCACCTTGAGTAACGGTTGAGTCTTGCATTTGCCCTGCTGGAAAATACAATGGAGTCATGGAATGGGCATGGCAAAGGCGATTGACGATCCTGGCACTGGCATTGGTCCTGGCTTTGGCTGGCTACAGCTTGTTTTTCCGCACCTATCTCGACGCGGACCGCTATCTGGCCATGGCCCTGGACGCAACCGGCAATGACCCGGCGATCATCAATGCCGATGAACCTGATTTTCGGGTGGGTCTGCACAAGGGCCGCCTGACCATCCATTTTATTTTCCAGACAGAGGCGCCAGAAGGAATCGGATCGATCAGCCTTTACATTGATCCTTTCCGTAAAACCTATTTTGACGTCGAACATCAAGACACGTATACAGGTATGCCCTGAAAAAAGGAGAGAAACCACCATGCAATTGATCCGGGAAAACTGCCCCTATGAAGACTATCTGGCCGCCCAGTCACCCGTGAATGCGGACGAGCCGCGCGTGAGCTTTGTTGCCGAGCACCTGATGGGCCGCTTGTCCAGCCAGCTGGACAATCCGGACGGAGCCCTCTGGTCCGATCCGGAAACCGCCCTGGTTCAGCTGACTTACGAATATGTCCGTGACAAGATCAAAAATTCCACGCCGACAACTTCCGGCAAAATGACCTGGCGTGCATCCGAGGTGCTGAACGAAAAGGAAGGAACCTGTTACAGCAAGGCCAACTTGATCGCAGCCCTTCTGCGTAAGAATGGCATCACGACCGGTTTTGTTTACCAATATCTGCGGGAAACAGTGGATGGACCTCTGGTGCTCCATGCACTGAATGCTGTCTATCTGGAATCACTTGGAGGCTGGGTGCGACTCGATGCCAGCTATACACCGGATTCAACCAGACGGTCTCCCCTCGAGCAGGCTCCGGCAGAGTTTGCCGTGGTCGACCCAGATGCACTGATTCGACCGGTCCGTCCGGAGCTGGGCGAAGATAACCTGCCGATTGTCTATGCGAAGCCCGATGCCCAGATCGCAAGCTTGTTCAAACAAGCCACCAGCTTGCAGGAACTGTGGGCCAAGCGGCCCTCGCGTCTATCGGGCGGCGATCATGACCATCACCCGGCCTCATCCAGCCAGGCCACCGCACAGGAACAGCAAGAAGCCGACGACAGCTTTCTCGATGTGCTCTACGGTGACCCGGATGACGAGGAATTCAGCAGTTGCAGCGGTGGCTGCTCTGGTTGCTCCGGAGGCTGCAGCATCGGTTAAGCGTGACCTTTGATCCAGAGGTACTCGAACGGACCGAGCAGGATGCGGTCGTTGTTGAAGTC
>JAQUEY010000001.1 GCA_028684955.1 Eubacteriales bacterium
CCGGTCGACCTGGGCACGCGCTGCACCGTTTTCATGAATTCGCGTGTCAAACAGGCCCAGAAAGAGGGCGCCAGCGTTGGTGACATTTCCGCCGGCTTGTCTTACTCGGTCGTACGCAACGCCCTCTACAAGGTGATCAAGATCAAGGATCCGTCCCAGCTCGGCCAGAAAGTGGTCGTCCAGGGTGGCACCTTCCTCAACGATGCCATTTTGCGCTGCTTTGAACAGGTCGCCGGACGTGAAGTCATCCGGCCCAATATTGCCGGCCTGATGGGTGCCTATGGCGCCGCCCTGATTGCGCGTGAACGCTTTGCCGGCCAGGCAACCAGCCTGATGGCGGCCAAGGAGCTGGCAGCCTTTGATGTCCAGACTGAGCTGACCCATTGCGAATTGTGCACCAACCACTGCCAGCTGACGATTTCGCGTTTCTCCAATGGTGAACGTTATGTGTCCGGCAACCGCTGCGAACGCGGGGCAGGCGAGGAGATCCACAAGGTCGTTCTGCCGAACCTGTTTGATTACAAATACAAGCGGATCTTCGGCTACGCACCGTTGCCCCTGGACCAAGCACCCCGCGGCGTGATTGGTATTCCCCGCACCCTCAACCTGTTTGAAAATTACCCGCTCTGGCATACCTTCCTGACCGAGCTTGGTTTTCGGGTTGTCCTGTCCGGACGATCCAACCACAAGTTGTTTGAAAAAGGCATGGACTCCATTCCGTCGGAGAGTGTCTGCTATCCGGCCAAACTGGCTCATGGCCATGTCACCGATCTGATCGAGAAGGGGATCCGCCAGATTTTCTATCCGGACATCACTTATGAGCAGCTGGAATATACCGCGGCCAACAACCACTATAATTGTCCGATTGTTGTCAGCTATCCGGAGGTCATCCGGACCAATGTCGAGAAACTTACAGAATACAGTGTCCGGCTGATCAATCCATTCCTGTCCCTTCATAACAAAGATAAGCTGGCCCAGCGCCTGACCGATGTTTTTGCAGAATGGAACGTCAGTAGTCAGGAGGTCAAGTCCGCCCTGACCCAAGGGTTTGCCGAACTCGAGCGGGTCAAGGCAGACATCCGGGCCAAGGGTCAGGAAACGCTGAAATTCATCGAGGAACATGATTGTAAAGGTGTTGTCCTGTCAGGACGTCCGTATCACGTGGATCCGGAAATCCATCACGGCATCCCCCAAATGATCAACACACTGGGCCTGGCCGTCCTGACCGAGGACAGTGTTGCTGGCCTCGGTGACTTGGAGCGGCCCCTGCGGGTGGTTGACCAGTGGGCGTATCATTCGCGTCTTTACGAGGCAGCTGCGTTTGTCGCCAGCCAGCCCCGCCTGGAGCTGGTCCAGCTGACGTCTTTTGGCTGTGGTCTTGATGCCGTCACTTCAGACCAAGTCCAGGAAATCCTGACCGCCAAGGGCAAGACCTACACCTTGCTCAAGATCGACGAGGTCAGTAATCTTGGCGCGGCCAGGATCCGATTGCGTTCGCTCAAAGCCGCGATGGATGAACGGGAGAAGAACGGACCGCGCAAAGTGGGCCTGGCTTCCCACGTGATCGAACGCATTCCCTTTACCCGGGAGATGAAGAAGAACCACACCATCCTCGCGCCCCAGCTGTCCCCGATCCATTTCCGCATGATCGAAGCCGTTTTCAATCGCAATGGCTACCGCACCCGCATCCTGGAAAATGCCTCCAGCGAAGACATCGAGACGGGCCTGAAGTTTGTCAATAACGACGCGTGCTATCCGTCGATCCTGGTCGTCGGCCAACTGGTCAATGCCCTGCTGGCAGGTGAATACGATCCGGATAATTGCTCGGTCCTGATCACCCAGACCGGTGGTGGCTGCCGCGCGACAAACTATGTCGCCTTCCTCAGGAAAGCTTTGCGCGAGGCGGGATTCCCCCAAGTTCCTGTCATCGCCCTGAGTGCTGGCGGGATCGAAAAGAATCCCGGCTTCACCCTCTCACCCAAGCTGCTCAACCAGGCAGCTCAAGCCTTGGTGCTGGGCGACCTGCTGCAGATTGTCCTCCTTAGGGTCCGCCCCTATGAGGTGAACATGCACAGTGCCAATGCCTTGTACCAGTACTGGGACCAGGTGACACGTGAATGGTTCCTCAATGACGGCTACTCGCCCCTGCTGGACCGGAAAGTGTCCTACAAAGGTTTGATCGAGACGATCGTAGAGCAGTTCGATGCGTTGCCGATCCGGCCGGAACGTGACAAACCGCGGGTCGGCATTGTCGGCGAAATTCTGGTCAAGTTCCATCCCGATGCCAACAACAATGTCATCGGCGTGGTCGAATCAGAAGGATGTGAGGCCGTCCTGCCAGGACTTCTGGACTTTTTCCTCTATTCGTTCTCCAATGCCCGCTGGAATCACGAACAGCTCGGGACGAGTGCCAAATCCGCCCTGGTCGGCGATACCTTGGTTCGCGTGCTGGAGATGTACCGCCGCCCGATGGTCAAGGCGCTCCAGAAAACCAACGGTAAATTCTCTCCGCCCGTCTCCATCCATGAACTGGGTGAAAAGGCGAAACAGGTCCTGTCACTTGGCAACAGCTCCGGTGAAGGATGGTTTTTGACCGCTGAGATGATTGAGCTGATCGAAAGTGGGGCGCCCAATGTCATTTGTGCCCAGCCTTTTGCCTGCCTGCCCAACCATGTGACTGGTAAAGGCATGATCAAGGAGCTGCGGCGCCAGTTCAAGGATTCCAATATTGTTGCGATCGATTATGATCCCGGAGCCAGCGAGGTCAACCAGCTGAACAGGATCAAGCTGATGATCTCGACAGCTTTCCACCAGCACCGGCTGCCGGTGGAAGTCCACATCACCGACCCTGCCAGCAGGAAACTCAAACCCAATCATTTCGCGGAGGACAACTTTTGATGAAAACAATCTACACCCTCAATGCACCCCAGCCCATCGGGCCATACGCCCAGGCCGTGATCAGTAATGGACTGCTGTTTACCTCCGGCCAGATCGGCCTCGACCCGGTCAGCAGTGAAATGGCAGGGGAGGACATCGAGTCCCAGACCCGCCAGGTGCTTGACAATCTCGCTGCTGTTCTCGAACAGGCTGGTTCCAGCCCCGACAAAGTCGTCAAGACAACCATTTTCCTGGCCGATCTTTCCGATTTTGCTGTCGTAAATGGCTTGTACGGTGATTTTTTTGGTGATCACAAGCCTGCCCGGTCCACCTTCCAGGTGGCAGGACTGCCCAAATCCGCCCGGATCGAGATCGAACTGGTGGCCGAGGTCTGATTCTAATCCGATCCGAAAAAACGGGGACCACCTGACATCCAGATGGTCCCCGCACACACCTTATTTTTTCCTGGGATGAAGGTGCTGTCTGAGACGGCGCCTTTTTTCGCGTAGCAGGACCCGGTGGCGGCGCACCTGGGCCAGATGGGTGGCATTGGCATGGGCCACGAATGCAAAGAAGGACATGGCTGTCGGTTCATGCAAACGGCGGGCAAAGACCAGGAGGGTCAAGAGCCTCAGAAAGAAAGAAAGCACGAGCAGGACATGGAAGGGGTTCAAGACCTGTCCGCCTAAAAACGGCAGACGGGCTTCCAGCAGAACCGGTCGCAGCAGATCGGACAGGAACCCGCCGATCAGAATCGCCGGCACAAAACCCAGAAGAGCCATGGAGATGCTTTTCATGGCCAGATAGGCACTGCGCTCAGCATGCGGAGCCAGGAATATGGCCAGGCTCATGATCGCCAGGTCAATCCCGATGTTGAAGATACCGGACAGGACATTGGACACGTAGACAAACCAGTTGGAATCGACGGTGGCGAACATCCAGGTGACGGGCAAGACCAGGGACACCCCACAGGACAGGATCAGGATCGGTTTAAACCCATAGTGGTCGAAGGCCCGTCCGATCCGGCGCAAAAAAAGGATCGTGGCAATGGCGGGGATAATCTGGCTTAATAGCGTCATCTGGCCGAGGGTGAATTTCAGATCGTTGAACATGTAGACATTGTAGTAGGGGCCGGAGATCTGCATCGAGAAACTCCAGCTGATAGTGAACAGCAGGTAGGCGCGGTAGCGGGTATCGCGCAAGGGCATCAGGAATTGGCGCATGGTGAAGGTCTGGCGCTTTTGCTCCGGACTGGTGTGAAACCAGGGCATGTAGGCTTTTTCCGGGGGCCGGACCTTGGTGTAGAACAGGATGTCGATGAGGCCGAACAAGACGGCCAGACCAAAAAACAGGGTGTACTTCCAGCGCCAGTCGCGGAGGATCTGGAGCAGCTGGGACATCGTCAGGGCGTAGAACAGCATGGCGATGGTGAAAATCATCTGGCGCGTGGAAAAGTAGCGGCCTTTGATCTCGGTCGGGATCAGCGAGCCAAACCAGGTGTTGATCGCTGAATCAGCGATCCAGTTGAATGTGGAGGTCAGAATGATCGTGACCACCACGACCAGGAAGGCCGCCTGGCTATCGAGGCGATTGCCCAGGATCGGCAGGAACGCGAGCGTCAGGAAAGTGACCTTGGCCAAAGCGCCGGCCAGCAGGAAGGACTGCTTGATCCGGCCATGCCGGGCCACATAAATCGTAAAGGGCACCTGGATCAGGACGGTGATGAAGGGCAAGGTCAGGATCAGGCCATAGGCACTGTCACTGAGGCCCAGATAATCCTTGAGAAAGGAGGTGAACAGCGGGGAAGCGCCCGGATAGCCGGTAATGATGAAATACGCCATGCCAAAAACGATTGAATAAATGGCTGCACCCAAGTCATTCAAAGTGGCACTGTCCAGAGGCATGCCGTACTTGGGCATGATTTCTTCACGGGAAATAGAAAAACGTTTCAGCATAGAGACCTCCCGGCAGGCTTTATTATACCATCCGGAGCTGGAAAGAAATGCCCTCAGGAGAGGATGAAATGATATAATGACGGTATGTTTGCCAACAAAGAAAAAGAATGGATCGATCAAGCGCAAAATGGTGACGGCGATGCGTTTGGCCAGCTGGTGCAAAGCCATCTGGCGCGTATTTTCAATGTCTGCCTCGGCCTTCTCGGCAACCGCGCCGATGCAGAGGATTGCACCCAGGAGACCTTTCTCAAGGCCTATCGCTCCCTGTCCCTCTACCAGGGGCGGTCATCTTTCTACACCTGGATCTACCGGATCGCTGTCAACGTCTGCCACGACTTGCAGCGCAGCAAAAAGAGCCATCCAACCACCTCGATTGACCAGGAAAACGAAGAAGGCGATGTGTTCATCCAGCTGCCGGACAAAAACCCACTGCCCGATGAGCAGGCGATCAACCATGAGCTTGGCCGCACCCTCCTGTACCAGATCGGCCAGCTCAAGCCAGCCATGCGCGAGGTCCTGATCCTGCGCGACCTCCAGGGCCTCTCCTACGAAGAAATTGCCAGCCGGCTGGGTCTTTCCGAGGGCACGGTCAAGTCGCGCCTGTTTCGGGCCAGAAACCAGATCATGAGGAGCCTCGAGCCAAGCGCCAGGTCTTCCTTTGGCCAGCCGGAACAAATCCAGACGCTTTCCCGTCCAAAGCGCGGAAGGGAGGTGTAGGGATGCTCCGTTTGAAACGCCGCACACAAACAAGCCTGAGCGAAGAACTACTGCTCCGTTATCTGGATAACCAAGTCCAGGGCCAGGAGAAAGCACAGCTGGAGGCGATTCTGGATAGCTGTGCATCCTGCCGGGATGAATTGGAGCACTTGCGTCGCTGGCTGCCCTACCGAATGATGGCCCGGCAGCAGATCCCGGCATCAGACCCGACACCGGAATTTTCGACGCGCCTGCTTGCGACCATCCGCCAGGAAACCCGCAAATCCCCCCATCAGTCGGCTCCTTTCCAAACCCACTGGTGGCAAAAACCAGCCCAGCTGCGCCGTTTCGGCCTGGTTGCAGCGTCCCTCATCCTTTTGGCCGGCGTCTGGTCGGTGTATACCCTGGCCAATCAACCAGCGCGCTCCACCACCACCCTCCAGGAGACCCTGGCAGCAGCACAGGCCGGCCAGGCCTCAGACGCGGCCATGCCGGAAGCAGCCCTGGCACCGGATGTCACGGCTGCCGGTGCGGCTGAGAACGCCAAAGGCCTGCCGGAAACAGATCCGGGGGACGGCCAGATTGCCGAGGCCAGGCTTTTCACGGCTGCCGTGCAGACCTGGTATGCGATTGCGCAGGATTTTGTTCTGCCGGTCTCGCGCCAATCTGCCCCGGATGTGCCAGTTCTGGCCGGCGAGATCCTGCCAGATGCCCGCTCTGCGATCTGGGTCGAACCTGACCGCCTGGTTGCGGCCTGGCCCATCGCAGCGGATGAGGATCCGGCCGAAGTGATCCCTGCTGCCCTTTCAGACCTGGCACCCCAGGTGAGCCTTGTCATCGCATCCTCAGTCGAGGCCAGGCAACTGCTCTCGGACTGGCTTGGTACCGAATCCGGCCCTGCCTGGCAGATGCTGGAGCAACCCGACTGCCACTACCTGATCCTTGAATTTGGAGGAAACTGACTTTGCCTGAAAAATTGATGCTGATCGATGGCAACAGCCTGATCAACCGGGCTTTTTTCGGCCTGGCCGGCCGCAACCGCCTCACCGCACCGGATGGCACCCCGACCGGTGCCCTCTATGCTTTCCTGAACATGTTCCTGCGCTTCAAGACCGACTATGGGCCCGACCAGATCGTGGCCGCCTTTGACCGCAAGGAGCCGACATTCCGCCACCAGATGTATGACGGCTACAAAGCCACCCGCAAGGGCATGCCGGACGATCTGGCCGTCCAGCTGCCTATCCTGAAGGATCTTCTCGACCTGATGGGTGTGGGCCGGGTGGAAATGGCCGGGTTTGAGGCTGATGACATCCTGGGCACACTGGCTCGCCAGGCGGAGTCTGAGGGCAAGGAAGTGGCGATCCTGACCGGAGACAAAGACAGTTTCCAACTCGTCGATGAGCACATCTCGATCTGGCACCCTGTGACGACGACCGGCAAGACCGAAGTCCAGATCTACACCCCGCAAGCTGTTCGTGAGCGCTACAGCATCGGGCCAGAGCAGTTTGTCGATCTCAAGGCGATCATGGGGGATCCGTCTGACAACATCCCCGGCGTCAAAGGCATCGGTGAAAAGGGTGCCCTGGACCTGGTCTCCCGATTTGGCAGCCTGGACCAGATCTATGAACATCTTTCTGACATCAAGCCCAACCTGGCTGCCAAACTGGTGGAGAATCGCGAGATGGCCTATCTGTCCCACCAGTTGTCCCAGATCGACTGTGCGGTCCCATTGCCCGTTTCCCTGTCCGAGCTCAAGGCCCTCCGGCCGGATCGCCAGGCTTTGCTGGAATTGCTGGCCCGGCTCGATTTTCGCAGCCTGGTCGCCAAGCTCGGCCTTGATTCAGAGCCCCTGCCAGCTTCCCTTGAGCAGGCGGCAACGGTTGTTTTTTCAGACGGATCGATCGCGGATTTCAAGGCTGCGATCCAGACGGTCAGAAGCCAGTCCGATGGTTGCCTGGCTTTTATCCTGGCACCAGACGGTCAGTTGCTCTGGTCTGTGCCCGCTTCAGACCCGTATCAGGTTCGGAGCGTTCCGGCCCAGGATCTGGCTGCGGCCTGGGCGCTCATGAGCCAGGAAGCGCTGCCGACGCTGACCTATGATTACAAGAAGACCTTGCGCAGTTTTCGCTTGACCGCCTTGCCCGGCCTGGTCCGGGACGTGCTGGTTGCAGCCTATCTGCTGAACCAGCTCGATGGCAAGCCGGATTTTTCCCGCCTCTACACCCGGGTGACCGGCCAGAACTGGCCTTTCCAGGAACCCCATGCGGTTCTGGATCCAGCTGGTGCTTTTCCGCCACCAGGAGAGAGCAGGCAGCAAGACTTGTTCGCGGCGCTGGACTCAGTTGACCCCGGCAGCCTCTCCGATAAAACAGCAGTCACCTGGACGCTTGAACAGTCACCAGCAGCGGTCGCTGCCTTGCATGATCTCTGGAAGGCCCAGAAGCAGGCCATTGCCGAACGTGGGATCCAGCATCTGGCCTACAAGGTCGAATTGCCTCTTTCAGGTGTCCTGGCCGAAATGGAGCTGGCTGGTTTTGCCATCGACCAGGCGATTTTGTCTGACTTGGCTCAGGACATGCAAAAACGGATAGATACGCTTCAGACCCAGATTTATGAATTGAGTGGCAAGACGTTCAACCTGATGTCTCCCAAACAGCTGGGATCGATCCTGTTTGACCATCTCGGCCTGGCCACTGGCAAAAAACGCAGCGGGGGCAACTTTTCGACGGATTCGGAAGAGCTGGAGCGATTGATCGACCAGCATCCGGTGATTGCTCCGATCATCGAGCATCGCTTGCTGGCCAAGTTGCGCTCGACTTTTGTCGAAGGCCTCCGGAAAGCCATTGACCCGTCAGACGGCCGAGTCCATACGACCTTCAACCAGGTCCTGACTGCCACCGGCCGCCTGAGCAGTACGGAACCCAACTTGCAGAACATCCCGATCCGCAGCGAACAGGGCAACCGGATCCGGGCCGCTTTTATCGCAGCCCCTGGCCATGTCTTGCTCGATGCGGACTATTCGCAGATCGAACTGCGCCTTCTGGCCCACCTCGCCCAAGATCCGGCGATGCAGCAGGCTTTCAATGAGAACGAAGACATCCATACCAACACGGCCTGCCACATTTTTGGCGTTTCGGCTCAGGACGTGACTTCTGCCCAGCGTTCCGTGGCCAAGACCGTCAATTTCAGCATTGTCTATGGCATCAGTGATTTCGGCCTGGCCCGTGACCTCGGTGTCACCGTCAAACAGGCCCATCAGTACATCGCTGGCTACAACAGCCAGTATCCGCAGGTCCGGGCCTATCTCGACCAGATCGTCAAACAGGCTCATGAGCAGGGCTATGTCGAAACCTTGTTTGGCCGGCGCCGATACCTGCCGGAATTGCAGTCAGCCAACCGCAACCTGCGCCAGTTCGGGGAGCGGGCGGCGATGAATACCCCGATCCAGGGCACGGCTGCTGATTTGATCAAGATGGCTATGGTCCGGGCCCGCAATTTGTTTGTCCAGGCAGGTCTGAAGGCCCGTCTCGTCCTGCAGGTTCACGACGAACTGATCGTCGAAGCCCCTCTGGCTGAGGCTGCTGCTGCAGCTGATTTGCTCAAGCAGGCTATGGAAGATGCCCTGGAGCTCTCGGTGCCTTTGATCGCCGAGGTCAAACAGGGCCAGCGCTGGAGCGAGTGCAAAGACTAGACCAAACTCTCAGCGGACCCGTGGCTTCAAACCCGGCTGCGCCTACGCTGCACATGAAGGAGAAAATCAACAGATGTTCATCATAGGAATCACCGGCGGCATCGGCTGTGGTAAGACAACAGTAGCCAACCTGTGTCGTCAAGCGGGCCTTAACGTCATCGATGCCGATGAAATCTCACGCCAGGCGACCGCCCCTGATGGCCTGGCCATCGAGCCGATCGTGACTGCTTTTGGCCGCTCGGTGCTCGATGCCAAGGGTGGTCTGGACCGCGCCAAAATGGCCCGCCAGGTCTTTGCCGACCGCAAGGCCCTGGACCAGCTGAGCCAGATCATCCATCGCGAAGTGATTGCAGAAATGCAGCGCCAGATCGAAAAACTCAAGGAAAAGAAAGTCAAGGCTGCCGTGCTGGATGTGCCGATTCCGGTCAAGCAAGGTTTTCTGGATTCAGTCAACCAGGTCTGGGTTCTCTGGGCAGAAGAAGAGGTGCGCATCAGCCGCCTGCTTGGCCGCGGCATGGCCGAGGATGATGCCCGGCGCCGGATTGCGATGCAGATGACCCGGGACGAATACCAGGCAATCGCTGACCACCTGATTGACAACAGTGGGGACTATGCGTCGCTGGTTCAAACAGTCGAAGGCTTGTTCAGGGATGAACTGGGCAGCCGGGGCATCCGGTACCACTCTTTGACGAAAGCTGCCACAGGGGATGAGCGTGAATTCAATCCAGCCTGATCGCGCCAAAACAAGCCCCAGGCGCCATCACATCAGCCTGGCCCTTGCGGCCATGAACCTGATGGCTGCCGCGGGAACTGCGATCTATCTGTCAGTCCGCTTTGGCATGGACTTGACGGGTCAGCCGCTGGCACAGGCAAGCGTGCTTTTTGCCGGCGGCCTGGTCCTGGTTGATCTGGCCTGGCTGGTTGTGCTCCTTGCAGGCAAATCGATGATCCCTTTTGAAACGGGTCTATCCCGATTCATGGTCTTGAAAGCCCTGTCCCGGCCACAGAGCCTCACCGCCTGGCTGATCTATCACAGTGCAGAAATCCCGCTCCTGGTTTTGGGAGCACGCTCCGGCACCATGCAGGTGCCGCAATACCTGGCTTATCTTGGCGCCGTGCTTGTGATGGGTCTGCTCCCGGTTGGCTTGATCATCTGGCTCGATGTCTATCTGGCGCGAAAACTCAGACGTTGAAGCGGAACAGGACGACATCGCCATCCTGCATCACATACTCTTTGCCTTCAGAACGGACCTGACCCTTTTCCCGGGCAGCTGCATAGGTGCCACTGGCCATCAGGTCGTGGAAATTGACGACCTCGGCCCGGATGAAGCCACGCTCAAAATCGGAATGGATCTTGCCCGCAGCCTGGGGAGCCTTGGTGCCGCGCTTGATCGTCCAAGCCCTGACTTCGGTTGGTCCGGCGGTCAAAAAGGACATCAGGCCCAGCAGGTGATAGCCAGCCTTGATGATCTTGTCGAGGCCGGATTCTTCCAGTCCCAGATCCTGGAGGAACAGCGCACGTTCTTCATCTTCCAGCACGGAGATTTCTTCTTCGATCTTGGCACTGATTGTGACGACCTCGGCGTCTTCCGTAGCCGCGATGGCACGCACGGTGGCGACGTAGTCCGGCTCCGGTCCAGCCAGGGCGTCTTCGGCAATGTTGGCCACATAGAGCACCGGCTTGATCGTCAACAGGAACAAATCGCGCAGGTATGGCTTTTCATCTTCTTCCCAGGTGAGCGTCCGGGCTGATTTGCCGGATTCGAGGCAGGCCAGGATTTTCTCCTGGACCTCCAGCTCGGCCTGGAATTTCTTGTCGCCGCCCTTGAGCATTTTCCTGGTCTTGTCGATGCGGCGCTCCATGTATTCCATGTCACTGAGGATCAGCTCGAGGTTGATGGTCTCGATGTCGCGGGCCGGGTCGGTCTGGCCGTCGACATGCATGACATCGGAGTCATCAAAACAGCGCACCACATGGACGATGGCGTCAACTTCGCGGATATTGGCCAGGAACTTGTTGCCCAGGCCTTCGCCTTTGCTGGCACCGCGCACCAGTCCGGCGATGTCGACAAATTCGATTGTCGCCGGGGTGTATTTTTCCGGATGGTACATCTCGGAGAGCTTGTCGAGCCGGGGGTCCGGCACGGCGACGACGCCGACATTTGGATCGATGGTGCAAAAGGCATAATTGGCGACTGCGGCGCCCGCCTTGGTGATGGCATTGAATAACGTGCTTTTGCCGACATTGGGCAAACCGACAATTCCCAGACGCATGAAGGTCCTCCTCATCAATAAACAGAGGTATTATGGCAGATTCTTGCCATCCGTTCAACTTGCAGGGCTTTGTCGAAATCCAGATCATGATTGACGGTCACCAAACCACTGGGATCAGGGCATGAGGAGACAGGTTGCAAAACCGCCTTGTCGTATCCTGGCGCTTTTCGTCGCACGATCCTATCTATCAGGTGTCCATCAGCTTTGCTAGGGTGGAGGTCAGAACAAGGGGGTCTTAGCATGCAACTCAAATACGGCCGGTTTTGTTCCGCTGCCATCCACGGGATCGAAGGTATCCTGATCGAAATTGAGGTGTCCCTGTTGCCCGGCTTGCCGTCTTTTGAAATCGTTGGCCAGGGGGATTCGGCAATCCGCGAATCGAGAAACCGGATTCTGGCCGCGATCAAAAACAGCGGCTTTGCCTTCCCGCCCAGCCGGGTGACTGCAAGTCTGGCCCCAGCCTGGATGCGCAAGGAAGGCAGTGCATTTGACTTACCTTTGGCCTTGTCCATCTTGCTGGCATCTGGCCAGGTGCATCTGCATCCATCTTTCAATGGTCAATTGCCGGGGGCATTTGGTGAATTGGGTCTGGATGGCACGATCCGGCCGATTCCGGGCGTGTTCAACCGGACTGCGGCCATCCGCCAGGCCTCGCTGCGTCATTTGCTGGTGCCTGCTGACAATGTAGCGGAAGCCAGGACGTCAGCCTCATCTGATCTCAAGGTCGCAGGGACGGTTTCACTATCCGACAGCGCCCGGATCCTGGCGCAAGGGATGCCTGAGGATCTGGACGATCCCTTGCCTCTGCCAGTAAGACCGGTCACAGCTGCCCAGGCGCCGGATATCCGGATGATTCAAGGGCAGGCCAAGGCGGTCCGGGCCCTGATTCTGGCGGCAGCTGGCTGGCACCCTCTCCTGTTGCTCGGTTCGCCCGGCAGTGGCAAGACGGCCCTGGCATCCACCCTGCCTGGGATCCTGCCGCCCCTTGGTCCAGATGAAGCGCAGCTGGTCACCAAAATTCACAGCGCGGCCAGCCGGATGGTCGGTCAGCCGGGACTGCTTTCAGAACGTCCTTTCCTGGCACCGCATGCTGGGGTCACGCGCCATGCCCTCACCGGTGGTGGAAATCCACCGGTACCTGGACTGTTCAGCCTGTCGCATCTGGGGGTATTGTTCCTTGATGAACTGACCCAGCTGGACAGCTCGGTCATCGACATGCTGCGCCAGCCTCTGGAAGAGCGTGAGATCCATCTCTCCAGACTGCGCTACAACCTGGTCCTGCCTGCCGATTTTCTCCTCGTTGCTGCCGCCAATCCCTGCCGCTGCGGTGAGTATTTCGAACCTGGCCAACGTTGCCATTGTACGCCGGATGCTGTGGCCCGCCATCTGGGCAAGATCAGTGGCCCGCTATTGGACCGCCTGGATCTGGCCGTCGAAGTCCGCCGCCCAGCCTCCGATGACCTGATCAGGACGGTTCAACCGCAATCGGGGAGCCAGCACACGCTTTCATCGTCCGAGGTCCGGCAAAAAATTGCTGCAGCCTGGCAAGTCCAGCTGGACCGCTGCCGAGCGCTGGGCAGGGCGCCCGTGCTCAATGGCCGGTTTGAAGATCCTGACTTGGCCAGACTCCTGGCTATTACCCCGGCCGTCCTGAGACTGTCTGTCCAGGCAGCGGAACGCTATCATCTGAGCGTGCGTTCCTACCAGAAATTGCTCAGAGTCACCCGGACCATTGCCGATCTGGAAGGGACTGAAGAGGTTACAACGAGCCATCTGGCAGAAGCACTCGGTTACCGGATCAATTTATTCCCGGAGGGCCAGCTGTAATGGAACAACTATCTGATACCATGAATCTGGCCATGGCCATCCACCTGACCTTTTGCCAGCGCAGATTGAACATCAGGCACGCAGAACTGAGAAAGCTGACGGATGTCCATTCCGATCTTTCACATCTGATGCAGCTCGATCTTGATGCGATCGTCTCGCTGCTGACAGGAGAAAAGGACAACCGGGGCGATGACTTTTCAGACGCCACTCTGCGCATCCAGTCCAGGGCCGAATCGCTCCATCAGGCCCTGCATGACCGCGTCCGGCAACGTGAAGCCATTGCCCTGGCCCGGCAATCGGCCCATCTTGCCATCACACCGGTCTTGAGTGGCGATCCGTTTTTCCCCGAAGCTTTGCATGACCTCAACACCTGCCCTGCCTTGCTTTATGTCCGTGGCAGCCGCCTGCCCGAGATGCTTGCGACTGATCCCTGGGTCACTGTGATCGGGACCCGGCGACCGACTGTCTACGGCCAGAAAGTGACACGCAAGATCACAACGGATCTGTGCCAGAGGGGCGCTGTGATTGTCAGCGGGCTCGCCCGGGGCATCGACACCCTGGCCCACCAGATTGCCTTGAAAAGCCAGGGTCTGACAGTCGGGGTGATTGCCAGTGGCCATGATTTTGATTACCCGCCGGAAAATGCCGACTTGATCGCCGAAATGGCCAGCCAAGGGGTCGTTTTGTCCGAACATCCGCCGGGTGTACCGCCCGTCCGCCAGAATTTTCCTGCCCGCAACCGTCTGTTGAGTGGCCTGTCCAAAGCGGTCGCTGTCATGGAAGCGGCCCAAAAAAGCGGGACCTTGATCACGACCACCTATGCTGCCGATCAGAACCGGGAAGTGTTTGCCGTGCCCGGAAGCATCCTTGACCTGGCCAGCGCCGGCTGCCACCAGTTGATCCGAGAGGGTGCCCATGTGCTCGAATCAGCCGATGATATCCTGCTGCTGTGTGGACTAGAACGCCAGATATCCTGGCTTGAGCCCGTCAAACTGCCAGGCGTCGCCTTGAAAGAACGTGAACTGGCCTTGATTTTGCATGTTGTCCGCATCCAGGACCTGACCATGGACGAGATCGTTGCCGAAATCCCAGCACCGGCCCATGAGACAATTGCCCGGGTCGCCGTGCTGGAACTTCAAGGGTACCTGACCCAGAACCGAGGCCGGTATGCTTTGACAGAGCTTGGAGATTCAAGTATATAATGGACGAATAGCGCTTGCATCCGGCCCGAACGGCTGTAAAAAACAAGGATAGGACTGCATGGGAAAAAATTTAGTTATCGTAGAATCACCGGCCAAGGCAAAAACCATCGGCCGATATCTCGGCAAAAATTACCGGATCACCGCATCGGTGGGCCATATTCGCGATCTGCCAGCCTCCAAGCTGGGCGTCGATGTCGAGCATGAATACAAACCGCAGTACACGACCATGAAGGGCAAGGACAAGGTGATCGCCGAACTCAAGGACATGGCTGCCACATCAGACCGGATCCTGATCGCAACCGACCCTGACCGTGAAGGAGAAGCCATCGCCTGGCACATCGCCCAGGTGCTCAAGATTGATGAAACCAGCCCCTGCCGCATTACCTTCAATGAAATCACCGAGCAAGCTGTCGTCAAGGCTGTCGACCAGCCCCGGCCGATTGACATGAACCGGGTCAATTCCCAGCAAGCCCGGCGCGTTCTGGACCGACTGGTGGGCTATGAACTCAGTCCGCTGCTCTGGAAGAAGGTTCGCAAAGGCCTGTCCGCCGGTCGTGTCCAGTCGGTTGCCACCCGCCTGGTCGTTGACCGTGAACGGGAAATCGTTCGCTTCAAACCGGAAGAATACTGGCTGTTGACGGCATTTTTGCACAAGACGGCCAAGGACCCTGTATTCAAAGCCCGTTATCATGGCGAATGGGTCAATGGAAAAGTCGAAAAAGTCAAACTGACGAACCAGGCTGAAACCGAAGCCATCCTGGTTGCTGTGCAAGACCAGGTTTTTTCTGTAGTCAAGCTCAAGAAAGGCAGCAAGCATAAACAGCCGAGTGCGCCGTTCACAACCAGCACCCTGCAGCAGGAAGCATCGCGCTACCTGGGCTACACCGCCAAGAAAACGATGAGTGTCGCCCAGCAGCTGTATGAAGGTGTGGACATCGAAGGTCTCGGTGCTACCGCGCTGGTGACCTATATCCGGACCGACTCGGTCCGCGTCTCTGATGAGGCCGAGCAGGAAGCCCGGGTCTATATCCAGGACAAGTATGGCTCGGATTATCTGCCAAAGGCCCCGCGCCAGTTCAAGAACCGCAACAAAGCCCAGGATGCGCACGAAGCCATCCGCCCGGCCCATTTCGACCTGCCGCCGCAGAAGATCAAAGCCCAGATCTCCCATGACCAGTTCAAACTCTACCAGCTGATCTGGGACAAGTTCATGGCCTCCCAGATGGCTGCCGCCCAGATCGACACGGTTGTGGCCGATCTGGTCAGCGGTGGGACACACCTGTTCCGGGTCAGCGGTGAGACCATCCGCTTCCCCGGCTACCTGGCCCAGTACGGAGTCGCTCTCGTGGACAGCGAACCGGAAAAGGAATCTGAAGAAGAGACCCGGGAGAAACTGCCGGAGCTGAACGAAGGCGAGACGTTGCTCCTCGACAAGATCACACCTGAGCAGAAATTCACCCAGCCACCGGCGCGATACACCGAGGCCAGCCTGATCAAGGCGATGGAAGAAAAGGGGATCGGACGTCCTTCAACCTATGCACCCACGATCTCAACCATCCTCGACCGCAAGTACGTCGAAAAGGACAAGAAATACCTTCTGCCGACCGAATTGGGCAAAGCTGTGACCGAGCTTTTAGAGAACAATTTCGAATCCATTGTTGATGTCGAATTCACGGCCGACATGGAAAAGGAACTGGATACTGTGGAATCGGGTGAAAACAACTGGGTCGCTATTCTGGACCGCTTCTATCCGCCTTTCCATGAGAAAATCGTCAAGGCGACCGATGGCGTTGAGCGGGTCAAGATCGCTGATGTCCCGACGGGTGAAAAATGCCCGGACTGCCACGAAGGTGATCTGGTGATCAAGGAAGGCCGTTACGGCAAGTTCATCGCCTGCTCGAATTACCCCACCTGCAAATACACCAAGAACCTCGAACAGGAAATCAAGGCTCACTGCCCCAAATGTGGCTCCGGCCTGGTCCAGCGTGTCTCCAAGAAATTCAAGGGCAGCCGTTTCTACACCTGTGACAAAAAGGGCAGCGATCCCAACTGTGATTTCATTTCCTGGGATCTGCCGATTGACGGCCGGACCTGCGAGGTCTGCGGCACCTACATGGTGCTCAAGCATTTCAAAGGCCGTTCTTACCCCAAATGCGGCAACCGCGCATGTCCGACCAACCAGAAAAAGGAAAAGCCGGCTGCTGCAGAGGAGACGACCCCTGAGGACAAGGCGGCAGGGGAGAACCATGACGCGTAAAGTCACCATTGTCGGTGCGGGCCTGGCTGGCTGTGAAGCCGCCTGGCAGGTTGCCAGCCGTGGCATCCCCGTCCGGCTGATCGACATGAAGCCGCACCAGATGACCGAGGCACACCACAGCAGCCAGTTCGCGGAGCTGGTTTGCAGCAATTCCCTCCGGGCCAGCCGGCTGGAAAATGCAGTCGGTCTGCTCAAAGAGGAAATGCGCCGCCTGGGATCCTTGATCCTTGCATCGGCTGACCAGACTGCTCTGCCGGCCGGAGGAGCGCTCGCTGTAGACCGGGATTTGTTTGCAGAAGCTGTGACCCGGGAGATTGAGCAGCACCCCCTGATCGAGATCTGTTCGGAGCGGATCGACACCCTGCCGGATGCAACTGATGGACCTGTCATCATTGCGACCGGACCTTTGACCGAAGGCGGTCTGTTCGACGCCATCCGTGACCAGCTGGGCTTGTCCACACTGCATTTTTTCGATGCTGCCGCACCGATCGTCACCTGTGAATCCATCGATCTGTCGATCGCCTTCCGCCAGTCCCGCTACGGACGCGGCGGTGATGACTACATCAATTGCCCTCTGGACCGTGACACGTATGAAACCTTCTATCGCGAACTCATTGCCGCCGAGCTGGCTGAGGTCAAAGATTTTGACCGCGAAATCGTCTTTGAAGGTTGCATGCCGATCGAATCCATGGCCAAGCGCGGACCGGACACCATCCGGTTCGGACCTCTGAAACCGGTGGGGCTCGTCGATCCCCGTACAGGTAAGGAACCCTATGCGTGTGTTCAGCTGCGCCAGGACAACCAGGCAGCCAGTCTCTACAACCTGGTCGGATTCCAGACCCGGCTCAAGCAAGGTGAGCAACGACGCGTATTCCGGCTGATCCCTGGCCTGGAGCAGGCAGAATTCGTCCGTTATGGAGTCATGCATCGCAACACCTTCTTGCCATCCCCGGAAATCCTCAACCCGGACTATCGTGTCCGCAGGCCACAACCGCTTTATTTTGCCGGCCAGATGACGGGAGTCGAGGGCTATGTCGAATCTGCCTCCTCCGGGCTTATGGCAGGCATCCAGGCAGCGCTTGAGTTCATCGGGCTCGATGAAAACGACCGCCATTATTGTTTACCTGGCCCAGAAACGGTCATTGGATCTCTGTCCCACTACATCGCACAAGCCAAAGCCAAACATTTCCAGCCGATGAATGCCAATTTTGGATTGGTTGCCCCGCTGGAAGGAAAATTCAAGGGCAAACCAGCCCGCCAGCAAGCCTTGGTCGACCGCGCACTCGCTGAAATCGACCAGGTGGTTGAGCGATTGAAACTTGCCCCGAACCCTCTGAAACGATAAGATTGTTTTGTTAGACTTAAGATTATTTGAGACAGGATGGTTGATGCAATGGCAGGATTTTTTGGTTTGTTCGATTTCACCAGGGAAGGGCCAGGCGTCCGCAAGGATGAGCCCGACAAAGGGCCCGTGCTTGGCACCTTGGAAATCCTGACCCGGCGCTTCTGGGAACTGATCAAGCTCAACCTCATGATGCTTGTGTTCAATTTGCCGGCCCTGATCGTTGCCTTTTTTCTGGCGATCTATTTGCTGGCTGCCTTGTTCCCAGGCCTTTCCGTCGCCACACTGATCGAGTCCTTCCAGGCGCTTGGCCTGGAAGGAACAGCGGAGCAATCCCTGGAAGCCGCGGCTGTTTCCCAGCTGACTGTGTTTTACCTGATCACCGCTTTTGCACTCGCGGGCCTGCAGCTGGTTGCAGCGGGTCCTTTCCAGGCCGGCTTTGCCTTTATCCTGCGCAATTACATCCGGGACGAGCATGTCTTCACCTGGTCGGATTTCCGGGAGCATGCCAGGGATAATTGGCGCCAATCCCTGCTGGCCAGCCTGATCAGCGTGGCAGCATTGATCGTCCTGGTCATCAACCTGACCTTCTACCGGACAGCCGATTTCTTGCCTGCCTCAGCTCGCATGGCGATCCAGATCTTGCTGTCCGCGGCTGGCTTGGTCTGGCTTCTGATGCAAATCTACGTCTATCCCATGATCGTGACCTTCAAACTGACCCTTGGCCAGATCTATCGCAACAGCTTGCTGTTTGTGATCCTGCGCCTGCCATCCAATTTGCTTTACCTTCTGATCGCAGCGGTTCTGCTCCTGGTGGTACCGGGAGCCCTGCTCATGAACGGATCGGTTGCCATGATCCTGATCGCGGCAGTCTGGTATCTCGTCCTGGCCCTGGCCGTGAACCAGTTTATTGCCATGGCCATCGCCTGGCGCGGCATCCGCCGTTTCATGCTCAAGGATCATGACGAACATCCAGCCTGAATCACAACATGCGGCCGAACTCACCTTGGAGCGTGTGATTCTTCGTGAGAATGCGCGCCGGCTCTCTGTTGTCAGCGTCGCCTTGATCGGCCTCGTGTTTCCACTCTATTTCATTGAGCATCGCTTGTTTGACACAGGACCACTGATCCTGGCCTTTTTGGCTGCAAGTGCCCTGTTAGCCCCCCTGATCTGGTTGATGCGAATCCAGTTTGATTGCTGGCCTGTGTGGCGGATCAAGTCTGTCCAATACCTGTATAGTTTTGTCACCATCGCGTATGGCTGTGGTTTGTCCTTCTGGTCAGCGCGCCAGGCTGACATGACCCACATGTTTTTCATGGTGATGGCAGGCCTTGTGGTTTTGATTGTCATGCCGCCCAGAGAAAGTCTCATCGTCCATGGCCTGACGTTTGCGAGTTTTGTCCTGCCCCTGCCTGTCTTCATGTCCAATCCAGATGCAGTTCTGGCCACACGGATCAACACGACCATTTTCATGATCATCATCCAATCCTTGTCGATTGAGCTGTACCGGATGCGAAAACGCAGCTTTACAGATCAGCTCAGTATTGAAAAACAAAACGCCCAGCTCAAAGAACTGGTTCGTCTGGATCCAATGACGCAGCTGCTCAATCACGAAGCCTCTTTTGCTGCCTTGTCTGATGAAATCAGACGTTCCCGGCGCATGAAAACTCCCTTGAGTGTCCTGATCATGGATCTCGATGATTTCAAGCTCGTCAATGACACGTATGGCCATCTGGTCGGGGATGATGTCATCCGGCAAACCGCGGACATCATTCGCCAGACGGTTCGCACAACCGACCAGATTGGGCGCTATGGGGGAGAAGAGTTCATTGTCATCATGCCGGACACAGATCTGGCGGCTGCATCGGTTGTGGCCACGCGCATCCGGCGTTCTCTCGAAACGGCAGAATTCGGTCATTCGTTCCAAGTCACAGTCAGTGGTGGAATCAGCCAGTTCCAGATGGAACCCATCGATGAACTGATCCGCCAGACAGATTCCAAGCTGTATCTGGCCAAGAAAACCGGCAAGAACCGGATCGTTGATTCTCTCTCTGAAATCTGAACCGCCTTATCGCATCCGGATACATCTGGAGAAATGAAAGAGGGGCTGATTCTGTTAGCATCAGCCCCTCGGTTAGTTCGATTGAACGATGGGAAATCTTATCCGATCAGGTCTTTCATCTCGTACCGGCCGGCCGGTTTGCCAGCTAAAAACCTGGCCGCAGCGAGGGCGCCGCGGGCAAATACGTTACGCGACTGGGCGCTGTGGTGGATGCTGATGGTTTCTTCACCACCAGCGAAAAGGACGGTGTGCTCGCCAACGATGGTGCCTCCACGGATGGAAGAAAGGCCCAACTCCCGGTCGCCGCGTTTTTGCCGGACTTGTGAGCGGTCATAGGTGTACTCGAGCTGTTGGTCGAGGGTCTCATTGATCGCATCGGCGATCATCAGGGCGGTGCCGGATGGTGCATCGACCTTCTGGCGGTGGTGGGCTTCGATGATTTCGATGTCAAATTCCGGGTAGAGGACGGCAGCGGCTTTCTGAGCCAGGCTGATCAGGATATTGACACCCAGAGACATGTTGGCGGAGACAAAAATGGCACTTGACTGAGCCAGCACATCGAGCTCATTTTTCTGGGCCTGTTCAAGACCGGTGGTGCAGATGACAGCAGGTTTGTGGGTGCGGCGGACCAACTCGAACAGATTGGGCAAAGCAGCCGGGTTGGAGAAATCGATGATCACGTCGAATTCGACATCGCAGTCCTGGGCCCGGGCAAAAACGGGGAAATCTTGGGCCACCGACTGGTTTAAATCACTGCCGGCGACGATCAGAAGATCCTGGCTCTCTTTGGCCAGACCGGCAATGACCTGCCCCATGCGGCCGTTGCAGCCGGAAAGAAAAACGCGGATTGCCATGAATAACTCCTCAATGGTGTGGGTTGCGGTAAGATAACGTTTGCCTGGATCCGATCAGATCAGCTGGTAGTCGGCCAGGGCTTGGCGGATGGTGGCAGAAGCACCGGCACTCGGCTCACACAAGGGCATGCGGCATTCGCCGACCGCGTAGCCCATCAGCGACAGGGCATGCTTGACCGGGATCGGATTGACATCGCAGAACATGGCCTTGATCAGAGGGACGAGATGGGTCTGGATCCGGGTCGCTTCCGGCGCGTCTCCCGACAGATAGGCTGCGACCATGTCATGGCACAGCTGTGGGACGATGTTGGCAACCACTGAGATCACACCTTTGCCACCATAGGACAACATCGGCAGGACAAATCCATCTTCACCACTGTAGAGGTTGATCCTGTCACCGCACAGGCTGGCGATGTCTGGCACTTGCTCGAGCTTGCATTCCTTGAGGCCGTTGATGTTGGGTAATTCGGCCAGGCGGGCAACTGTTTCGGGATTGATGTTCATGCCGGTCCGGCTGGGGACATTGTACAAGATGATCGGGCAGTCGACGGCCTCGGCCACAGCCTTGAAATGGCGGTACAACCCCTCCTGGGACGCTTTGTTGTAATAGGGTGACACACACAACAGGCCGTCAACGCCAAGAGCGGCTGCCTTGCGGCTGAGTTCGACGGCGTGATGGGTATCGTTGCTGCCAGTGCCGGCGATGACCGGAACCCGCCCGCGCACCGTCTTGACCACGTGGTCGATGATCGCCAGATGTTCCTCATCAGGCATGGTCGATGCTTCACCAGTGGTGCCAGCGACAATAATCGCATCGGTGCCATGCTGGATCTGGAATTCACACAACTCGGACAGGACGTCGAAATGGACACCCGATTCGGTAAACGGTGTGACGATGGCGACACCGGATCCTTGGAACAAGGGCTTTTTCATAAGGTGATCCTCCAGAAAGGCTTTATTTGAAAGATGCGAATGGAGTTCTTGCAAAAAATCAGTGGCAGTGAGATGGATAAAGCTTTAAAGCCTTGTGTCATGATACCATCGGCTATACTTTACCGTCAATTCTCGCTATAATGCCAATCTATGATCAAACGTTCTGATTTCAACTATTTCCTGCCCGAAGACTTGATCGCCCAGCATCCGTTAGCCAGGCGGGATGAATCGCGCCTCCTAGTCCTGGATGGCTGCACTGGTGCGCTCCAGCATCAGGTGTTTTCCGACCTGCCAGATCTTTTGGCGGAGGGGGATTGCCTGGTCATCAACAATACCCGTGTCATTCCAGCCAGGCTGCTGGGCCAGCGCAGTGACAGCGGCACACCGGTGGAATTCCTGCTCCTGAAGCGGCTCTCCGACACCGACTGGGAGGTCATCGTCCGGCCGGGGCGCCGTGTCCGGCCTGGCCATCACATCACCTTCATCCCAGGGGTGCTCGAGGCCAGTGTCCTTCAAGTTTGTGACGATGGCAACCGGATCGTCCGTTTCGAGTTTGACGGTGTTTTTGAAGCTGTCCTTGAACGGGCAGGGACGATGCCTTTGCCGCCGTACATCCGGGAAAAACTCGAAGACAAGGAACGCTACCAGACGGTTTATGCAAAATTGGATGGCTCTGCAGCTGCCCCGACAGCCGGCTTGCATTTCACGCCAGAACTACTGGATCACCTGCGTGCACACGGTGTCATCATCGCCGAGGTCACGTTGCATGTCGGGCTGGGCACTTTCCGGCCGGTCAAATCAGACAACATCCAGGACCACCTGATGCATGCCGAGTTTTATGACCTGCCTCAGACGTCGGTCGATGCCATCCTGAAAGCCAAGGCCGGTGGTCACCGGGTGATCGCAGTCGGTACGACCAGCAACCGTGTGCTGGAAGCTGTGGCCAGCGCCCATCATGGCCAGCTGGTTGCCGGGTCAGGCTGGACAGACATTTTCATTTACCCTGGGTATGCTTTTAAAGTTGTAGATGCCCTGATCACCAATTTCCACTTGCCGGAGTCCACTTTGCTGATGCTCGTGTCAGCCATGGCCGGCAGGGAGACTATTCTCAGGGCCTACCAGGAGGCCATCGACAAACGCTACCGCTTCTTCAGCTTTGGGGACGCGATGTTCATCACACGACGAAAGGATGCCTGTCAATCTCATGATACCTGAGACCAGCACAGCTGAACGACCTGTCCCAGCACAAAAACCACCCCACCTGAGCCACCATGCGGTCTGGTATGAACACACGCACACCTGCCGCCAGTCTGGCGCCCGGCTGGGTGTGGTCCACACGCCGCACGGTTCGTTCGAAACCCCCGCCTTCATGCCAGTAGGCACCCAGGCCACCGTCAAGGGCATGGCTCCGGAAGAACTCAAGGCCATGAATGCCGGGATCATCCTGTCCAACACCTACCATCTCTGGATGCGGCCAGGCAGCGATATCGTGCGTGACGCCGGTGGCCTGCACCGGTTCATGAACTGGGACCGCCCGATCCTGACCGACAGCGGCGGTTTCCAGGTTTTTTCATTGTCCGACCGACGCCACATCACCGAGGAAGGCGTCCGTTTCAAATCACACATTGATGGTTCTCGCCACATCCTGACACCAGAAAAATCGATCGAAGTCCAGAATGACCTCGGCTCGGACATCATCATGGCTTTTGATGAATGTACGCCCTGGCCCGCGGATGAAGGGTATGTCAAAGAATCCCTTGAGCGGACGACGCGCTGGCTCGATCGCTGCGTCACAGCCCACAAAAATACAGAGCGTCAGGCTTTGTTTGGCATCATCCAGGGCGGCACTTATGCCAAATACCGCCAGCAAAGTGCTCGCGAGATCACATCTTTTGACTTGCCCGGCTATGCCCTGGGAGGCCTCTCAGTCGGTGAACCGGCCCATCTGCTTTATGAAATGCTGGAAGAAACCGTTCCTCTGATGCCGACGGACAAGCCGCGCTACCTGATGGGCGTCGGCACACCGGACTACCTGATCGAGGGAGCCATCCGCGGCATCGACATGTTCGACTGCGTCTTGCCAACCCGGATCGGCCGCAATGGCACCGTCCTGACCAAAAAGGGGCGCCTGATTGTGCGCGATGCCAAATACGCGCGTGATTTTGCGCCGATTGAATCGGACTGCACCTGCTATGTCTGCCAGAATTATTCACGGGCCTACATTCGCCATCTTCTGAAAGCCAATGAAATGTTTGGCCTGCGCCTGGCGTCCTGGCACAATCTCCATTTTCTGCTCCAGTTGATGGCCGAAGTCAGAAAAGCCATTGCCGAAGATCGCCTGCTCGATTTCAGGGATGCGTTTTTTGAGAGTTATGGTTACAAAAAGGGATGATCCGTACTTCTTGCACATAAGCAAACGCTCGTGCTAAACTGTTTTAGCTAATCAGGAACCAGCCTGTCGGCTGGACCTCGACAGATTTTGGAGGATTTAACCATGGATTTAGTGAAATTCGCGATGACCGATGCAGCCGCAGGTAGCTGGACAGGCATGCTTGGCACCTTGCTGCCGCTGGTTTTGATGTTTGGATTGATGTACCTGCTGCTGATCCGTCCCCAGCGGACCAAGGAGAAAAAACTGCGTGAGCAGATCAATGCCATGGCTGTCGGAGACAAAGTTGTCACCGCTGGTGGTGTTGTTGGCAAGGTCGTCAACCTCAAAGATGACGAGGTCACCATCTCGACCAGTGTGGCCAATACCCTGATCACCTTCAAAAAGGCTTCGGTCAGCACAGTGATCAAGCCCATCAGCGAATAATCAGCCATTTTCCGTTCTGTTTCCAGAGCCATTCAAAGGAGAGGGGATTTAAACCTATGAAACACATCCAGACCATCAGCGAAGCTTGCATCCATGTCTCAGCCAACCAGAGCGCCTGCGGCGAATGCCAGACATCCTGCCAGTCCGCCTGCAAGACCAGCTGCACGGTTGCCAACCAGGCCTGCGAATCCTTCGAGCGCTGAGCAAAGCATCCCTGACCCATTGTCAGGATTTCTGCCCGGCTCCCGAGATCCTATTGCACACCGTCTGATTTGAGACAGCGAGATAGTGGATAGCCGCCGGCTTTCCACTATCTTTTTCAGTTCACCAAGGCGCCCATTCACGGGCGCCGCCCCATCGGCTGAACCTACAGTAAAGGAGACCCTCTTGGTCCATTTGTTTAATTTCCAGAAAGATACCCTTGCCTTCGACTCTGAAAGCGGTGCCCTGCACAAGCTTGATGACTTGTCCGCAGCGGTTGTCCAATCCTACATTGAACACGAAGGCCAGCGCCCGAGTGAAACGGCACTTCTCCAGCTGGAGGCCAGCCTGGGTCCGGATGTCCGTGAGTGCTGCAGCGACATCGACGAGCTGATTGCCCGGGGAGATTTGTTTTCGACTGCCAAGACCATCACGCCTGACCAGCTTTACCCCGACCAGCCACGCATCAAGTCGATGTGTCTGCATATCTGCCATGACTGTAACCTGCGCTGCGAATATTGTTTTGCCAGCACAGGTGATTTCGGCACCGGGCATCGCACCATGCTCGATATCGAAACCGGGCGCAAAGCAATTGATTTCCTGATCGAGGCCTCTGGCCCGCGCCGCAATCTCGACATTGATTTTTTTGGCGGTGAACCACTCATGAACTGGCCGGTCGTGGTTGAGCTGGTCGATTATTGTGAGAAGAGGGGCCAGGAAACCGGCAAGATTCTGCGCCTGACCATGACCACCAATGGTGTCTTGCTGGACGAGGAAAAATCCCAGTTCATCAACCAGCATTTCAAAAATGTGGTCCTGAGCCTGGATGGTCGTCCTGAGGTCCATGACCGGATGCGTCCAGATGCCGGTGGAAAAGGCTCCTACCAGCGCATCGCCCCACATTTCAAGGATTTTGTCACGCTACGCGGCGATAAGGAATATTATTTGCGTGGCACATTCACCCGCCACAACCTTGATTTCACCGAGGATGTCCTGCATCTGGCTACCATTGGCAACCAGCTTTCCATGGAGCCGGTCGTAGCACCGGCAGGTGTCGGTTATGAGATCCGCCCGGAAGATCTGCCAGCCATCGAAGCTGAATATGAGAAACTGGCCATCGAGATCCGCCAGGCGCGCGAAAAAGGTCAGCCTTTCAATTTCTTCCATTTCATGCTCGACCTGTCCCACGGCCCCTGTGCTTTCAAGCGGATCAAGGGCTGCGGCGTCGGTATCGAATACATTGCGGTGACGCCTGAGGGTGACATTTATCCTTGCCACCAGTTTGTCGGTGAAACCGAATTCAAGATGGGCAGCGTCCATGATTCGCCCATCCAGATCGATCCGGCCGTCCAGAAGCCATTTTATTCGCTGCTGGTTCCGGACAAGCCCGAATGCAGCCAGTGCTGGGCCAAGTATTTCTGCAGCGGTGGCTGTGCTGCCAACAGCCTGCATGTCAATGGCCATGTTCACGGGGTGGATCCGATCAGCTGCCAGTTGCAAAAAAAGCGGCTGGAATGTGCCCTCTGGCTCAAGACTTGAATCAGGAACGGATCCGTGATCCCAAAGAAGGAGAACAGCCATGCACAAACCTTTGATCCGCTCTTTCCAAGGCAAAAAACCGCAGGTTGACCCCTCGGCATTTATTGCCGAAACAGCCACCCTGATTGGTGACGTGACCATCGGGGCCGAAAGTACAATCTGGTATGGGGCCGTTTTACGCGGAGATGTCCACCCGATTGTGGTCGGTGCCCAAAGTAATATCCAGGACCAGTCGGTGGTCCATGACCAGGTTGTGATCGGTGACCGGGTCACCATAGGGCACGGGGTGATCCTGCACGGGTGCACGATTGAAGATGATGCGCTGGTTGGCATGGGCGCAGTGGTGCTGGATGGAGCCGTGATCCAGCGCGGGGCCATGGTCGCCGCAGGTGCCCTCGTTGCCGGGGGAACAGTGGTCGAGGCAGGATCCCTTTATGCCGGCACGCCGGCCACTTTCAAGCGAACGCTGGATCCGGGCCGGCTGGAACACAACCGGTTGATCGTCAAGCATCATTTGCAGCATCGGGCACAGTACCTGGAAAATCCAGCGGATCCCCTGGAGCAAGAGAAGGAAAACGGATCCAGCCTGTCGAATAGTAAAGTGTGAGCAATTCAACTTCCAGTCGCACGATCCCTGATGAGCTGATCGAGGAAATCAAGTCCAGGAACGATATTGTCTCGGTCGTCGGGCAGTACGTTCGCCTTGACAAGCGCAGCAGTGCCAATCTCTTCGGGTTATGTCCCTTTCACCATGAGGACACACCTTCTTTCAGCGTGTCACCCAGCAAACAGATCTTCTATTGCTTTGGTTGCCACAAGGGAGGCAACGTCATCACCTTCATCCGCGAGATTGAAAAATGCACGTGGCCCCAGGCTTTGAAAATCCTGGCTGACCGCGTGGGCATCCAATTGCCGGAGCCTGATGACCAAGCCTATCGCGAGCGACTCGAACGCACTGCCTCGCTGCAGAAAATCTATCTGGAAGCAGCCCGCTATTTCTACCACAGCTTGCACAGTCCTGCGGGTGACGTTGCCCGCCGTTATCTGAAAGCACGGGCCATTTCTGACAGCACAGCCAAAAAATTCGGCCTCGGATATGCTCTGGATGAATGGGATGGGCTGCTTTTGCATCTGCGTCGCCAAGGACTTGATGATCATCAGCTGATCAGCCAGTCCGGCCTGTTCAAGCGCGGCAAGTCGGATGGTTTCTATGATTTGTTCCGCAATCGCCTGATGTTCCCAATTTTTGACGCTATGGGCAAAATCATCGCTTTTGGCGGGCGCGTCCTCGATGACTCGCAACCCAAATACCTCAACTCGCCTGAGACACCGCTCTACACCAAGGGCCGCCATCTCTACGGCCTGAACCTGGCCAAGTCCAGTCAGGACAAGCGCCTCGTCCTGGTCGAAGGCTACATGGACACCCTGGCCATGCACCAGGCCGGGATCGACAACGCTGTAGCTGCCCTCGGCACGGCGATGACCGAAGCACAGGCCAACCTGATCCGCAAATACACCGACCAGGTCATCGTTGGCTTTGATGCGGACGCGGCTGGCCAGAACGCCGCTTTGCGCAGTTTGGACATCCTGACATCACGAGGGCTGAAAGTCACCGTTCTGCGTGTTCCGGATGGCAAAGATCCAGACGAATTCATCCGCAAGCACGGACCGGAGCGTTTCAAGGTTCTGATCGACCAGGCGCTGCCGCTTCTGGATTTCAAGCTCGATGTGGCCAGGCGCTCCTGTGATGTTCATGGCAATCTCGACATCCTGGCTTTCCAGGACCAGGCTTGCACGATCCTGGCCAAGGAAGACAATGCCATTGTGCGCGAACTGTATGCAGGCAAGGTCAGCGAATGGCTCCATGCCTCGGCTGACAGCGTCGTGCGCGAGATCGAGCGGCGGCGCGAAGGCTCCGAATCCAGTCCGGCCGCAGATCTGCTGCATCAGCAGCTGGCTGCCCGGAAAAAGCCAGATGCAGCAGCGCCTCCAGACACGGCCCAGCCTGCTTCACAGCAAGCAACCCGCGAGGAGATCTACCTGTTGTGCTTCCTGGCTGAGCATCCCACGCTCTGGGGACGTCTGGAGCAACAACCTGTCCCTGTGGATTTCTCAGAAGGTGTGATGCAGGCGGTAGCCAGCCGGCTGATCGAACATCTGGCCGCAGGAAAACCTGTCGACAGTGGCGGTCTGATGCTCTGGTCGGAAGCGCTGGTTGTACATGGCCGCTTCCTGACCGATTTGCTGGCCAAGGCCAGCATGAAACTCGACGAGACATTTGCCGGCCAGGATCCCCTCAAAACCATGAATGAGCTCGTGCGCACAGTCCGCCTCGAGAACTTGCGCCGCCAGCTCAAGGAAACAGCCGCCCTGGCCCAGGACCCGGATCGTCCGGCAGAAGCAGCCCTGGCCAGGAGGAAGCTCCTGGAAATCAACCAGATGATCCAGAAACTGCGGTCCCGCTGAATCGCAAGACCTTCCAGACAAAACTCAGACGAACCGTTTGAAACTCAAGTTAAATGAATTTATTGGAGGATACACACAACCATGGCAGAGAAAAAACAAGGACTCCTGACCGATCTGCTGAACAAAGCCCATGCCTCAAACAACCAGATTTCCTACAAGGATGTCATGAGTGCGATCGAGTCATCGGACATCGACCTGGACCAGGCTGAAAAGGTCTTGGACCGTCTGGAAGCTATGGGCGTCGAAGTAGTCGCCGACGCGGTCGTCGAAGACGATACGTCATCGGAAAATGACCTCGACATCAGCACCATCGAAGGCGTAGGCGTCGACGACCCGGTCCGCATGTACCTCAAGGAAATCGGCAAGGTCCCCTTGCTGACCGCTGACGAGGAAAAAGAACTGGCCCAGGCCATGCTGGAAGGTGACATGGACGCCAAGGAACGTTTGTGCAACGCCAATTTGCGCCTGGTTGTCAGCATTGCCAAGCGCTACGTCGGCCGCGGTATGCAGTTTCTCGACCTGATCCAGGAAGGCAACCTGGGCCTGATCAAGGCTGTCGATAAATTCGATTATGAAAAAGGCTTCAAATTCAGCACGTATGCCACCTGGTGGATCCGCCAGGCCATCACCCGGGCCATTGCTGACCAGGCCCGCACGATCCGCATCCCGGTCCATATGGTGGAAACGATCAACAAGCTGATCCGCATCCAGCGCCAGCTGATCCAGGAACTGGGCCGCGAACCGGAAGCCGAGGAACTGGCCCAGGAAATGGGCATGACCGTAGAGAAGGTCCGCGAAATCATGAAAATCTCCCAGGAGCCCGTTTCCCTGGAAAAACCGATCGGTGAAGAAGAAGACAGCCATCTGGGCGATTTCATTCCGGATGATGACGCGCCGTCACCGGCAGACCAGGCCGCGTTCACCCTCCTGAAGGAACAGCTGCTTGAAGTCCTGAAAGGCCTGACTCCGAGGGAGGAAAAGGTCTTGCGCCTGCGTTTCGGCCTTGACGATGGCCGGACCCGGACCCTGGAAGAAGTGGGCAAGGAATTCAACGTCACCCGCGAGCGTATCCGCCAGATCGAGGCCAAAGCCCTGCGCAAGATGCGCCACCCCAGCCGCAGCAAAAAGCTCAAGGACTACTTGGACTGATCCGTCCAGGCAAAGACAACGGCATGCAAAAACAGTCGCGGCTCCCCGTTCTTTCGGCTCGCCTGGAGACAGTTGCCAGGCTGGTCAAACCCTGCGCACGGGTGTTTGACATTGGCACTGACCATGCATTTTTACCCATCGAACTGGTCCGGCGCGGCATTTGCCGCTCGGCTACGGCTTCGGATATCCGGCCGGGACCGATTGCCGTCGCCCAGCGCAACATAGCCCGGGCAGGCCTGGCCGACCAGATCGAAACCAAAGTGACCGCTGGCCTGTTCGGCCACGCGGTCGGTCCAGATGATGCGGTGGTCCTGTCCGGCCTCGGCGGCCTGGAAATGATCGATATCCTGGCTGTTTTGCCCGGTCCCTGCAGCCAGGTCATCCTGCAGCCCCAGAAATCAGCCATGGAGCTGCGGCTGTGGCTCGACGCCAACTTGTACCTGATTGACAGCGAAGCGCTGGTGCTGGACCGGGACCGGATCTACGTCATCCTCCGGGCAATCCCCAGACTGGCCGCTGGCAACAGGGAAGAGGGTGCTCCGGCAGCACCTCTGACCCTGACCGAGGCTGTGCTGGGACCTGTTTTGCTCACACACAGACCGCCCTTGTTTGACGCCTACGTGCAGCAAGTGGTGCGTCACATCCAGGTTGCCAGGCGCCGGATGCCGGAGCTGGCTGACGTGCTTGCTGACATCAAGACTTGGCAGCATCCAGAGACCCTGGCTCAGTGTCCCAACAGCAGGAAGGAGAAGGCTCATGAATCATGAAAGCAGTGCCAATCCAGCCGGAACACCAGGATGGAACCGGGAACAGATGCCCCCCCATCCAGAAATCCGCCTCGGCGATCTGGTGGAACACATCGACCAGGCGATTCCTTATGCCCTGGCGGAAGCCTGGGACAAGGTCGGATTGCTGCTCGGTGATCCGGACGCCCTGCTCACGGGCGTTGTTGTCACCCTTGATGTCACCGACCGGACGATCGAACTGTGTGAGATCAACCAGGCCAATCTGATCGTGACGCATCATCCACTGATTTTTTCTCCGCTGGCGACCTTGCGTGCAGACATTCCGGAACAGTCCCTGATCCGGACACTGATCCAGAAAGACATCGCTGTCCTGGCCCTGCACACCAATCTCGATGCTGCAGCTGGCGGCACCGCTGATTGTCTGGCCGATGCTCTGGACTTGGTTGAACAACAGCGCTCAGTCTTTATGCCTGTCAAGGTCGATGATCCGCTCATCTTGCAGGCGCTGGGCTCTGATCTGACCGAGGCTGGCCATGGCCGCGTGCTTGAGCTGTCAGAACCCCAAGACAGCCGGGAGCTGAAAGAACGGATCCGGACCAGCCTGGAAAGCAGCGGCGTCCGCCAGAACTCCGACGCTGTTGCCCTCGTGCACCGCCTGGCTGTTTTCCCGGGTTCATTTGACGAGAGCTGGGTTGATCGCCTCCTGGATCTGGAAGTGGACGCCATTGTCACAGGTGAGATCAAGCATCATGTTGGTTTGAAACTCGCTTTGCGCGGGATTGTCGCCCTGGATGCCGGACATGATGTCACCGAGCGAGTGGTCCTGCCCAACCTGGCGCATCACCTCTCCTTGATGGCGCCGGAATTGACCTTTGCTGTTGACTACGGCTTCGATTATAATAAGGTGACTTTCTGAGCAAGCTGGACAACCGCGGGCGCAGCGCCGAAAGGCCGCGCGTGAGGAAAGTCCGGGCTCCACAGGGCAAGGGTGCCGGGTAATTCCCGGTGAAGGCGACTTCAAGGACAGTGCAACAGAAATAGACCGCCGGTTTTGGCCGGCAAGGATGGAAAGGTGAGGTAAGAGCTCACCAGCAGCCTGGCGACAGGCTGGCTCTGTAAACCCCACCTGGAGCAACACCGTGGAGGGACGTATTGTGGCCCGCAAGTCCCGGGGAGGTGGCTGGAGCCGTACAGAAATGTTCGGCCTGGATAGATGGTTGTCCACGACAGAACCCGGCTTACAGGCTTGCTCAGGAAGTCACCCCATTATCTCAAACGGCGCCCCGGCGCGGAGGAACCTATGAAAGCTGAAAGCTATCTTTCACGCGGCGTCTCGCCGACCAAAGACGATGTTAAAAAGGCCGTGGCCCGGCAGTCCAAGGGCTTGTTTCCGGGTTCGTTCTGCAAGATCATCCCGGACCTGGCCGGTGATCCGGAGTATTGCTGCGCGGTCCATGCTGACGGTGCAGGGACGAAATCCTCGGTGGCCTACCTGATGGCCCAGGAGACCGGCGATCCGGCCTGGTACAGGGGCATCGCCCAGGATTCCCTGGTCATGAACACCGACGATCTGATTTGCATCGGTGCGATCGACGATTTCAAGGTCTCCAACACGATTGGCCGCAACGCCCACCGTGTCGATGCCACTGCCCTGGCTGCCATCATCAATGGCTACGACGAAGTGATCGACGCCCTGGCCGCACAGGGCGTGACCGTCGAAATGACCGGTGGCGAGACTGCCGATGTCGGCGATCTGGTCCGGACCGTGATCTGCGATTCCACGGTTGTCGTTCGTCTGAAGCGCAGCGAGGTCATCCATGCCGCCAATATCCGGCCGGGCCTTACCATCGTTGGCCTGGCATCGTTTGGCCAGACGACCTATGAGACCAGGGAAAACAGTGGCATTGGCTCGAACGGCCTGACCGGAGCCCGCCATCTGCTCCTGCACAAGGATTACCTGGAGCAGTACCCCGAGTCCTGCTCGGATACCCTGCCAGCTGACAAAGCGTATTGTGGCCGTTATCATTTGTCCGACCCGCTCCCAGGCTCGACCCTGAGTGCAGGGGAGGCCATCCTGTCTCCGACCCGGACCTACTTGCCAGTCATGAAAGAGGTCTTTTCCCGGTTCAGGGAGTCGATCGCCGGAATCATCCACTGCACGGGCGGTGGTCAGGTCAAATGCAAAGATTTTGGCAATGGCATTCGCTATGTCAAAGACAATCTGTTCCCGACTCCGCCGATTTTTGCTGCCATTCTCGAGTCTGGTGAAGTCGGCGCAGCCGAGATGTACCAGATCTTCAACATGGGCCATCGCCTGGAGATCTATTGTGATGACACAACTGCAACTGGAATCCTGGAGATCTGTGCCCGCTTTGAACTGCCTGCCAGGATCGTCGGCCGGACCGAAGCCAGTGCCTCTGCAGGGGAGAATGAGGTCGTCATCCAGGACCGTGGCCAGACTTTCACCTGGTGACCCCGGTGACCTGCCGGTGACTTGTCACTGCAGGTGACCTGTCACTGCAGGTGACCTGTCACTGCAGGTGATTTTGACAAATCCATAACCTGATGCTAAAATACCATGGAATATGCCGTGGCAAGGTCGTGGGACAGTCCGACCCCAACGTTGCCAGAGGCGAATCATATGGAGGAAAACATGGACAAGACCCGCAAAGCAGAACTCATCAAAGAGTACGGCCTGAAAGAAGGCGACACCGGTTCACCGGAAGTCCAGATCGCCCTTTTGACCGAACGCATCAACCACCTGACCGAACATCTCAAGACCCACAAGGGTGATCATCACTCCCGCCGTGGCCTTCTGATGATGGTTGGTCGCCGCCGTGGCCTTCTTGACTACCTGACCAGCATCGATATCGAACGCTACCGTACGATCATCGCCAAGCTCGGCATCAGAAAGTAAGGCTCGATCAGACAAATGAATGTTGGCGGACGGGTCCACCGTTCGCCAATTTTTCATTCATCAACTGATTCATCCCATCAAAACCGGACTTTGCCAGTCTGTGTGTCGCTGTAGAGGGTAGATTGCACCTCTGGAACTTCTTATTTAGATCAAGTGTTCCAGGAGCGGAATCTACAAACTACCGCCGTGCATGGATGACAGGTTCAAATCATGGAGGTATTCACATGAGTGCTCGTACATTCGAAACCGTCCTCGCTGGCCGCAAACTGGTCATCGAAACCGGCCATCTGGCCCAGTTCGCCAATGGCTCCTGTCTGGTCCGCTACGGCGAGACCGTCATCATGTCCAGTGTGACTGCATCAGCCACACCCCGTCCCGGCATTGACTTTTTCCCGCTCAGTGTCGATTACGAAGAAAAAATGTACAGCGTTGGCAAATTCCCCGGCGGCTTCATCAAGCGTGAAGGCCGGCCGACCGAAAAGGCCATCCTGACCTCCCGCGTCATTGACCGCCCGATCCGTCCACTGTTCCCGAAAGACCTTCGCAATGATTGCGCCGTCAGCAACCTGGTCATGTCAGTCGACCAGGACAATGCGCCGGAAGTTGCCGCCATGCTCGGTACGTCGATTGCCATTTCGATCTCGGACATCCCGTGGAACGGTCCGATCGCTGGCGTCCATGTCGGACTGGTCGATGGCCAGGTCATCATCAACCCTGATGAAAAGCAGCGCGCCGAGAGCCAGATGCATGTCACCCTCGCCGGTACGGAAGACAAAATCTGCATGATCGAAGCCGGTGCCAACGAAGTCCCGGACGATGTCATGCTCAATGCCATCATCGAAGGCCACAAAGTCATCCAGGATCTTTGCCGCTTCATCAAAGGCATTGTCGCAGAAATCGGCAAACCGAAGTTCAGCTATGTTTCATCCGATCTGCCGGAAGACGTCTTCGCGGCTGTCAAAGAATTTGCCTACAGCGGCATGCGCATCGCTGTCTTGTCCGACGACAAGTCAGTCCGCGACGAAAAAGTCAGCCAGCTCAAAGCACAGACCACCGAGCACATCACCGCCCTCAATCCAGACTGGGCTGGTTATGTCGGCGATGCCATGTACAAGCTGGAAAAGAAAGTCGTCCGCGAATATCTGTTCAAAGAACATATTCGTGTCGATGGCCGTGCCCTTGACCAGATCCGTCCCTTGTCGGCCGATGTCGGCATCCTGCCGCGCGTCCATGGCACCGGCCTGTTCCAGCGCGGCCAGACCCAAGTCCTGACCGCCTGCACCCTGGCACCGCTCTCCAAAGTCCAGATGCTCGATGGCCTCGACAACGAAGACACCAAGCGCTACATCCACCACTACAATTTCCCGCCGTACAGCGTCGGCGAAGCCAAGGCCAACCGTTCCCCTGGCCGCCGCGAAATCGGCCACGGTGCCCTGGCAGAACGTTCCCTGATCCCCGTCCTGCCCAGCGAGACCGAATTCCCCTATGCCATCCGCTGCGTCTCGGAAATCCTGATGTCCAACGGTTCGACCTCCCAGGGCTCCGTCTGTGCCAGCACCCTGGCCCTGATGGATGCAGGTGTCCCGATCAAAAAACCGGTCGCGGGCATTTCCTCCGGCCTGATCGTCAATGAAGAGAACGAGAAGGATTACCTCGTTTTCATGGACATCCAAGGCATTGAAGACTTCTTCGGTGACATGGATTTCAAAGTCGCCGGCACCGTCGATGGCATCACCTCGATCCAGGTTGACATCAAAGTGGACGGTCTGACCTACGATATCATCCGCGACGCTTTCGCCATGACCCAGAAGGGCCGCCTGCAGATCATCAACGAGGTGATGATGCCCGTCATCAGCGCCCCGCGCAGCGAGCTGTCCAAGTACGCCCCCAAAATCGTCCAGATCATCATTCCGGTTGACAAGATCCGTGAAGTCATCGGCTCCGGCGGCAAGGTCATCAACCGCATCATCGATGAAACCGGAGTCGAGATCGATATCGAAGACGACGGCCGCGTCTTTGTCTCCTCACCTAACAGCGAAGCGGCTGACAAGGCCATCGCGATCATCCAGGGCATTGCCAATGATCCCGAGCCGGGACAGGTCTTTGAAGGCCGCGTCACCCGCCTGATGAATTTCGGCGCCTTCGTCGAATTCCTGCCGGGCAAAGAAGGCCTGGTCCATATCAGCAAACTCTCCTGGAAACGGGTTGAGAAAGTTGAAGACGTTGTCAGCGAGGGCGACCTGGTCAAGGTCAAGGTCATGGAGATCGACGGCCAGGGCCGGATCAATCTCTCCATGCGCGACTGCATGGATAAACCGGCTGACTATGTCGAGTCTGACAGCAGCGAACGCCGTGGACCGATGCGCGACCGGGGTGACCATCGCGGTCCGCGTGATTCCGGCGACCGTGGACCCCGCAGCGGCGATCGTGGTGATCGTGGCGGAGATCGTGGTGATCGTCGTCCGCGTCCCCAGGGCCCCAGCCAGGGCCATTCCGAGCGCCCCCAGCGGTTCCAGGAACGCCAGGACAACACCGGCACACCTGAGAAACGCCGTGAGATCGAATTCTAAGAAACGCCCTTGAAATCAAGGGCAAAGACCTCTCCCGATGACTTGACACAGGCTGGGAATACCAGTAAAATCAACAAGTCGCCGGGGTGTAGCTCAGTTTGGCTAGAGTGCTTGCTTGGGGTGCAAGAGGTCGCCTGTTCGAGTCAGGTCACTCCGACCACGATGAAAACCGTTGAAGTTAAGGCTTCAGCGGTTTTCTTTTTTGCCAGGCAGATGCATTTTGATTACAATGGAAATGAATCGTTTTGACAGGTACAGGGAGCAACACACATGCCCTCACGCATTTTTCCCGGCCGTCCTGAACAGCCGGATTGGAATAGAATCGAGTGCCTGGAGCGGAATCGTTATCCGGCACATGCTTACCTGGTCCAGTTTCCGGACCAGGCGTCTTGTGAGCAGGCTCAGGAGGATAATCGACGCTACTTGTCACCCTTCATCCAGATGCTGACAGGTACCTGGGATTACAAATGGTTTGATTCGATCCTGCAACTGCCGGAGAATATTTTCTCCTATCGCAGCGGCTTTGACCGGATGACCGTCCCGGGTTCCCGGCTGGCTCGCGGCCGGTCACAAAGCGAGGCCCGAGCGTGGCCTTTTGTCCTGGACCCACCTCGTGTTCCTCAGACCCAGCCGGTTGCCGTCTACCACCGCAGTCTTGAACTGCCGAAAAACTGGAGTGCCCTGCGCAAAAAGCTGGTGCTTCAGGGGGTTCTATCGGCCTGCCATGTGGTCTTGAATGGAAAACTGGTCGGATATGTCCAGAACGGGCGCCATTTGAACGAGTTTGATATCACGTCGCGGGTCCATGACGGGGTCAATGAATTATTCATCCTGGTCTATCCATACCATGCTGCCAGTTATCTGGACGGCCAGTGCCAGGCGAATCTGGCAGGGCTGGCCGGTGACATCTATCTGGAAGCAACGCCTGCTTTATCCGTCTTTGATTGTTCCGTGCATACCCGCCTGGATCCTTTGACGGGTCAGTGGGAACTGGCTGTCCGGGCGTTGGTTCTGACTTTCAAAGTGACCCAGGACCTGCCCCAGGTGCGATTCACGGTGGCCCGGGAAGGCCGGGTCATTCTGGAGGAGGCCATCAAACCGGAAAAAATTGAGCTGGAGCACGCTGGATTTGATGCGAAAGTCCAGCAGGCCGGTCTGGCGAGCTTGCACCAGGTTTGTCCGGATATTGATCCGTGGTCTGACGAGCAGCCTGAGCTCTATGATCTTTTTATCACCTGCCTCGATGCCAGCGGCAGGGAAACCAGTTCAGTCCACCAGACCGTGGGCTTTTGCGAACGGTCAGTTCGTGACGGCAAGCTTTATCTCAATCACCAGCCGCTGTTTCTCCAGTTGGCCGATTATGATCCCTGGGATAGCCAGACCGGTCTGATGCGGCCACTTTCGAGTCTGGCCCGTGACTTGCGCCTGGTGCGGCAGCATTTCAATGCGATCCGTCTCCTGGGTGGTTCTGTGGATCCCATCTTCTTTGAATTGTGCAATCACCTTGGACTTCTCGTCGTCATCGGTCCGACTGCTCAACCGATACCGGAATGGCTGTCTGCCGGGAAGTTCAAGGGGGAGGAGCCTTGGCTGAGCGAACCGTGGCGGACAGTCCAGCGAGATCGCTTGCAAAACCAGGTGATTTTGCTGCAAAACCAGCCTTGTGTCCTGGCCTGGACCACGCACGGCCCGACATCTGAACTGCACGCGCTGGCAGCGTTCGCCAGAAGTCTGGATCCTACCCGGCCTCTGGTTCTATTTGCCGCTGCCGAAGAAGAGATGGCAGGGAGTCCTGCTTTCGATGCCAGCCAAAACCAATTCATCCACATCCTTGAACCAGGTTACAGTCTGCAAGGCGGTGGCACGCATCCGTTTCAGCAGACTCTTTCGGATATGGCCCAAAGCTCGCTCTATTCAGGGCTGGTCCTGGGCTCCTGGCAGGATGTGCGCACCCAGATGCACACCCCTCACGGCCGGTCCCAGTCAGTCGCACTGGCAGCGATCCGGCAAGCCAGCCGGCCTGCTGGCATCAGGCCGCTGGATCTTCTGGCCGGACAGTTTCGAGTGGACAACCGGACCCGGACGTTGAACCTGGATCTGTTTCGCCTGCATTGGCAGATCGTAGCCAGCGGCCATCTGGTTCTGGCTGGCGAAATCGATTTGCCATCCGTCCTGCCGGGCGAAACCGCTGACCTTTTGATCCCGTATGCGGATGTCGAGCGCCCTCAGGATTTGCCCTGCCTGTTGCAGCTGACAGTTCACCAGATCGAGGCCAATCTGTGGTCTCCGGCTGACAGGATCGTATCGACTGACAGTTTTGAACTTGATCTCCTGCCGCCTGTCCGGGACCCGTTTCTCAAACAGCTGGTCCCCGTCATCGCTCCTGGCAGGAATCGACTCCGCCTGGAACAGGATCGCCATTTGCTGGTCGTTTCCGGCCACCGCTTCTGGCTCGTGTTCAACCGGATCACCGCCCAGATCGAAAGCTGGCGCTGCAAAGACCATGAATACCTGGCATTTGTCCAGATGAATGGCCAGCTGGCACCTTCTGCACTTGTTTTCTGGCGACCATTTCTGAGCCAGGATCAGGATTGGGCCTGGGACTGGAACCAGCTGGGCCTGTCCGAACTGGAGCAAGTGGTTGACCGGATCGATGCCGACTGTGATGGCGAAACAGCTAAGATCGTGGCGCACTGCCGCTTTGGTTCAGCTGGAGCCAAAACTTGGCTTTCGGCCCGGCTTTCTTACACGATTCGCGAGAGTGGCAAGATTGAGATTTTTGTCAGCCTGCCGTGCAAAAGCCTGGACCTTCTGGCAGAGCTGCCCCGGATCGGCCTGCGTTTCCTGCTGCGCCGCCAATATGAACGGATCATCTGGTCTGGCCAGGGTCCGGGACCATCCTGGCCCGGTCTGCGCGGGATGACTTACAGTGGACAATTCGAACAAGCCCTGTCCGATCTCGTGATGGACTCGAGCCAATCCTTCCAGATGGAAGTGCCACATGCCCAGACACAATGGGTTGCAGTTGCGGATGCCAGCGGCAGCGGCCTGCTGTTTGAAAGCAACCAGCCTTTCAGCTTTTGCGCCAATGACCGCCTGTCTGACCTTGGATTGCACCAGGGACACGAAGCACGAGCGACAAGCCAGAACCTGGTCGACTGGAAAATCGACTGGCATTACAAACCGTCCGGCGGTCAGCCTGGTCAAAAACTGGACCAAGACGATTTTACCGGAACACAGAACACAGCAGAGTTTTACGTCGCACTGACGCCTGTGACAGGACTCTGAGGAGCCAAAGAATGCTCATACCATCATCAGGAGGAAGATAGAAGATGTCTGTCAGAATCGAAACCCAGTGTATCCATGAAGGTTACAAGCCGGCCAAGGGTGAACCCAGGCAACTGCCCATCTATCAAAGCACCACGTTCAAATACGATACCAGTGACGAGATGGGCCGGTTATTTGATCTCGAGGAAGCGGGCTATTTTTACACCCGCCTGCAAAACCCAACCAATGATGCTGTCGCTGACAAGATCCGGGCCCTGGAGGGTGGTGCGGCCGCCATGCTGACTGCCTCCGGCCAGGCAGCCAACTTCTATGCGATTTTCAACATCTGTGAATCCGGGGACCATTTTATAGCTACTTCTTCGATCTATGGCGGTACGTACAACCTGTTCGGCGTCACCTTGAAAAAAATGGGCATCGAATGCACCTTTGTCAATCAGGATTTGCCGGAAAACGAGTTGGACCGGTATTTCCAGCCAAACACCAAAGCTGTTTTCGGCGAGACCATCACCAATCCGACCGTCGCCGTGTTTGACATCGAGAAATTCGCCCGTCTGGCCCACAAGCACGGGGTGCCGCTGATCGTGGACAACACCTTTGCAACACCGATCAATTGCCGCCCCTTTGAATGGGGTGCCGACATCGTCACCCATTCGACAACCAAGTACATGGACGGGCATGCGGCCGGCGTGGGTGGCTGCATCGTCGACAGCGGCAAGTTCGACTGGCTGGCCCAGGCCGAAAAATTCCCCGGCCTGACCACACCGGATGACTCCTATCACGGCATCATCTACGCCGAACGGTTCGGTCCGGGTGCCTACATCACCAAAGCCACCGCCCAGCTGATGCGCGACATCGGAGCCATCCAGTCGCCGCAAAATGCCTTCTATCTGAATTTCGGTCTGGAAACCCTGCATCTGCGCATGAAGCAACACTGTGCCAATGCCCTGGCCGTTGCCCAATACCTGGCAAGCCATTCCAAGATCGCCTGGGTCAACTATCCGGATCTGCCAACCAGTCCATCCTTTGAGCTGGCTCAAAAATACCTGCCACACGGCTCTTGCGGCGTCCTGGCGTTCGGGGTCAAAGGCAGCCGCGAACAGGCCAATCGATTCATGGACAGTTTGCAGCTGGCATCGATCGTCACCCATGTGGCCGATAGCAAGACCTGCCTGCTCCATCCGGCCAGCCATACGCACCGCCAGTTGTCCAACGAGCAATTGCAGGCTGCAGGCATTGCGCCTGACCTGATCCGCCTGTCGGTCGGCATTGAAAATGTGGCAGATATCATCGAGGACTTGGAGCAGGCCCTCGGCAAGATCTGAGTAAAAGGTCCAAGCTAGACAAATAAAAAATCCTGGGGCCTCAATGAAGTCCCAGGATTTTTCGCTTGGCAAGGGAGACGCGATTCGAACACGCAACCCGCAGCTATTTAGCTTAGAGATAGTCAGAGAATAGTGCTTCATATCAGAAAATATGGTATTGTATTTGATATCATGTAATTAATTTCAATTTATTTCATCTAACAATAACTGTTGGAGGGGGTCATTGAGATTAGTACATATGAAAAGCTTGATGCCAAGGTTCGAAGTTTACCAAGTAATTTATCCATGAATGAAGCAGATCGTTTTTTACGGCATTATGGATTTGTTAAAGTCAGGCAAAGAGGATCTCATTGTGTTTACAAAAGAGCGGCAGCACCAATCATCAATATCCAAGGCTCAATCATACCTGAATATCAAGTTGCTCAGATGATCATTGCTGTTGATCGTATTCAGAAAGAGGTTTAATAACATGTATCCAGAATACAAGAAACTCATTTTCCCGTATTCCAATCGGGATGGATCCGTCTCATGGGTCGTTGACTTTCCTGACTTACCTGGCTGTTCAGCAGTCGGAAAAACTCAGGAAGAGGCCCTGGGCGAGTCTAAAATAGCCAGTGAATTGTGGCTAGATGCTTATTATGATGAACATCATTGCTATCCTGAAGCAAAGCAAATGAGTCAAACATTTAGTGGCAGAATCGCTTTGAGAATTCCCAAAACGTTACACAAAGAACTTAGCGAACAAGCGCAACTCGAGGGAGTCAGCCTGAATTCACTCATTATCACTCTGTTGGCACAAAATTTTGGTAAGCGTCTCAGTAGGCCTGTCATCAATATCAAAGAAAAGAGATATAGGGCAAGCGTATAAAAAATCCTGGGGCCTCAATGAAGTCCCAGGATTTTTCGCTTGGCAGGGGAGACGCGATTCGAACACGCAACCCGCGGTTTTGGAGACCGCTGCTCTACCGTTGAGCCACTCCCCTAAGCGCGAAGTCAATGATAGCATTGCCGCCGGGAGCTGTCAATCTGGAAAATTTATTCGGTACAGACGATTCTATAAGTCCGTTCGAATTGCCACGTGCTCGTTTGGAATGGTATGATTTGTCTGCGACCGCCATTTTTGGCGGCTCTATTTGCTGTCAAAAACCTACAGGAGGATCTCCTATGAAATTAGCAGTCATCGGTACCGGACAGATGGGCCAGGCTCTGGTTCACGCCATGATCAGCCAGGCGGCCATTCCTGCCGAGTCAATCATCTTGTATGACAGCCAGGCGGACAAAGCCCTGGCGCTGGCCGAGACTTTTGGTTGCGAAGTGTCCGCCTCGGGACGGGAGGCTGCCAGTTCTGCGGATGCCATTCTTTTAGCCGTCAAACCTCAGGTCATGAAAACAGTCCTCGAGGACTTGGCCGGAGATTTAAGGGCAGACGCTCTGCTGATATCGATCGCTGCCGGCGTCACGCTGGCTCAGCTGCGCAACTGGGCTGGTCCATCGGTAGCCCTCGCCCGGGTCATGCCCAATACGCCGGCCATGGTTCACAGTGGCGTCAGCGCAGTCTGTTTCGACCAGGCCAGCGAAGACCTGCAAGCCTGGACCGTGCACCTGCTCGAATCCAGTGGTCTCGTCTTCAAGGTGCCTGAATCAGCGATGGATGCGGTGACAGGCCTTTCCGGCAGTGGACCCGCCTATGTGATGCTGGTGATCGAGGCCCTCGCCGATGGCGGTGTGCGCATGGGATTGCCGCGCGACATGGCGTTGCAAATGGCTGCCCAGACGGTCTATGGCTCAGCCAAGCTGGTGCTGGCCACCGGTAAGCATCCAGGGGTTCTCAAGGACCAGGTCTGTTCTCCGGGTGGCACCACGATTGAAGCGGTTGCGACCTTGGAGAAAAATGGCCTGCGTTCGAGTCTGATCGAGGCGGTCACAGCTGCGACCGAACGTTCGCGGGAACTGGGTCGGGGATTGAAAGCTTGAGTATGCCGCAGGTCGAGATCTACACCGATGGTGCCTGTTCTGGCAATCCAGGACCCGGCGGCTGGGCAGCGGTCCTGATCGCCGGAGGCATTGAAAAGGAAATCTCAGGTGGGGAAGCGGCCACCACCAATAACCGCATGGAACTGACGGCCGCGATCGAGGCTTTGAAAAAACTGAACCGGCCCTGTCAAGTCAGGCTTTACAGTGACAGTGCCTATCTGGTCTCTGCCTTCAACCAGGGCTGGATCCGCAACTGGCAGAGAAATGGCTGGCGCAATGCGGCTAATGATCCGGTCAGCAACCCGGATCTCTGGCGGGCCCTGCTCGACGCCGCCCAGCCCCACACCGTCGAATGGATCAAGGTCAAGGGCCATTCTGATAATGTTTACAACAATCGCTGCGATAAATTGGCTGTCGCTGAAATCAAAGGAAGAGGATCCAACAATGCCTGAATCCGAACACAATTTTCGTGAAGAAACGACTGGCATGGACCAGAAATTCGCTGGTCGTGTTTTCCAGGTCGAGGTCCATGAGGTGCGTCTGCCGGACGGCCGCCTGGCAAGCCGGGAGATCGTCCGCCATTCCGGCGGAGCCTGTGTGGTCGCTATCGATGACCAGGACCATGTCTACCTGGTCCGGCAATATCGCAAACCTTATGACACTGAGCTGCTCGAACTGCCAGCTGGCAAGCTGGAACCAGGAGAAGATCCGCTGGCCTGTGCCACCCGTGAACTGACGGAGGAAACCGGCATGACTGCCAGGTCCATCGAGTGGCTGGCCACTGTCTACCCATCGCCAGGCTATTGCAGTGAAACCCTCTCCATTTATCTGGCGACCGGTCTGACCTATGGCCAGAGCAATCTCGATGATGGAGAATTTCTCAGTGTCCATCCTTATCCGCTTGAGGAAGCACTGGCTATGGTGGACCGCGGCGACATCCGTGATGCCAAAACCATCGTTGGCCTGCTGCGGGCCCAGCGTGTCCTTCTCCAAAGGAAGGGGACCTGATCCTTGGCCAGCCGCAAACAGGTCAATCACCACAAAGAAGTGACAGCGGTTGTGCTGCTGGCTGTAGCGATCCTTTTTGGAGCTGCTTATTACTGGCCATCTGCCAAGACTGGCTGGCTGGGCCATCTGCTGTACGACCTGGGTCGTGGCCTGCTGGGCGTGGCGGCCTATTTGCTGCCGCCTCTGCTGCTGTTCTTTGCAATCGAATTCTTGCTGGGCCACAATCAGCGCAAGGCGAATGAACGCATGACGTTTGTAGCCGGACTGATTCTTTCGATCACCTCGGTCTTGCATTTGGTGACAGTCGACCAACTGGTCTTGCAGGCTCGTTTTGCCAGCAAAGATGGAGCGGCTACGGCGTTGAACGCACTGTCCGAACTGTGGCATACCGGGATCGATACGACCCTGGCTGGTGAAGGGATGGTCCTGACGGGCGGACTTGTCAGCGGCATCCTGGCCCAGTCCATGCTGGCCATTGCCGGACCTGTGGGAGCCCTGATTTTGACCATCGCTTTGGTCATGGCCTTTTTGGTCCTGATTTTCAATGTCTCCTACACGCAGACAGCCCAGTCGACGGCAGAGGTCATCAAACGGACCGGCACCAGGATGGACCAGGCGATCCGCCAGGGCCTCGACCAGGCCCGGGCGCGCGAAGATCTGGACCACATCCATTCTGTCCGCACCAGGGATTCCTATGACATCGAGTTGTCTCCTGGCAACGCGGAGGAAACGCGACGCTCCCTGCTCCAGGGCTGGCAAGATTTCTGGCAGCGCCGGACAGCTGCACGGGACGCGGAGGAGCACCTCCCCGAGATCCCCGCTGCGGGAGGATTTGCCAGTGTCACTGGCTCGACGGAGGGTGCATTTGCCGGTTTTTCAGAAGATGAAGCCAAAGTCGCCCAGTTCGTGACGGAAGCCAAATTGCCCTTCACCATCCAGAAAGACAAAAATGGTTTTTTGACGATTTCACCTGTCGAACAGGAAGCTGCAGACACCACCATGAAACCCGAGCAGCCCCTGTCTGTGCAGCACCCAGCACCCCCCGTGCCTGCGCCAGCACCGCCGCCGTCAGAATCTGTACTGGCGCCGGCGGACTTCAAGTTTCCACAAGCGCCCAAACCAGCCGAACCTGCCCTCGACCGCTCGAGCTGGGCCGACCGTACGACCTCGGAATCGCCGGTGATTCCCCAGGTTCATGCCCCGGTCAAACGTCAGGCGGCTGTGGGCCCGGATGGCCAACTGCGGTTAGTCGTCCCCTATGAACCACCGCCACTTTCGCTTTTGCGCGAAGACCACCTCAAGCAAGCCATCAACAACAGCCAGCAATCCATCCAGGCTTTAGGCCTCAAGCTCGAAAAAACGCTGGAGAGTTTCGGTGTCTCCGCCAAGGTGATCCATTTCACAACCGGTCCCACGATCACCCGGTTTGAATTGTCACCGGGTCCTGGCGTCAAGGTCAGCAAAATCGTCAATCTGGCCGATGACATCGCCCTCAACCTGGCTGCCATGGGCGTGCGCATCGAGGCTCCGATTCCAGGCAAGGCAGCGATCGGCATCGAAATCCCCAACAAAGAGACCATGCCGGTCCTTCTGCGCAGCCTGATCGATTCGCGTGAGTTCCATGAGGCCAAATCACCCCTGACTGCGGCAATCGGACGCGACATTCAGGGCTTCCCGCTGCTGTGTGACTTGACGCGAATGCCACACATGCTGATCGCCGGTGCCACCGGATCCGGCAAATCGGTTTGCATCAATTCGATCCTGATGAGCATTCTGTTCAAAGCATCGCCGGATGAAGTCAAAATGCTCATGATCGATCCGAAAGTCGTCGAGCTGAACATTTACAATGGTATCCCGCACCTGATCCACCCAGTCGTGACCGATCCGAAAAAAGCCGCCGGCACGCTGCAATGGGCGGTCAATGAAATGGTCCGCCGCTACAGCCTGTTTGCCGAAAAATCCGTGCGTGACATCAGCTCTTACAATGCATCGGTGGGGTTTGGCCTGGAAGGCGACGAGGAAGAAGAAGAGAAGCTGCCTTTGATTCTTCTGGTCATCGATGAATTATCCGACCTGATGGCCACCACTCCGACCGAGGTCGAAGATGCCATCGCCCGCCTGACCGCCATGGCCCGTGCCGCTGGCATCCACCTGATCATCGCCACCCAGCGGCCATCGGTTGACGTCATCACCGGCGTCATCAAGGCCAATATTCCATCCCGCATCGCCTTTGCAGTCGCCTCGCAAGTCGATTCCCGGACGATCCTGGACATGGCCGGGGCAGAAAAGCTCTTGGGCAAAGGCGACATGCTCTATTATCCGCAAAGTGCCGCCAAACCGATCCGCGGCCAGGGCGCGTTCATCACCGATGCCGAAGTGGAACGGATCATTGGCCACATCAAGAGTTTGCACCAGTCGAGCTATGACCAGAAAGTCGCCGATGCCATCTCGACGGCCGCTGTCTCGAACGGGCGCAAAGACAAAGACAAGGACAAGGATGAGGGGGACAGCGATGAACTCCTGCCCCAGGCCCTGCAGATCTGCGTTGAAACTGGCTATGCTTCGGTCTCGTTGCTGCAGCGCCGGATGACAGTCGGCTATCCCCGTGCAGCCCGCCTGATCGATCGCATGCATGAACTCGGCTATATTGGCGGTTTCGAAGGCAGCAAGCCGAGGAAAGTCTTGATCACCCTGAACCAACTGATGGAAATGCAAATAAAGGCGCAGAACGATGCGTCTGACGAGGACTTGATATGACCCCCCTGATCCCTTTGACCCGTCAAGACATGCTCGAGCGTGGCTGGGATGAACTCGATTTCCTGTTCATCACCGGTGACGCCTACGTGGACCACCCCAGTTTTGGTGCCGCCCTGATTGCCCGTCTGCTGGAGCAGGAAGGCTTTCGCATCGGCATCATCGCCCAGCCCGCTCTTTACGACCCCCGGGCTTTGCTGACTTTCGGCAAGCCCCGCCTGGCCACCCTGGTTTCATCTGGCGTGGTGGATTCGATGGTCAACAATTACACAGCTGCTCGTAAACCGCGCTCAGATGACCGTTACTCTCCTGGCGGCCAGGGTGGCATCCGCCCTGACCGGGCTTTGATCCGCTACTGCAACCTGGTGCGTGACCAACTGGGGGATGTACCGCTGATCATCGGCGGTGTCGAAGCCAGCTTGAGGCGCTTTGCCCATTACGATTACTGGGACCACACCGTCCGCCGCACCATTCTGCAGGATACCCAGGCGGATCTTCTGGTTTACGGCATGGGTGAACGAACCATCCTCCAGATCGCCCGCCTGCTGGAAAAAGGTGTCCCGGTCCACAAGATCAACAAGATTGCGGGCACCTGCATCCTGGCCCGGCCCGACCGTCTGCCGTCCGACCTGCAGGATTTCCTGGCAGCAGAATCCGGTTTTGCTTTTTCCAGCCTGGGCCAGGACAAGAAAAAACTGCTTTTGCACCCTTTCCCGGAAAATGATGCCTACATCCTGCTGCCAGGCTATCAGGAGGTGAGTCAGGACAAATGGCTCTATGCCACGGCTTTCCGGATGCAATACCATGAACAGGCTCCGGTTGATGGCAAGACCCTGGTCCAGCGCCACAGTGACCGTTATTTGATCCAGAACCCACCCCAGCCGCCCCTGTCGACTCAGGAACTGGACCAGGTGTTCGCGCTGCCCTATACCCGCAAGATCCACCCCTCCTACATCGCCCAAGGCGGTGTGCCAGCGATCGAAGAAGTGCGTTTTTCAATCAACAGCCATCGTGGCTGCTATGGTGGCTGCCATTTCTGCGCCATCACCTTCCACCATGGCCGGATCGTCACGCGGCGCAGTGAGGCATCGATCCTGAACGAAGCCAAAACTTTGATCGCAGATCCAGATTTCAAAGGTTACATCCACGACCTTGGTGGCCCGACTGCCAACTTTTTCGAGCCAGGCTGCGCCAAACAGGAAAAGGGAAGGGTCTGCAAGGACCGCCAGTGCATCACGCCGGATCCCTGTCCGGCGCTGCGCACTGACCACCGGTCGTATCTAGGCATCCTGAAAAAAGTCCGTTCCCTCGATGGCGTCAAAAAGGTTTTCATCCGTTCCGGGATCCGGTTTGACACCGTCCTGATGGATGAGAAATCCGGTTTTCTGGAGGAGGTCTGCCGCCATCATGTCAGTGGACAGCTGAAAGTGGCCCCGGAACATATCAGCGAGGGTACCTTGCGGGCGATGGGCAAGCCGGGTCCGGCTGTTTACCAGAGATTCAAAAAGCGGTATGAGCAAATCAATGCCGAGCTGGGTAAGAAGCAGTTCTTGGTGCCTTATTTGATTTCTGGCCACCCCGGCACGAGCCTGGAGGATGCAATCGAACTGGCCCTCTACATCAAAGCCAACCGGGTGGTACCGGAGCAAGTCCAGGATTTCTATCCAACACCAGGAACCGTTTCCACCACCATGTATCACACCGGTCTCGACCCAGAAACGCTCAATCCCATCCATGTGCCTGATCTGGCTGAAAAACGCCTGCAGCGGGCTTTGCTCCAGTACGCCAAGCCCAAATACCACCCCCTGGCCTTGCAAGCCTTGCAAAAAGCGGGCCGGGACGATCTAATCGGCTATGGACCAGACTGCCTGGTCCCGCCAAAACCCTATTCAATCAAGAACCACTCAGATAAAGCCCAGACAAAGAGGGAGGAAAAAAGTCATGACCACCATGATTCGCGGCAAGGAGCTCGCCGCACACCTGCGCAGCCAGCTGGCCGTAAAGGTCCGGGAAACCTACGAACAGACGGGCAAAAGACCCGGCCTGGCCGTCGTCCAGGTCGGTGAGGACCCAGCTTCAGCGATTTATGTCAACAACAAGAAAAAGGCCTGTGAAGAAGCTGGACTGATGTCCTATGGCTACCATCTGCCAGCGGATATTGAAGAGCACGAGCTTCTGGAACTGATCGACCAGCTCAACCAGGATCCTTCTGTGCACGGCATCCTGTGCCAGCTGCCGCTGCCGGACCAGATCAGTGAATTCAAGGTCATCAATGCGATCGATCCGAAAAAAGACGTTGACGGATTCCACCCGGTCAATGTCGGTTTGCTTTCCCTCGGCAAAGACGGCCTGGTGTCCTGCACCCCTGCCGGCGTTCTTGAGATGCTCAAAGCCTACAACATTCCCCTGGTTGGAGCCAACTGTGTCATCGTCGGTCGCAGCAATATTGTCGGCAAACCAGTCGCCCAGCTGTTGCTCAAGGAACACTGCACCGTCACCATCACTCACTCGCGGACCCGCGATCTGGCTGCCGTCTGTCGCCAGGCCGATGTCCTGATCGCTGCCATCGGCAGGCCGGAGATGATCACAGCCGACTATGTCAAGCCGGGTGCGGTAGTCATTGATGTCGGCATCAACCGCAATGCCGCCGGAAAAGTGGTCGGCGATGTCGATTTTGCCAGTGTCGAACCGGTCGCTTCGGCGATTTCGCCTGTTCCTGGTGGCGTTGGTCCGATGACCATCGCGATGTTGCTGGAAAACACGTGGCAAACCTTTTTGCGCCAGGAAGGGATCACGGCATGAGTGAACTGCAGGAGAAGGAATCCAGGTCCGGTGAGCCAGGCTTGATCCAGGCGATCCATGTCGGCGAAATCCTCTGTGTCGGTACGGAGCTGCTCCTGGGGCAGATCATCAATACGAATGCAGCGTGGCTGGCCCGCCAATTGACGCTCCTGGGAATTTCTTCCTATTATCAGACCGTGGTCGGTGACAATCCGGACCGGGTCCGCCTGGCCATGGAAACCGCTGCCAGCCGGTCGGATTTGATCGTGGTCACTGGCGGTCTCGGTCCAACGGCAGATGACCTGACCATGGCCATTGCTGCGCAGGTAGCGGGCCAGCCCCTGGTCGAACATCGCGAAAGCCGAGCGGCCATCGCCGACTATTTTCACCGTCTGGGGCGCCTTGCGATCACGGAAAACAACTGGAAACAGGCCCTGCTGCCGCAAAACGCCCAGGTGATGCCCAATCACAATGGCACGGCACCAGGTGCGATCCTGGAATTTACTTACCAGGGCAAGCCGAAAGTCATGATCCTTTTACCCGGACCGCCCTCCGAAATGAACTTGATGTTCCAGGAATCGGCTGCACCCTATCTGGAAATGCGCACTGCAACCCGGTTCCGCCATCATTTTGTCCGCCTGATCGGCATCGGCGAATCAGCGGCCGAGACCCTGTTTCTCGACCTGATCGACGGCCAGAACAATCCGACTCTGGCGCCCTATGCCTCCGAAGGGGAGGTCATGTTCCGGGTCACCCAGCTGATCCACGATGAAAGTGAACCGGACAACACCGCTGGACTGTTGGCCGAAATCCAGAAACGGGCAGGGGACTACATCTACGAGATCGGCCCCAGGAACATGCCGGCGCTGGTCAAAGATCTGCTTTTAGAACAAAATAAAACCATCAGTTTTGCCGAGTCCTGCACAGCAGGCCTTGTTGCAGCCACTTTTGGCGAAATTTCAGGTGTATCTGCTGTCTTCAAAGGCAGTATTGTTGCTTATGCCAATGAAGTCAAAGTCAACCAGCTCCAAGTTCCTGCTGACCTGCTTGCAGAATTTGGTGCCGTGAGCGAGGAAACAGCTGTTGCCATGGCCAAAGGATGTCGTGACGTCATGAAAACGGATCTGGCCGTGTCGATCACAGGAATTGCCGGTCCGGATGGCGGGACAGCGGACAAGCCGGTCGGTCTGGTTTATCTGGCTGTGGCCAGTGAACGTGGCGTTGAAGTGCGCCGGATGCAGATCCCGGGCAATCGGGCCCGTATCCGCAAAGTGTCCACCTTGAACGCATTTGACCTGGCGCGGCGGGAATTGCTGCGATGAGCCAACGCCACTCCCACAACTTGCGCCTGGCCACCCTGATCATGATGGCGGGATTGTTGCTGTCCAAGCTCAGCGGCCATCTGCGCGAAATCCTGATTGTGCCCATGCTTGGCTATGGGGTGGTTTCCGATGCCTTCATCATTGGCTTCCAGATTCCGGATTTGTTCTACCAGCTTCTGGTCGGAGGTGCGATCGGTGCCGCTGTGACGCCCAGCCTTTCCCATGCCTTGGAAAAAGGGGAGGAAGGCAAAGGCTGGCGCAGCCTGTCCATCCTGATCAATTACGCCGCTCTGGCCATGCTGGCTGCTGTTCTGCTGGGCGAATGGCTGTCACCTCAGCTACTGGCTCTTTACAACAGCAGCAAAGACCCGGCCATTACGGATCTGGCAGTCCGGGTTTCCCGTGCCTTGTTCCCGCAAGTCTTTTTCATGATGCTGGCCGCCTTGTGCATCGGCATCCTGAATGCGTACCGCCAGTTTGGCCGGACGTCTTTTGGTCCATCGATCTACAACATCGTGGTGGTTCTGGCGATGGTCCTGCTGGGAGAACGCAGTGAGAGCGGGGCGATCCGGGTTGCAGCCGGTGTGATGGGGGCTGCAGCGATCTATTTCATTTTCCAGGCGGTTATGGCGGCCCCCCTGCTGAAACAATACTCGCTGTCCCTGGATCACCAGGATCCCGGATTTCGCCAGATGGTACGCCTGGCCGTGCCAACCTTGCTTTCTGGTTCAATCGTCCAAGTCAACACCATTATTTTGACCGGATTTGCCGACCAGTTTCCCGGAGCGGCCACATCACTGCGCAATGCAGCAACCACCTGGCAACTGCCCTACGGCATTTTCGTGGTCGCCATTGGCAATGTCATGCTGCCCTCGCTGGCACGCCACCATGCCGCCCAGGATGAAACCGGCAGCAGCCAGCTGTTCGGCCAGAGCCTGCGCCAGGCGTTGTTCTTGATGATTCCGTCTGCAGCTTTGATCTTGTCGATGCAAGAAGATGTCATCCGGGCCATTTTCCAATGGAGCAGCAGCTACACAGCCGAGCAAGTCACTACAGCAGCCAGCGTCTTGCGCTGGTACACCCTGGCCATGATCGCCCAGACCTTTGTCTTTCTAACCAACCAGGCTTTCTATGCCCGCAAGATGACGCGTGTTGCCCTGGTCAACGGGCTCTTGACTCTGGCGTTGAACCCACTCCTGTGCCTGCTTCTTTTGAAGGGTTTCCAGATGGACATCAGTGGTTTGTCACTGGCTTACACGCTGACCAGCACGGTCAGTGCGATCTTTTTGTACAGGACGCATGCTTTTGTAGCCCCTCAGGCGACACCTCGCCACATCGGGGGATACTTGCTCCGACTGATGGCAGCAGCCAGTGCGATGATGGTGCTGCTGCTTTTCCTGAACCGGGTCGGCTATGACCCGCAGGGTAAGCTCAGCGAGCTGGTCTGGCTCTTTGTGCGCAGTGCCCTGGCCCTGCTGGTGTTTCTCGGTGTCGCGGTTCTCATGCATGTGAAAGAAGCCACAAATCTGCTGGCCATCGTGCATTCAAGGTTTTCGGCTCTGAAGGCCTTGTCGAAAAAGCGCGAATAATGTCGAACAAAAGTTTGGTAATCTGCCAAAGATGCGTTGACGGTATCTGAAGCGATCTCTATAATGAAATGAATACAAGAACGAATGTTCTTTTTGGAGGTAAACATGGCCAGGACAGATAAAGGTGCCGGAAAATCAACTCAGGAGATCAGCCAGAAACAGGCCGCAGACCGCAACCGTGCGCTGGATGCCGCGCTGGGCCAGATCGAGAAGCAGTTTGGCAAAGGTGCCGTCATGAAACTGGGGGAGCGGACTGCCATGCAAGTCGAATCCATCTCCACAGGTGCGCTCTCGCTTGACTTGGCCCTGGGGATCGGAGGTGTACCACGCGGACGTGTCGTCGAGATCTTCGGACCGGAGTCGTCCGGTAAGACCACCGTCGCCCTGCACATCATTGCAGAGGCCCAGCGAGCTGGCGGCACGGCGGCCTTCATTGACGCCGAGCATGCTCTCGACCCCAATTATGCAGCCAAGCTAGGCGTCGACATCGACAACCTGATCGTATCCCAGCCGGATACCGGTGAACAAGCTCTCGAGATCACCGAGGCCCTTGTCAGAAGTGGAGCCATCGATATCATCGTTGTGGACTCGGTTGCCGCCCTGGTGCCCAAGGCAGAGATCGATGGTGAGATGGGTGACTCCCATGTGGGCCTGCAGGCTCGCCTGATGTCGCAGGCCTTGCGCAAACTGGCCGGTGTCATTTCCAAGTCCAGCACCGTCGCCGTTTTCATCAACCAGCTGCGTGAAAAGGTCGGGATCATGTTCGGCAACCCTGAGACGACACCGGGCGGACGCGCCCTCAAATTCTACGCCTCGGTCCGGCTCGATGTGCGCAAGATCGAGACCCTGCGCAATGGGACGGATGTTGTCGGTTCGAAAACCCGGGTCAAGGTCGTCAAGAACAAAGTCGCCCCACCTTTCAAAGAGGCCGAGTTCGACATCATCTATGGTGAAGGCATTTCCAAGGAGGGTTGCATCCTTGATCTGGCCGTCTCCATGGACTTTGTTGAAAAGAGTGGCGCCTGGTTTTCGTACAAGGGTCAGCGGATTGGCCAGGGACGTGACAATACCCGCCTGTTTTTAAAAGCCAATCCCGAAATCCGAGACGAGCTGGACAGTAGAATCCGGGCCCAGATTGCCAGCCCGGGTGTGTCGGATGAACCGGTGTCCGAGGATGACGACCGTGAAGAGGACATCCTGGGACTCGATCTCTAAGGACCGGTTGCGCCCATGCCTCAGGACCCTTTCACTTTTTTAAGTCAGTCAGCCAAATCTGACACTGAAAAACAAGTCGAGGACGCCATGCGCACTGCGCGATCGGTTGCCGTGCGCTGGATCGGCTTGGGGCGCAAGCCATCGGGTCAGGTCCGCGATTATTTGCGCCGCCAGGGATTTGATGCGGATGTGATAGATCACGTGATTGACGAGTTGAAAGCCGAACAAAAAATCGATGACATGAGATTGGCACACAAGAAAGCAAAAGAGCGCCTGGGCGCAAAATCCGAATCAGCCCTGCGCGTGTCTTTGCGTCTGGCGGCCCAGGGACTGGAGCAGGAAGCGATCGACCAGGTCCTGGAAGACCGCCCAGCAGACCAGGAGCTGGCCCTCGCTGCCTTGCAGGGCAAGTTTACTGTGCCCCAGCCTGGAGCAGGTGCCAATGACCTCAAACTAAGATACAATCGTTTTCTCATGAGTCGCGGGTTTTCTCCTGAATGCATCCGGGGAGCGATTCGGGAATTCTTGAAAGGTACATCAGAACCAGATGATTTCGATGACTGATTCACTCCAATCCCTGGAAAACAGACAAGTTTTCCTGCTTTCCCTCGGTTGTGCCAAAAACCTGGTCGATTCTGAGTGCATGAGCCAGATTCTGCGCGAAGCCGGTTTTTTAATGGTAGACGAACCTTCACAGGCTGATATCTTGCTGGTCAATACCTGTGGGTTCATTGAGTCTGCCAAAAAAGAAGCCATCGAGAGCATCCTTCAGCTGGCCGATTACAAGCAGCCAGACGGCCGGGCCAGGTATCTCATCGTTGCAGGATGCCTGTCCCAGCGTTATGCCATGGACATTCTATCCCAGATGCCGGAAGTCAATGCTGTTCTCGGTACAGCAGACTACAACAAGGTCCGCGAGGTGATCGACCAGCTGGACAGGGATATGACCCTTCCAGATGGACAGATCTTGACTTTGCCAGGCCCAGGCGGTAGCCTCGATCACCTGGCAATCCCGCGCCAGCCGTCCACACCGGGCAACTATGCCTACATCAAAGTGGCCGAGGGCTGCTCTAATAATTGCTCCTATTGTGCCATTCCTGGCATAAGGGGGCCATTTGTCTCCCGGCCTTTTGATGAAATCGTCTCAGAGGCCGCCCGTCTCAGTGCCGCTGGTTATGGCGAGCTGATCCTGATCGCCCAGGATACGACCCGGTATGGTCTGGATCTCTATGGTCAGCGACGCTTGCCAGAATTGATCCGTGCCCTGTGCCGGATTCCTGAGGTCCGGATGGTCCGGATCCTATATGTCTATAACGACGGACTGACCGACGAATTGATCGCGTGCATGGCCAGTGAAACCAAAGTTTCCCATTATCTGGATTTGCCGATCCAGCACGCTGCCGATCCAGTCCTGCGTGCCATGAACCGCCGGGATACCCAGGCCAGCATCCGGGCCACGATTTACAAATTGCGCCAGGCCATGCCGGATCTGGTTTTGCGCACCACAGTCCTGGTTGGATTCCCTGGAGAGACCGAGGCTGATTTCACCACCCTGAAAGAGTTTCTTGCGGAGATCCAGTTCGACCGTCTGGGTTGTTTTGTCTTCTCATCTGAAGAAGGGACCGTTGCAGCCCGGATGAAACCAAAAGTCAAAAAGTCAGTTGCCCAGGCCCGAATGAAAGAAATCATGGCCCTGCAGCAGGGAATTTCCCTTCAGGCGAACCAGAAAAGACTGGGGCAGGTTCTGGATGTCACGCTTGAAAGCATCTCTGAAGATGGTGTATTCTACAAAGGCCGCAGTTTTGCCGAAGCTCCGGAAGTCGACCCAGTCATTTGGGTCGCTGCATCCGAGGCGGACCTTAAGCTGGGCCAAACATTGCCTGTACGCATCGTCGATGCGGGAGAATACGAATTAACGGGAGTAACTCTCTGATGAATCTGCCCAACAAACTCACCATTCTCCGGATCATCCTGGTTCCTTTTGTTCTGGTTTTCATGTTGCCGATTCCGAGCCAGTCTCCTGCCTTTGCCGGCTGGAATGCGTTCATCATGGGCTATGGCCAAATCATCGCCCTGGTGATTTTCATCGCTGCGTCCCTGACCGATCTGCTGGATGGAGCCATTGCCCGGAGCCAGAATCTGGTGACCAACCTGGGCAAGTTCCTCGATCCGATTGCAGACAAGATGTTGGTCATCTCCGTTTTGATTGCCCTGGTCCAGAACACCCGGATCCATGCATTGGTGGCAATCGTCATCATCATCCGTGAATTCATGGTCACTGGCATTCGTCTGCTGGCGTCTGATCATGGAGTGGTCATCGCAGCCGGCAAGCTCGGCAAACTGAAGACAGTGACTCAGATCATTGCGATCTCCCTCATGATGGTCGAAGGACTGGTCCTGATGCTTCTGGAACCGGTGGTGCCAACCCTGGCGGACAATTTACACTGGGTCGGTGATGGAGCCATGCTGATTGCGGTTATCATGACCATTATTTCAGGTTATGACTACATCAAACGTAACCTGCATTTCCTGCATGGCTGAAATTCACAGGAAACAGGTTGAATTGATTGGCCAACTGACTTGACAATTGCTTGATGATCAAATAAAAATAGGATAGGTTTGGAAACAGACCCTACACGATTTTGAAAACGCCCACTTGAGGAGGAGCACTTCATGTCTACAGATAGCATTTTTGCCAGTGTCCAGAATATTCTGGTCGACCAGCTTGGGGTTGATGCTGACAGCGTCAACATGCAGTCTAATTTCATCGACGATCTCAATGCCGACTCGCTCGACATCGTCGAACTGGTCATGGCGATGGAGCAGGAATTCAACATCTCGATTCCTGACGAGGATGCCGAGAAGATCAAGTCAGTCGGAGATGCCGTCGAGTACATCAAAGCCAATACCTGAACAAAGACCTGATCAGACTGTAAAAAAGCCCCGGCCAGGGGCTTTTTTTTCGAAACAGGGGGACATCATGCAAGAACAATTCCGGGCTGGCTGTGATCGCCTTTGCCGGGCGATCGGCCATGAATTTGCCCAGCCGGACCTTCTGGTCCAGGCCATCACCCATTCCACTTATGCTTATGAGCACCGGGCTGAGAAAATCCCTGACAACGAGCGGCTTGAGTTTCTCGGTGATGCCGTCCTCGACCTGGTTGTCAGTGATTTTCTTTTCCGCGTCCCGGCCGCTATGTCTGAAGGGATCATGACTAAAACCCGGGCCCTGATTGTTTGTGAAAGCACCCTGGCCCGCGTGGCCCGGGAACTGGAACTTGGTCACTTGCTGATGCTGGGCAAAGGTGAGTGGACAACAGGAGGCGGAGATAAGTCATCGAATCTCGCCAATGCCATGGAGGCAATTTTTGGTGCGGTCTATCTGGATGCCGGTTATGAAAAGGCACGCTCAGTCATCCTGGATTTGCTGGACGAATACATCCAGCATGCCTTGACGGGAGACATGGTTTACGATTACAAGAGCCGCCTTCTGGAAATGGTCCAGGGGACCCGTGGCAACAGCATCCTGCGGTTCGTCATTGTCAATGAAGAAGGACCCGTCCATGATCGTGTCTTCACAGCTGCGGTGGTCGTGGATGATCGCCAGATAGCTACCGGCAGTGGCAGCAGCAAGAAAGATGCTGAACAAAAGGCTGCCCGTGAGGCCTTGCGCTACCTGTCCTGCAATCGTGAAGGCTGCCAGGTCCGGGATGACCAGGAATCCGAAGAATGAGCCGGAGAGCAGACGCATGCATCTGAAAACACTGGAGATCCAGGGTTTCAAATCTTTTCCCGAACGCACCGTGATCGATTTCCATCCCGGGGTGACTGCGATCGTCGGACCCAATGGCAGCGGCAAATCCAATGTCACCGACGCCATCCGTTGGGTTTTGGGCGAGCAAAGTGTCAAGACTTTGCGCGGTGCTCGCATGGAGGATGTCATTTTTACCGGCACTCAGTCGCGCCGTGCGATGAGTTATGCCGAGGTCAGCATCACGTTTGACAATTCCGACCGGGCTTTGCCAGTGGAATACACCGAATTGTGTGTCACACGACGCCTGTACCGGTCCGGCGACAGTGAATACCTGTTAAACCAGACAACGGTCCGGCTCAAAGACATCACGACGCTGTTCATGGATACCGGACTTGGCCGCGACGGCTATTCCATCGTCGGCCAGGGTCGAGTGGACGACATCCTGAGTCATCGTTCAGAGGATCGGCGCCGGATTTTTGAAGAAGCATCCGGCATTGTCAAATTCAAGACCCGGAAAGAGGAATCCGAACGCAAATTGCTCCAGACCGAGCAGAACCTGGTCCGGATCAACGACATTATCCAGGAATTGTCAGAGCGGATCGAACCTTTGAGCCAGCAAGCTGAAACTGCCAGGCAGTTCCTGCGCCTGTCGGATGAACTTAGAACACTCGATATTGCCTTGATCCTGGATTCGATCGACCAGCACGAACTCAGTCTGGCCACCGCTCGGGAAGAGAAGCAGCTGCTGGAAAACGACTGGATGATCGAGCAGGACAGATTGGTCACTTTGCGCGATGAACATCGCACAGCGACGGAATCGATCCGGGCGATAGAACAGGAAATCGAAGGCCTCCGGGACCAGTTCAACCAGAAGAACAACCTGATGGGGCTATTATCGAGCCAGAAGGCAGCAAACTCGGAACGCGCCGATCAGCTTGCCAAAAGAATCGAGCAGAGTGGCTCGCTGCATCAGGATCTGGCAAGCCAGATCGAGTTGCTGCACATGGACTTGGAAGCACGTTCGAAAAAAGCTGAGACCCTGATGCGCCAGCAGGATCATTTTTCCCGCCAGCTGGAGTCTGCCGAACAAGCGATGCAAGCGATTCTGGCCCAGCTCTCCAGCAGTGAACAGCAGGTCGAAAGCCTCAAGAATGAACTGGAAACCAGAACCGAAGCCATCTATGAGCAGAAAAACCGGGCAGGACAGCTCAAAAGCCAACTGCCCATGATAGAAAACCGGCGCAAAACGATCAGCAATGATCTACAGGCCCAGGTCAGCGATGCCGACCGCATCCATCTCCAGCTCGAAGATGTCACGGAAAGTCTTAGCCGGGTCCAGAATGCGCTCAAAGAAGAAACAGCGACTCAGGCGACCTTGCGCCAGGCCATCGAATCCGCACGTGAACAGCAGCGCCAGGCCCATGTCCAGACTGAAACCCTGCGCCAGGCCCAGCGCAACGATCACTATCGCCTGCAAACCTTAGTTGAACTGGAAAAAAGTCATGAAGGTTACGCAGAATCGGTCAAGCGGATCATGAACCAGGCCAGCGAAAATCCGGAATTTGGCCAAGGAATCGTGGGAACGCTCGGTGAGCTGATCAGCGTCCAGCCAGATCTGGAATTGGCTCTTGAAACGGCCCTGGGTCCTGCAGTCTCAAACATCGTGACCGACACCGAAACGACCGCCAGCCGTTTGATCCGCTTTCTCAAGGACAATCGGGCTGGACGGGCCACCTTCCTGCCACTGGCGACGATCCGGGGCCGGCGTCTGGATGGTTCGACATTGTCCCAGCTTAAATCCATGCCTGGATTCATCGGCCTGGCCAGTGACCTGGTTGAAGCGGATGATACTTTGCACGAGATCCTGGAATCGCTCCTGGGCCGGATTGTCATCGCCCGCCAGCTTGCGGATGCTACGGCAATGGCCCGGAAAATCCAGTATTCATGCCGGATTGTCACTCTGGAAGGGGATGTGGTCAACCCGGGTGGCTCCCTGACCGGTGGATTCAACCGCCGCGGACCCAGCGGCCTTCTCGGACGTGCCCGGGAAATCGAAGCCATCCGGAGCCGTCTTGAAAATGCGGATTCGAAGATCAGTGATTCCATGCTCCTTGAGCAAGAACAAGATGAGCACCTCAAAGAGCTGGCCCGCCAGTTGTCCGCTGTCGAACATCAGTTGCTCCAGCTCTCCCATCAGAAAATCCGGGATGAAGCACAGATCGGATCGCTCCATGATCAACAGCAACAAACGGGCGCCCTGCGTTTGCGGCTGGAAGCTGAACAGAGTGCCTTGGGCAAGCAAGCACTAGGTCTCACAAGCCAGATCGGGGAACTGGAACAGGCCATCCTCCGGGAAGATCAGGAAATCGCAACGATTCGCCAGAAAATCAGCCAGCAAGAAGGCGTCAGCAAAGCAGAGCAGCAGCGGCGCGATGATGTGCGCGAAGAACTTTCAGATCTCAAAGTTTCCTTGCACTCCATCACGCAGTCTCTCCAGGCTTCCAGTGAAATCCTGGAACGAATCGAAAAGGAGCGCCTGGCTATCGAAGAACGCCAAGTCAGAGGACAGGCCGAAGTGGCTGAACATGCGGGCGAGATTGAACGGCTGACTGCAGAAATCCGCACCCTGGACCAGCAGGTCGCGCAGACTCATCAGGAGAGCCTTGCTCTGTCGGAACAGGTTCGCCAGCTCAACACCCAGCGGGAAGCCTTGGAAACCAGTCAGGCACGCTTTTTTGACACCCTGGAAGCCCAATCAACCCGGATCAGTTCCCTGCAGGCCGAAATCGCCAAGACCCAGGCCAAAATCGAGCGTTTGGAACAGACCGGTGATGAAGCCAGGAATCGCCTCTGGGAGTCCTATGAATTGACGGCTCAGTCCGCTCAGGCATGGCGCAAGCCGGTGGAAAACCGGGCCGAGGCCAGTAAAACCATCACAACGCTGAAAGCCAGCATCAAAGCCCTCGGGTCTGTCAACCTGGCTGCCATTGACGAATACCAGTCGGTTCATGAGCGCTTCGAATTCATGGTCCAGCAACGCGACGACATCGAAAGTTCACGCCAGAAACTGCAAAGTGTGATTGCTGAACTGACCGAAGCCATGCGCCAGCAGTTTGCCCAGCATTTCCAGCTGATCAACGAGAACTTCAAAGTCGTTTTTTCCGAACTGTTCGGCGGTGGCATGGCAGAAGTCCAACTGGAAAACCCGGACGATGTCCTTTCGAGCGGGATCGAGATCAAGGCACAGCCACCGGGCAAGAAACTGCAGAGCCTGCTGTTGCTTTCTGGCGGCGAGCGCTGCCTGACTGCCATTGCATTGCTGTTTGCCATCCTGAAACTTCGTCCCACACCCTTTTGCGTGCTGGACGAAGTGGAAGCTGCCTTGGATGATGCCAATGTCGTCCGCTTTTCCGAATATATCCGGCGTTATGCCGAAGAATCACAGTTCATCCTGGTCACCCATCGCAAAGGGACCATGGAATCAGCAGATCGGCTCTATGGTGTGACCATGCAGGAGCGCGGCATCTCTCGGATCTTGTCGATGCAATTGTCCGGCTGAGCTCAGACGCGTCTGCTGGTCAGGGCCAGACCGGTCGATCCGGATCTGTAATGGCCTGGGAAAGGAAAGATTACCATGGGAATTTTTGATACATTTCGCAAAGGTCTGCAAAAAACACGGGATTTTGTAGCCGATGGCATCAACCGGATCGCAGCCAACATGGGCTTTTTTGACGAAGACATGCTCGATGACCTCGAGATGCTGCTGGTCCAGGCCGATGTCGGGGCAGCTTGTTCGATCCATCTGATGTCCAAAGTCCGCCAGGAAATCAAAGCGACTGGAGATGCCTCGCGCAAAAATGTCATCTCGACGTTGCACCGGGAAATGCTGGACGTGCTCGGACAGGCCAAACCGCTGGCATTTGAGAAAGGCCAGTTGAACATCCTCCTGATGGTTGGTGTCAATGGCACGGGCAAGACAACGACCGCTGGCAAGATCTGCGCCCGTTACCGAAAGCAGGGGTTCAGGATCCTGCTCGGGGCGGCAGATACGTTCCGGGCTGCAGCCATCGAACAGCTGACTCATTGGGGGGATCGGACCGATACACCCGTCATTGCTCACCAGGAAGGATCGGATCCGGCCGCTGTGGTCTTTGATGCCATCGCCGCCGCCAAGTCGCGGGGCGTGGATCTCTTGATTCTTGACACAGCCGGACGGCTGCATAACAAAGCCAACTTGATGAACGAACTGGGCAAGATCCGCCGCATCATCCAGCGCGAAGCCGCTGCGGCCAAGGTGGAGACTTTGCTCGTGATCGATGCGACGACCGGACAGAACGCTGTCACCCAGGCCAAGGTTTTCACCGAAGTGGCAGAAGTCACCAGCCTGGCCATCACCAAACTCGACGGCAATGCCAAAGGTGGGGTTGCCTTGGCTGTTGCACACGAAACACATACGCCGATTGCTCTGGCCGGACTGGGAGAAAAACTGGACGACCTGATGGACTTTGACCCCCAGGCCTTCGTCGAATCGTTGCTTCCCATACATCAGGCTTGATTCCAGTTTGCAATCATCCAACAATGTCAAGTAAATATACTTGACACAACAAGACGATTCGGCTATCCTGAACAGGATGAAACGCATTCAGACAGATATCCAGGATTACCGGACTGTTGTCCTGTGGCTCGATTTCTACAGCCAGCTGCTCACGGATCGCACCCGTGAGGTCCTTGAGCTGCACTACAACGAGGACATGACGGTTTCTGAGATTGCAGAGCATCTTGCGATTACGCGTCAGGGTGTGCATGACAAGATCCGCCAGGGCGTCAGCCAGTTGTCTGATTACGAAGCCAAACTCGGCCTGGTCCAGCGTTTTCTCACCCAGAAAGAACAGATTGCCCAGGTGATGGCAGACCTTGACCAGGGACTGGCTGAAAAGGCCAGGACCACCCTGTCCCGGTTGTACCAGTCACTCGGTTAACGGAGGCATCATGGCACTTTTCGAAGGCCTGTCGGCAAAGCTGCAGGACATCACGGCAAAAATGCGCGGCAAATCCCGCGTCACCGAGCAGGATATCAAGGAGATGATGCGCGAGATCCGTCTGGCCCTTCTGGAGGCCGACGTCAATTTCACGGTCGTCAAAGAGCTGGTTGCCGAGATTTCCGAGAAGAGCAAGGGCGTCGAGGTCATGGAGAGTCTGACGCCGGGCCAGCAGGTGGTCAAGATCGTCCACGAATCGCTCGTTGACATCCTGGGCCAGACCAACAGCAAACTGCTGGTTTCTCCCTCTGGTTTCACCGTCATCATGCTCTATGGTCTCCAGGGCGCTGGCAAGACGACCACCGCCGCCAAAATGGCCCTGATGCTCAAGAAAAAGGGCAAGAAACCGATGTTGACATCCGTCGACGTCCATCGTCCGGCTGCTGCCCGCCAGCTCGAAATCCTGGCCAATTCCGTCGACATCCCCTGCTACATCCAGCCTGAGGAAAAAGACGCGGTCAAGATCGCCCGCCAGGCTGTCGACCGGGCCAGATACTTGCTCTGTGACACCCTGATCGTTGACACCGCTGGCCGGATGACCATCGACACCGAGATGATGGCAGAACTCAAAGCCATCGGCAAGGTCGTCAATCCCACCGAAAAACTCCTGATTGTCGATGCCATGATCGGCCAGGAAGCCGTCAACGTCGCGCTCGGATTTGATAAGGAAATCGGGCTGGATGGTTTCATCATGACCAAGCTCGATGGCGATGCCCGGGGTGGCGCAGCGTTGTCGATCCGCAAGATCACCGGCAAACCGATCAAACTGATCTGTGTCGGTGAGAAAATCGACGCCATCGAGGAGTATTACCCCGACCGCATGGCTTCCCGCATCCTCGGCATGGGCGATGTCCTGTCCCTGATTGAAAAGGCGACGGCCAACCTCGATGAGAAAAAAGCCGCGGAAGCGTTCGACAAGCTGAAGAAGAACCAGTTCACGCTCGAAGACATGCTGTCACAATTCGAGGAAGTCAAGAAAATGGGCTCGATCAAGGATGTTTTGTCGATGTTGCCAGGCATGGGTAACAAAGCCATTCCTGATGAGCACATTGATGAAAAAGCCATCGACCGCAGTGCGGCGATCATCCGCTCAATGACCAAAAAGGAACGGCACAACCCGGGGATCCTCAATGCCAGCCGCAGAAAGCGCATCGCAGCCGGATCCGGTACAACCGTCCAGGAGGTCAACCGGCTGATCAAGCAATTCGAAGAGACCCAGAAAATGATGAAACAGTTCTCCGGCATGATGAAAGGCAAGGGCAGGATGCCCAATCTAGGTTTTGGCAAACGCGGTTTTCCCTTCTGAAGCACTGCCAGCAGGCAGTGGCAAAGGCGAAACTGATATGCACATATAGGAAATCCACACAGGATGAATCAATTTGGAGGTACCAGACAATGGCAGTTAAAATCAGACTGAAGCGCATGGGCGCTAAGAAAGCACCGTTCTATCGCGTCGTGGTGGCAGATTCCCGCTATCCCCGTGATGGCCGCTTCATCGAAGAAATCGGCACCTACAATCCTCTGACCGATCCGGCTGATGTCAAAATCGACGCCGAAGCCGCCAAGAAATGGATTGCCAACGGCGCCCAGCCCACGGACACCGTCCGCGCTCTCTTGAAGAAGAACGGCATCATCGGCTAAGAAGATTATGGAGGTCAGGCTATGAAAGAACTGCTCAGCACGATCGTGCGACCTTTGGTCAGCGATCCTGACGCTGTCAGCATCAAGCAGGTCGACCGTGGCCACACCATCGTGCTGGAATTGCACGTGGCCCCGACCGACATGGGCAAGATCATCGGCAAGCAAGGCCGCCGGGCCCAGGCCATCCGGGCGATTGTCAAGGCCCGGGCTGCCCGCCTGGGCAAGCGTGTGATCGTCGACATCATCTGATGATGAGCCAGACGACATCCCTGCGTGACATCCTTCATATCGGCCGGATCATTGGGGCCCACGGTCTCTCAGGGGAGCTGAAAATCCTCCCCCTGACCAACGACCCGAAACGATTCCTGACCCTGGATGATTGCCTGATTACATCAGATGATGAAAAGGAGCGGGTGCCTGCACATGCACAAGGCGCCCGCTTTTCGGGCGACCAGGTGCTCCTGAAACTCCAGGGCATCTCGGACCGGACTGCTGCAGAACAGCTCAAGGGCCGCCTTCTGAGTGTCACCCGTGAACATGCGGTGGCTTTGCCGCCAGACACCTGGTTCATCTGTGATCTTCTGGGGTGCGAGGTTCATGACCAAGACCACGGCTATCTGGGACAACTCAAAGATGTCCAGACCGGACCGGCCCAGGATGTCTACGTCGTAGCCAAAGCCAAAGAAAAAGATCTGCTTTTCCCGGCCCGAAAAACAATCCTCAAACACGTCGACCTGGAGCTGAGGCGGATCGATGTCGAATTGCCCGCTGGATTGTATGAGATCTACCGGGAATCGTAAGTGAGGCACTCATGGCCATGCGCTTCTCAGTCCTGACGCTTTTCCCCGAACTGGTTGAAACGGTCGCCCGCACCAGCATCACCGGACGGGCGCTCAAGAATGGCCGGATCGAACTGGAAACCATCCAGATCCGGGATTTTGCCGTCAATGCGTATGGTCAGGTTGATGATACCCTGTATGGGGGCGGAACAGGCATGCTGTTACGTCCGGAACCGGTCTACCAAGCCTGGCTTGCGGCCACCGGTCAGTCTGACCGCACCGAGGTGATGCATCATCCGGAAAAGACCCGGACCATCTTTTTGTCTCCCAAAGGCCGCGTGCTCAACCAGTCCATCGTCGAAGAACTTGCTGACTGCCCCCATGTGATCCTGATCTGTGGTCACTATGAAGGCGTCGACCAGCGCGTTCTGGACACGATCGTCGATGAGGATCTGTCGATTGGTGATTATGTCCTCACAGGGGGTGAAATCGCTGCCGCAGTGCTGATCGATGCTGTATCCCGGCTGGTCCCCGGCGTTTTGCCCGACCAGTCTGCCCATGAGCAAGAATCCCACAGCCTGGGCCGGCTCGAGCATCCCCAATACACCCGTCCGGCAGCCTGGATGGGCCGCACTGTCCCGGAGATCTTGCTGTCGGGCCACCAGGCCCGGATTGACCAGTTCCAATATCTGGCCAGTCTGCAGGATACCATGGTCAAAAGGCCTGATTTATTCAACCAGCTGCACCTGTCGGCTGAAGATTATCGCAAACTCATCGAATTCACTTGCCAGGATCCAAATCCACTGGTATAATTTGCAAGGTTATCACGGATGGTCCGCTGCTCAATTGCGTGCATGAACGTCCTGAAAAAGAGAGGAGGAACGCAATATGAATCTGGTTTCAGTAATTGAAAACGAACAGCTCCGTTCGGATCTGCCCAAGGTCGAGATTGGTGATTACGTCAAAGTACACCTGAAGATCAAGGAAGGCAACCGCGAACGTGTCCAGGTCTTCGAAGGCACCATCATTGCCAAGAAGGGCGCTGGCCTGACCGAGACCATGACGGTTCGCCGTCTGTCCTATGGCGTCGGTGTCGAACGCATCCTGCCCGTGCACTCGCCCAAGATCGACAAGATCGAGATCGTGCGCAAGGGTAAAATCAGACGGGCCAAGCTTTACTACCTGCGCGATCGCGTCGGCAAAGCAGCCAAAGTCAAGGAAAAACTGGTCAGCAAGTAATCTACACTCACTTGATCTGGAAAGAGGCCTGTTGCAGGTCTCTTTTCTTTTTCATATCCTGTCTATAGGGTGGGTCTTGACCTCAAGATCCCTCATGGCCTCCTGGGAGGAGTATCATGGACGTCAACTGGTTTCCCGGCCACATGGCCAAGACTCTGCGCGAAATGCGCGACCACATCAAGCAGGTCGATCTGGTTGTCGAAACCTGTGATGCCAGAATCCCTGAAAGCAGCCGCAATCCTGAGCTGGACCGCCTTCTGGGCACCAAGCCACGGATCCTGGTCCTGAACAAGGCCGATCTGGCTGACCCTGTCCAGACCAGCCGCTGGCTCGACTATTACCAGAAGGCCCAGATTCCGGTCCTGGCTTGCGAAGGTAATCGCCGCACATCGCTGGAACCTTTGCGCAAGCTGATCATCGCCATGAACCAGCACAAAATCGACGCAGCCAAGGCCAAGGGCCGCCTGATCCGGCCGATCCGGGTCATGGTGGTCGGCATCCCGAATACGGGCAAATCGACCATCATCAACGCGCTGTGTGGGAAAAAGATTGCCGCCACTGCTGATCGGCCGGGTGTGACTCGTCATGCCAACTGGTCGAAGTCTGGCTCTGAGCTGGAGCTTCTGGATACGCCAGGTGTCCTCTGGCCCAAATTGGGCAGTCCTTCCAGCCAGCGGCGCCTGGCAGCCAGCGGTGCCATCAAGGATGACGTCCTGCCGATCGAAGAGATCGCCATGGAAGTCCTTTTTGACCTGAGCCAGGATTATCCCCAAAAGATCCAGGATCGTTACAAACTGGAGCAGCTGAATGAAGAACCCCTCCAGTTGATGGAAGCCGCCTGTCGCCGCCGCGGCTGCCTGCTGCCGGGCAACAAACCAGACTACACCCGTTTTGCGGTTCTTTTCCTGGACGAATTGCGGGCTGGCAAAATTGGCCGGATCACCCTTGAACGGCCTGTCCAGTCCTGAACACGAAAGAGGGGACGCAAGACCATGCGAATGAGCGAACAGGAACGCTACGTCCTTTTAGACCAGTATGAACAACAGGCACGTGCTACGGGCTATCGGGTGATTGCCGGCGTGGATGAGGCTGGCCGTGGCCCTCTGGCCGGTCCGGTGGCTGCTGCTGCCGTCATCCTCGATCCAGTCCGGCCCATCCTGGGCCTGAACGATTCGAAAAAGCTCAGCGAAGCCAAGCGCGAGCGGCTGTTTGACCAGATCCAGGAACAGGCGCTGGCCTATGCCGTGATCCTGGTTGATGCTGGCGAGATCGACCGGATCAATATCCTGCAAGCAACCAAGCAAGCGATGAGGCAGGCCATTGCCAGCCTGGCGATCCAACCCGACTTGCTTCTGATCGATGCGGTCGCTCTGGACCAGGTCCCGGGCGATGTCTGGCCTATCGTCAAAGGGGATGCCAAGTCCAATTCGATCGCTGCCGCCTCAATCCTGGCCAAGGTGACCCGGGACCGCCTGATGCAAGCTTACGACAGTCAATACCCTGACTATGGCTTTGCCCGGCACAAAGGCTATGGCACCGCCTTGCATTATGCAGCCATCCATCAGCATGGCCTGACCCCGATCCATCGCACAAGCTTTCTTACGAACCTGTCTGAGCATGTTGCCCCCTGATTTTGACATGGACCCTGCTCCAGATAACAAGACGCATCCCACACGTGGCCTCGCAAAAACCAGGGGAGATGCAGGAGAACGTGCAGTCGCCTTGCATTTGCAAGCGCATGGATTCAAGTTGCTTGCACACCAATACTTGGTCCCGCGCCTGGGCGAAATTGATCTGGTGATGAAAAAGGATGACTGCCTCTATTTCATTGAAGTCAAGTCCCGGTCCGGACCAGCGTCCCATGGCAGCGGGCTGGAACAGATCACGTCAGCTAAAATCAGAAAGATTCGCAAGGCTGCTCTGGTTTTCTGCCAAAACACAGGAAATATGAATACTGAGACAAGAATTCTTGCAGCAGAAGTTCATCTGAAAAATGGCGAACCGAGTGGCGATATCCAGATTGTGCCGATCTAATCGGGCTAAAACAAGCAATTATCGTCAATTGTACGACTTGTTCACGTCGTCAGGATCCCTTATAATGAAGCGGCAATCGCGTCCGTAGTGCAAGGAGGATACAACATGCTTTCATATTCTGCGATGAACCGTCAGCAACTCGAAAACGAGCTGAACGTGCAGGAAAACCGTTACCAGGCTTTTGCCGATCTCAAACTCAAGCTCAATATGACGCGTGGTAAACCGTGTTCCGAGCAGCTCGACTTGGCCAACGGCCTGCAGACTGCCCTGACTGAAAAGGATTTCAAGGCACAGGATGGCACAGACTGCAGAAATTACGGCGGACTGGAAGGCATTCCTGAAGCTCGTCAGCTGTTTGCAGATTTGCTGGGCGTTGCGTCCAGCCAGATCCTGGTCTTGGGCAATTCCAGCCTCAATTTGATGTATGACACCATGGCTCGGGCCATGCTGTTTGCCCTGCCAGGAGCCGAGCGCCCCTGGAGCAAAGAAGAGACCATCAAATTCCTCTGCCCCGTGCCTGGCTATGACCGCCACTTTGCCGTGACCCAGTCATTGGGCATCGAAATGATTCCCGTGCCGATGACCACCGAGGGTCCGGACATGGATCTGGTCGAGTCCCTGGTTGCTTCTGACCCCTCGATCAAAGGCATGTGGTCTGTCCCCGTCTACAGCAATCCGGACGGTTACACCTATTCCGAAACAACTTGCCGCCGTCTCGCCGAGATGAAAACCGCCGCACCGGATTTCCGCATCTGGTGGGACAACGCTTATGTGGTGCACCACTTGTTTGCCGACGACCGTGACAGCGTGCCGGATATCCTCGATTTGTGTGACACCGCCGGCCATCCTGACCGGGTGTTTGAATTCGCCTCGACTTCGAAAATCACCTATGCGGGCGCAGGGTTGGCCTGTCTGGCCACCAGCCCGGCCAACCTCGCCTGGTACAAGAAGCAGCTGACCATCCAGACCATCGGTCCGGACAAAATGAACCAGCTGCGCCACATCCGCTACATTGCTGCGGCCGGCGGCATTGAGGCCATCATGAACCGGCACGCAGAAATCCTGCGGCCCAAATTCGAACTGGTCTTGGAGCGCCTCGACGAAGAGCTGGCCTCTACCGGCCTGTGCACCTGGAAACGTCCGAAGGGTGGCTATTTTGTCAGTGTCAACGTCCCCACCGGAACGGCTTCCGAGGTGGTGCGCCTGGCCAAGGAATGCGGCGTCGAATTGACTCCGGCCGGTGCCACATACCCCTATGGCAAGGATCCCCTGGACAGCAACATTCGCCTGGCACCCTCTTTCCCGCCGATGTCCGAATTGCGCCCGGCGATGGAAATTTTCTGCACCTGTGTTAAACTGGCAGCAATCCGCCAGTTACTGGCCTGAGATTGAACACAAAGGGCCTCGTCCCGGGAATGCATGCAAGGAGTTAGAGACATGAAAAACAGCTATGAAAGTCCGTTCAATTCGCGCTATGCCAGCGAACAGATGCAAGCCATCTTTTCGCCGGACATGAAATTTCGGACTTGGCGCAAATTATGGATTGCTCTGGCTGAAGCCGAACAGACCCTGGGCCTGCCCATCTCGGATGAACAGATCGCTCAGCTCAAAGCCTATCAGGATGATATCAATTATGACGTCGCGGCCAGGGAAGAGGCACTCGTACGCCACGATGTCATGGCCCATGTCCATGCTTATGGTGAACAATGCCCCCTGGCCAAAGGAATCATCCACTTGGGGGCCACCTCCTGCTATGTCGGCGACAACACAGACTTGATCATCATGTCTGAAGCCCTGAAACTGGTCCGGGCCAAACTGGTCGCAGTCATCGATCAGCTCTCCCGCTTTGCCGAGGCCAACAAATCCCTGCCAACTCTGGGTTTCACCCATTTCCAGCCGGCCCAGCTGGTTACCGTTGGCAAACGGGCCACCCTCTGGCTTTCTGAGCTCGTGTCTGACTTGGAGGACCTGGACTATGTGCTGGGTTCGCTGCGGCTTTTGGGCAGCAAGGGCACGACCGGAACCCAGGCCAGCTTCATGAGCCTGTTTGACAATGACCAGGACAAAGTCCGGCAAATCGATACCCTCATTGCGGAAAAATTTGGCTTTTCCGGCATTTATCCGGTCAGCGGCCAGACGTATTCACGTAAAGTCGACACCCGGGTGGTCAATGTCCTTTCTGGAATCGCCCAGACTGCTCACAAATTCTCCAATGACATCCGCCTGCTCCAGCATCTCAAGGAGATTGAAGAACCCTTTGAAAAGAGCCAGATCGGTTCATCGGCCATGGCTTACAAGCGTAATCCCATGCGCAGTGAGCGCATGGCGGCACTGGCCCGCTATGTCATTGTCAATGCCACCAATCCAGCCTTGACGGCTGCCGAACAATGGTTTGAGCGCACGCTCGACGACTCGGCCAACAAGCGGATCGCAATTCCTGAAGCATTTCTGGCAGTAGATGCCATCCTGATGCTGATGCTCAATGTTTCCAGTGGTCTCGTGGTCTATCCTGCGGTCATCGCCCGTCATATCCGTGATGAATTGCCTTTCATGGCGACCGAAAACATCATGATGGAGGCCGTCAAGCGCGGTGGCGATCGCCAGGACCTGCATGAGAAGATCCGCCAGCACAGCATGGCAGCCGGAGCCCGGGTCAAAATGGAAGGTGCGGCCAATGATCTGCTCGAGCGGATCGCAACAGACCCGGCCTTTGGCCTGGATAAAAATGAGCTGGACCAGCTGTTGGATGCCAATCTGTACATCGGACGCAGCCCGGACCAAGTTACGGAATTCATCCAGGATGTCATTGTTCCGATCCTAAATTCCCGCCCGGCTGACACTGGCCTGGTGTCAGCAGAATTGAAGGTCTGAGTCACCCGCCACCCGGGTCTGGCCGCGAGTCCTGCAATGGACCGCATCTCCATTCCATGCTAAGATGTAAAGACAGGCAAACGTCTCGCGTGCCTGTCTTTATTTTTGAAAGGACAGCTTGTGTGATGAAACTCGACAAACGCAGCAATATCCCCTTGTATGCCCAACTCAAAGACTGGATTCTGGAGCGGATCGCCTCCGGGCAATTTCCAGCTGGTCAACAGATCCCTTCCGAACTGGTTTTATGTGAAGATCTGGCTTTGAGTCGGCCGACCGTCCGCCAGGCAATTGCCGAACTGGTTGCCGAAGGCACCCTGGTGATCCAGAAAGGCAAAGGAACTTTTGTGTCCGCCGAACCTGAACGACTGGAGATCCGGCAGTTTTCACCTTTTTCCTATTCCTTGCTGGCTGCAAAAAGCCTGTCAGATTACAATTTCCAGTCGATTGAGCTACTTCCACCGGATGAAGAGACCTTGCGCCTGTTTGAAGGGGCAAAGGCCAGTGGCAGCCCTGGTTTCTGGTCCCTGACCTGGCCCATCCGGATCCATGGCCAGGAAATCGGGCTGGGTCATTCACTGATCCCGGTCAGCTTGTTCCCGGATTTTGGCGACCAGGTCCAGAGTGGCAAATCCATGATTGATATCCTGGCCAACAAATACGCCTATTTGCCCAGCAAGGGCAGCTGCCAGCTGGCAGTGCGCGCTGCCACCCATGCAGAAGCCCTGGCACTCGACATCAGCCGCCGCTCTCCCGTGTTGTGCGCCACCAGCCGGCTCACCTCCAGAAGTGGCCATATCTGTGAATGGATCGAACTGATCTGGCGCCCGGACTCTGTCACGTTGGGACTGGAAGCAGGGAGGATCTGAGTTGGCCTTGATCTATCTGGACCACAGTGCCACGACCTGGCCAGCAGAGGAGACCATTGCTGACTATGCCAGAGACCTCGGCCTGTATGCGGCTAATCCAGCTTCCCTGCATCGATTAGGACAGCAGGCAGCGCGCCTGATCCGCGACAGCAAAACATCCCTGGCTCACTCTCTCAGCTGCCAGCCTAGTGAGGTCATCCTGACATCCGGTGGTTCTGAATCCATCAACATGGCTTTGAAAGGCACGGTCGCGGCCAACCCCAAACGGGGACGAACCATCGTCACCTTGGCTGGTGAACATGCTGCCACGCGTGAAACAGTAGCTTGCCTGGAAAAACAAGGCTTCATCATTCGCAAGGTTGCACTGCGGACAGATGGGCAGGTTGATCTCGACCAGCTGGCTGCTGCCATCGACGACGATACGGTCTTGATCACAGTTTTACTGGTCAATAATGAGACAGGTGTGATCCAGCCACTGGATCAGATCGTTGCTATCCGCAACCGCAAACGTCCCCGGGCAGCCATCCATGTCGATGGGGTTCAGGCCTGTGGCAAAATCCCGGTTCGCTTTGACCAGCTGGGCGTTGAACTCTTCTCCGGCAGTGGTCACAAATTCGGCGCCCCCAAAGGCGTCGGGTTCCTGCTGGTGAAAAAGGGGCTGTCGATCCAGCCTCTGATTCATGGGGGTGGCCAGCAAAGCGGTCTGCGTGGAGGAACAGAAAATGCACCTCTGGCGGCATCGCTCGCCCGCAGCCTCGCCCGATCGGTCAGCGACCTGACGCGAAGCTCGATTCATTGCCAGAACCTGCAGGATATCTTGCTGCAGGAGCTCAGGCGCCTTGGTGTGGCCTTTGCCAGGATTTCACCCGAGACAGCCGTGCCGCAGATTCTTAACCTCGCTTTTCTGGGACTGCGTGGTGAAACCCTGCAGCATGCCCTGGAACAAGAGGATCTGTTCGTCTCGACCGGTTCCGCCTGCTCATCGCATAAAAAGGGACCATCGGAGGTCCTTTTGGCGATGGGAGTCTCGCGTGCCGTGGCGGACTGTTCGATCCGGATCAGCTTGTCCGAGTGCAATACAACAGAAGAGATGGTCCTGGCAGCCGGAGCGATTGCCCGCGCCTGCCAGAAATACCGGCGCTGAACCAGCGCGCAAAAGAGAGACAATCAGGGACACCTGCAAAGAGGGAAAACAATGTCAGTACAGAGCTTGCTAACGAATACACCCTTGCCCAAAGACAAAATCCTGCTGGTCCGTTTGGGCGAAATCACGCTCAAGGGCATGAATCGCCATAAATTTGAACAGCAAGTCATCCGGAACATGAAACACCGGCTCAAGGATCTGGGCCATTTTGCGATTTCACAAAGCCATTCCCGGATCTGGGTCGAACCGGACCCGGCCAGCGCATCCGGTGGATTTTCCACTGACAGCCAGATCGAACACGTGATTGACCGGGTCAAGGATGTGTTTGGGGTTGTGTCCGTCAGCCCGGTCTGGCGCTTTGCAGGCGGTATCGAGGCCATCGAAGCCATGGCCTGCGAATTCGTAAGCCAGCTGTTGTCGGATGGCCGTAAACAATCATTCAAAGTCGAATCCCGGCGTGGTCTCAAATCGTTTCCTTACCAGTCTCCTGAAATCAGTGGACGAGTGGGCGGCCTGCTGGCTGAGACGTTTTCCAGCCAGCTGACGGTCAATGTCAAAGAACCGGATTTCATCCTTTATGTTGAGGTCCGGGAGCACAACTACCTGTACAGTTCGATCATCAAAGCCCAGCGTGGCTTGCCCGTGGGAACCAGTGGCCATGGTCTGTTGCTCTTGTCCGGTGGCATTGACAGCCCGGTGGCTGGTTACCTGATGGCTTCGCGCGGCATGATGCTCGACGCCATGTATTTTCATGCCTACCCTTTCACCAGTGACCAGGCCAGGGAAAAGGTGGTCGATCTGGCTCGCCTCATCGCCCGCTATGCTGGCCGGATCCGTCTCCATGTCGTAAACTTTACCGATATCCAGATCACTTTGCGTGATTTCTGTCCGCCGGAAATGATGACCATTGTCATGCGCCGGATGATGATGCGGATCGCCGACCGCTTTGCCGAATCCAACCACCTCAAGGCCTTGATCACCGGCGAGAGCCTGGGTCAGGTGGCCAGCCAGACCCTGGAGGCATTGGTCACCACCGACCAGATCAGCACCCGTCCTGTTTTCCGCCCTCTGATCGGTCTGGACAAGGATGACACTGTGGCCATTGCCCGCCGCATCGGTACTTTTGAGACCTCGATTCTGCCTTTTGAGGATTGCTGCACCGTCTTTGTCGCCAAACATCCCAAGACCCACCCCAGTCTGACCGATGCGGTCGATGCCGAAAAAGAGTTGGATATCGACGCCTTGGTCACCCTGGGACTTGGAGCCATTGAAACCGAGGTCATCACGCCCCGGTATGATGAGTCGGCCCCGCGAGGTGACGTATGAAAGTAGGCAAACTTGATCCAGCCAATCTGGAAGACCTGGTCTTGCACCGTTTGCCCGTCCTGTCCGACGATATCGTCTGTGGTCCGGCCACTGGCCTGGATTGCGCCGCCATCCGGTTCAAGGATGGCCTGGCGGTTCTTTCCACTGACCCCATCACCGGAGCCAGCGCCGACATCGGCAGCCTGGCGATCCATGTTTCCTGCAACGACTTGGCGGCATTCGGTATCCGGCCCAAAGGCATCCTTCTGGTTTTGATTGCGCCACCGTGGGCCACGGCCGAGGATGTTGCAGCCGTGATCGAACAAGCCAGCCAGACGGCTGAAAAACTGGGCGTCAGCATTGCAGGTGGCCACACCGAGGTCAGCGATGCCGTCACTCGCTTCATCGTCACCACCACTGCAATCGGATTTGCCGAGACCGGCCATATGGTCCAAAGCGATGGTGGCCAGCCTGGGGATGCTTTGCTGATGACCAAGACCGGCGGCCTCGAGGGAACGGCTATTCTGGCAGCTGACCAGAAGGGCCGGCTGGAAAAGGTGTTGAGCGAAAAAGACCTGTCCGAGGCCAGGGATCTGATCGCCCAGATCAGTGTCGTGCCCGAAGGCATCATCGGCGGCCAGATGGGGGTCCATGCCATGCATGACGCAACCGAAGGCGGAATCCTGGGCGCTGCCTGGGAGATGGCTCAGGCATGCGGACTCGGCCTGGAAATCGAAATCGATGCGATCCCCCTGCATCCTCTTACAAGGCAAATCACCACGGAACTGGGCCTTGATCCCTATCGCCTGATTTCCAGCGGCAGTTTGCTCATTGCGACAGATCGGCCTGGTGATGTGCAAAAAACGCTGGCAGAGGCAGGGGTCCTGTGCAGCAAAATCGGCCGTTTGACCGAATCTGTACAATATGTCCAGATTGATTCAGGAATTGTTTCGGAATTGGCCCCGCCAGGACCGGATGAACTTTACAAAATCACCTGATTGTTTACAATGAAGGGGAAATTCCTAAGGAGAGGTACATTATGACTTACCAGCATTTGGCCCAGGTTGATCCGGAAATCTACTCAGCTGTCCAGCTTGAGATCGGCCGCCAACGTTCCAAGATCGAATTGATCGCCTCAGAAAATTTCGTCAGTGAAGCGGTTCTCGAAGCTGTTGGCACCCCGCTGACCAATAAATATGCCGAAGGTTATCCGGGCAAACGCTACTATGGTGGTTGCGAATACGTCGATATTGCTGAGAACCTCGCCATCGAGCGGGCCAAATTGCTGTTTGGTGCCGAGCATGTCAATGTCCAGCCTCATTCCGGTGCCCAGGCGAACACGGCGGTCTATTTTGCCATGCTGGAGCCAGGTGACACCATCCTGGGCATGGACCTGGCCCATGGCGGCCACCTGACCCACGGCATGTTCAAGAATGTTTCCGGCCGCACCTATCACGCGGAATCCTACAAAGTCACTGAGGACACGTGTCTGATTGACTATGATCAGGTCCTCGAGGTCGCTCGCCGCACCAAGCCCAAAATGATTGTAGCTGGTGCCAGCGCCTATCCGCGGACCATCGATTTTGCCAAATTCCGCGCCATCGCCGATGAGGTCGGTGCCCTGTTGTTTGTCGACATGGCTCACATCGCTGGCCTGGTTGCTGCAGGCCTGCATCCCAATCCGGTCCCCTATGCGGATTTTGTCACGACGACCACCCACAAGACGTTGCGCGGACCGCGTGGCGGCATGATCCTGTGCAAAGCCGAATACGCCAGAGCCATCGATTCTGCTGTATTCCCCGGCCAGCAAGGTGGCCCTCTGATGCATGTCATCGCCGGCAAGGCTGTCGCTTTCAAAGAAGCGCTCGACCCATCCTTCAAAGTCTACCAGCAGCACATCATCGACAATGCCAAAGCGCTGGCGGACGGCCTGATGAAGCGCAGCATCAATCTGGTCTCGGGCGGCACCGACAACCACCTGATGCTGGTCGATTTGCGTGGCACCGGAGTTTCGGGCAAAGAGCTTCAGCTGCGCCTCGACGAGGTCAACATCACCTGCAACAAGAACGGCATCCCCTACGATCCGGAGAAACCGACCATCACCAGCGGCATCCGCCTCGGAACCCCGGCCGTGACCAGCCGAGGCATGACCCCGGCTGACATGGATGAAATCGCTGACCTGATCGCCCTGACTTTGAACGATTACGAGGGTCATCACGAAATCATCCGCAATCGTGTCGCGGAACTGGTTGTGAAGTATCCGCTCTATCCCAGCCTCTGATCGCACTGATCCATAGACAGGAAAATCATGATACCCCACACCTCCCGGCAACCCCTCGCCTATAGGATGGCTCCTCGCATGCTTTCAGAGTATGTCGGTCAGGAGCATATCCTGGGCAAGGGCAAGATGCTGCGCCGGATGATCGAGGCTGACCGCCTGAGTTCGATCATCCTGTTTGGTCCGCCGGGCACCGGTAAAACATCGCTGGCCCGGGTGATCGCACAGACCACCCAGGCCAGTTTTGTCATGCTCAATGCCGTGACTTCCGGCGTGGCGGACATCAAGCGCGTCATCGCCGACAGCCAGAACCCCTTGCTCACCCCATCGGGCAAGACGGTCCTTTTTGTCGATGAAATCCATCGTTTCAACAAAGCCCAGCAGGATGCCCTGCTCCCATCCGTCGAGGACGGTACCCTGATCCTGGTCGGTGCGACCACAGAAAATCCTTATTTCGAGGTCAACAAGGCCTTGATCTCCCGTTCAACTGTTTTCGCCCTTAAGCCTTTGGAGACCGGTCAGATCCGCCAGATCATCGAACAATCTCTGGCAGACCTGGAGAGGGGACTGGGCCAGTTCCAGGTTTCATGGGCCGACCAGGCACTGGATTTTCTCTGCGACATCGCCAACGGCGACGCCCGGATCGCCCTCAATGCGCTGGAGCTGGCCGTTGTCACCACGCCGCCAGGGGCTGATGGCATTGTCCATCTCGACAAAGATACCCTGCAGGACTGTGCCCAGAAGCGCAGCATCGCCTATGACGCAACTGGAGAGAGTCATTACGACAACATCAGTGCTTTCATCAAGTCGATGCGCGGCAGTGACCCCGATGCCACCGTGTTCTATCTGGCCCGGGCCTTGCATGGGGGAGAAGACATCGAGTTTCTGGCCCGCAGGATCCTGATCTGTGCTGCTGAGGATGTTGGCCTGGCCAATCCACAGATGATCCAGGTCGCCATGGCTGCCTACCAGGGGGCCATGGCTGTCGGCATGCCGGAAGCGCGGATCCTGCTTTCACAAGCTGCTCTGGCTGTAGCCACCAGTCCGAAGTCCAACGCGGCTTATCTGGCCATCGACAAAGCCCTCGATGACGTCAATAATCGCCGTACGGGGGAGGTACCGCTGCATCTGCGCAATGCACCTGCCAAGGGGATGTCCGAACTCGGCTATGGGGTTGGTTACAAATATGCCCACGATTATCCTGGCCACATCGTTGACCAGGACTATTTGCCTGCAGACATTGCCGGAACCATTTACTATGACCCCAGCCAGAATGGTTATGAGGCCAAAATAACGGAATGGCTGAAACAACGGCGCAAACCTGCCGGGAACAACACTCCAGGTAGTCCGCGGAAATAAAATCGCAGGAATTCATTCTATTCCTAGTAAATTTATAGGATATAGGCATTACCAGTAACAGAAGTTACAACACAGCCGGTTTGAATCCCCTAAAGTGGAATCGTATCTCGAGGCAAGGGAGTTTTTTCATGAGTGCCACCAAACGAGTCTATCTCGATCATGCTGCGACAACACCCGTCCGACCAGAAGTCATGGACGCGATGCTGCCTGTTTTCCAGGAACAATTTGGCAATCCGTCATCCTTTTACCACCGCGGCCAGGAAGCCAAGCGACTGCTGGAGGATGCTCGCCAGCGCATTGCCTCCTGCATCCAGGCCCAATCACACGAAATCTATTTCACCTCCTGCGGCACAGAGTCCGACAACTGGGCGATCAAAGGGGTCGCACGGGCTCTGGAGAAAAAGGGCCGCCACATCATCACGTCCAAGATTGAACATCATGCAGTTTTGCACAGCTGCGAGGCCTTGGCTGCCCAAGGCTACGACATCACCTATCTCGATGTCGATGCGGACGGCCGGGTGGATCCACAGGCGGTCAGGCAGGCGATCCGTCCCGACACCATCCTGGTCACCATCATGATGGCCAACAACGAGATCGGCACGATCCAGCCGATCGCTGAAATCGGCTCCATCTGCCGCGAGCACAAAGTCACGTTCCATTCCGATGCGGTCCAGGCAGCCGGTGCGATCCCGATTGATGTGTCGACCCTGCCTGTTGATTTGCTTTCATTTTCGGGCCACAAAATGTACGCCCCCAAAGGTGTCGGTGCTCTCTACATCCGCCGCGGCACCCGGATTGCCACCTTCATGGATGGTGGAGCCCAGGAACGCAACCGTCGGGGCGGCACGGAAAATGTGCCTTACATCGTCGGATTTGCCAAGGCCTTCGAACTGGCCATGGCTGAAATGGCCGAGAACACCCAGCGGTTGACCGCTTTGCGCGATGACCTGATCGAGAAAGTCTTGCAAGCCGTTCCACACACCCGTCTGAATGGCCACAGGACAGACCGCTTACCGAACAATGTCAATTTCTCTTTTGAATTCATCGAAGGTGAATCGATCCTGATTATGCTCGATCATTTCGGCTTTGAATGTTCCTCTGGTTCAGCCTGCACATCTGGTTCTCTGGACCCGTCCCATGTCTTGCTGGCGATCGGCCTGCCTCATGAAAAAGCTCATGGGTCGCTGCGGGTCACCTTCGGCAAGAGCAGTGATCCCGAGGACATCGACCGCCTGGTGGAATCCCTGGTTAAAATTGTTGCTCGTCTGAGGGACATCTCCCCCCTGTATGAAGCTTATCTAAAAGAAACACACGGTTGAAAGAGAAAGGACCTTTATGGAATACAGCGATAAAGTCATGGACCATTTCATGAATCCGCGCAATGTCGGCGAGATTGCCGATGCATCGGCGACCGGCATGGTTGGAAACGCCAAATGCGGCGACATCATGAAAGTCTACCTGAAAATTGAAAATGATATCATCGTCGATGCCAAGTTCAAGACCTTTGGCTGCGGTTCGGCAATTGCCACCTCGAGCATGGCCACGGAAATGATCAAAGGCAAAACGCTGGACGAGGCTTTGCACTTGACCAACAAGGCTGTCGCCGAAGCCCTCGATGGATTGCCGCCCGTCAAAATGCATTGTTCCCTGCTGGCGGAACAGGCCGTCAAGGCTGCGCTCCAGGAATATTTCGAATCCACAGGCCGGATGACCGACGAATACAGGAAACTGTTTGACATCCTCGATGATGACGCCCATGACCACGGCCATGAATCAGGTGAAGATCACCCCTGAATCCATGCATAGTTCCATCAGATGATGGGGGTCAGGACCGGTTTTTTACTGACAAAATGGGTCAACTGGCTTACGCCGACTGCTTTGAGAAATTCGAGCGCTTCCGGGAATAGTGTAGCTGCCTGTCCGATCTGGTGGGAGTCCGAACTCAGGCTGATGTATTGACCGCCCAACTCCAAGTAACGTTTGAAAATGGCAGGGTCTGGCCAGGCTTGATCGCCGGCCAGGCCCTGGCTTTTGAATTTCTGGACTGTCCGCGTGTTCAACTCCAGAGCCTTGCCGTGGATAATCAAGTGTTCAAATACGGCATCGAACTCTTTGGCAAGCGGCGCGTAATCCATCCGGGTGGTTTGGCCGGGGAAATATCGGCTGACATAGTCGTAATGGCCCAGGATGGTGAAATCAGGACAACTAGACATCATGTCGACCATCTGGGTCAAGGCGCGGGAATAGGCAGCATAGGCTCCCTCATCATAAACAGAACGATCGACAAAGATATCCTTGTCACCGTCCATGTTGTGCAAGGATACAATGACACTGTCAAAGGGCCAGGTTGCGATGATCTCGTTGAACAACCGGGTCAGGTGAGGCATCCAGCCCAGTTCAATCCCGATGTAAAGCTGTGGGTCTGCCGGGTCAGCAGCAGACCTGACCTGGTCCAAGTGCGAGAAATAGTCCGGTAAATCAAAAATGTGTTCGATCCCGGTGTAGTTGACATCCTTGTCGTAATGGTCGGTCAGGCAGATTCCAGCCAGATCATGGGCTTTGGCATCCTGGATCAATTCATCCACCGACTGCGCGGCATCGGTCGAATAATGGACGGTATGGGAATGGCAATCGACAAGTTTCATCATCACACCTCTAAGTAACGAGTCTCACAACATCTGGGCAAACAAATCGATTATAATATGAAACAGTTGCCGTGGCGAGTCAAATCAGAGTTCTGATCGTGTAAAAAGCCAGCGGCAGTAGACAGCCACAAACAAGACAGACTATGGAGGAATGATCATGGCAGCAGCCAAAAAAGACGAGGTCTCAAGCAAAAGCCTCAAAACGAAAAAGAGCCCCAAGGGCCCCAGTGCCAAGGATCTTAAGAAAGAATTAGCCAAAGACTATAAGAACGCCTGGGATTTCAACCGCGACGACGAGCAAGGTTTCGCCTTCGCCTTTGCGGATGAATACAAATCTTTCCTCGACCAGGCCAAGACCGAACGAGAATTTGTCACTCTGGCGAGCGAGACCCTGGAGAACATGGGTTTTGTCCCTTTGAACACCAAGGAGAAACTCACGGCAGGTGACAAGGTCTACAAAAACATCCGGGGCAAAGGCCTGGCCATTGCTGTCATTGGCCGCCAGAGTCCTGTGGATGGCTTCAACTTGATCGGTGCCCACATCGATGCCCCCCGGATTGATCTCAAAGCCAACCCCGTCTACGAAGATGGTGATCTGGCCTTTTTCAAGACCCATTACTATGGAGGGATCAAGAAATACCAGTGGACCGCCATTCCGCTTTCCTTGCATGGCGTGGTCTACCGCAAGGATGGCTCCCTGCTGACCATCAGTCTCGGTGACCGCCCGGAGGACCCGGTCTTGACCATCACTGACCTGCTGCCTCACCTCGGTGCAGAGCAAATGCAGAAAAAGGCAACCGAAGTCATCCGTGGTGAGGATCTCAACATCCTCGTCGGAGGCATCCCGTTTGCCGACACAGAAGCCAGCGGACGGTTCAAGCTGGGCCTGCTGCAGGTCCTCAAAGAGCACTACGACATCACCGAATCTGACCTGGTCACGGCTGAACTGGAAATAGTCCCCGCTTATCCGGCGCGAGATATCGGTTTTGACCGCAGCATGGTGGGTGCCTATGGCCATGACGACCGGGCTTGTTCATTTCCGGCCTTCGTCGCCCTGACCAGTGTCGACCGGCTTGAACGCACAGGGATCACCTTTTTGTTTGACAAGGAAGAAATCGGCAGCGTCGGCAACACCGGCGCCAAGTCGCGCACCTATGAGCAGTTCATCTATGAAATCTACGCCCGCCAGGTCGAGCAGCCGACCCAGCTCGATTTTTATGCGGTGCTCGAGAACAGCCGCATGCTATCCGGTGATGTCACCAATGCCTTCGATCCGACCTTTGCTTCGGTGTCAGACAGCCGCAACAATGCCTATCTGGGCAAGGGCATCAATTTCATGAAGTTCGGCGGTTCTCGTGGTAAATCCGGATCCTCGGACGCCAGTTCCGAATTCTATTTTGCCGTTACCCGGTTGATGGATGAACACAAGATTGCCTGGCAGGCTGGGGAACTGGGTAAGGTTGACGCCGGTGGCGGCGGCACCATTGCCGCCTACATGGCCAATCTGGGCATTGAAGTCATCGACTGCGGCGTCCCCGTTCTTTCGATGCATTCACCTTTTGAGGTGATCAGCAAGATTGACCTCTACCACACTTTCCTGGCCTACAAGACCTTTTTCCAGCATATGAAGGCATGAGTGCCTGTCGCCTCTGCCCGCGCCAGTGCGACGCGGCACGGACGAGCCAGGAACCGGGACGATGCGGAATCCGCACCGGTCCCGGTTTTTTCCGCGTCGCCAAGATCATGGCGCATCACTGGGAAGAGCCCTACATCAGTGGCACGCGCGGTTCGGGGACAGTCTTTTTTTCCGGCTGCCCGCTGGGGTGCCGGTTTTGCCAGAATCATGCAATCAGCCAGCCGATTCCGGACAAGCCTTTGCCCGGGACTGATTTTTCGGTCCGGGAACTGGCTTTTGAGCTGGTGCGGCTTGCAGGCGAAGGCGTCCACAACATCAACCTGGTGACGGCCAGCCACTTTGCCCAGGATGTGCCCGCCCTGGTCCGGCAGTTGCGCTCAGATGGCTTGGATCTCCCTGTCGTCTGGAACACCAGTTCTTACGAGACGGTCCAGGCCCTGCGGGCCCTGTCCGGTTCCGTGGATGTCTACCTGCCGGACTTCAAATTCTGGGATCGGGACGTCAGTGCAGGGCTGGCCCATGCACCTGATTATGCGCACGTGGCAACCCAGGCCATCCTGGAGATGCAACGCCAGCAGCCTCAAACGGTGTTCGATCCGGACGGGTTGATGGTTCGTGGCGTAGCCCTGCGTCTGCTGGTTTTGCCGGGGCACCATCGCGATGCCTTTTCGATCATCGACTGGATCGCCCGGGAATTGCCACCCGATATTCCGCTGGCCATCATGAACCAGTACACACCGTTTTTGAATTTGCAGGACCAGATGGCTGACTATCCCGAAATGAAACGCAGGGTCACGACCTATGAATACCAGAAAGTCATTGAACATGCCGAGCAAAAAGGTCTGACTCGCCTGCTGGGCCAGGAACGGGCCGCGGCCAGCGCGGTCTACACACCGGATTTTTAGGACCAAAGGAACAACCAGCGCCCGGGGAAAGCAGCCGGATGGCTTAAAAACAGCCACTCAACTGCAAATTTCATGTGAACGTGTCAGCTCTTGCGTCGCCGTCTGCTGAGAGGATTGCTTTCCACGGCCTGGTGCAGGCTGTCCGCATCTACATGGGTGTAGATTTCGGTGGTCGCGATGCTGGAATGACCGAGGATCTCCTGGAGTGCCCGGATGTCGACTTTGCCGTATTTGTACATCAGTGTGGCAGCTGTGTGGCGTAATTTGTGCGTCGAATAGCGCTCTGGATCGAGTCCGGAAGCCGCGATGAAATTCTTGACCAGAAGCTGGACCCGTTTGGTGCTGATCCGGCGGTGGTTGCGACTGACAAAAAGCGCATCTGGATCGCTGTTTTGCTTGTCCGGCCTTACTATCAGGTAATCTTCGAGTGCATCGAGGCAGGCAGCATTGAGATAGATGGTCCGTTCCTTGCCACCTTTGCCCAGCACGCGCAACGTATCGCCCCGGATATCCGACCGGTCGATGTTGCACAGCTCGGACAAGCGCATGCCACAGTTGAGAAACAAGGTCAGGATGCAGTAATCCCGGGCAGACCAGGCATGATTCGATTCTGCTGCGGTCTCGAGGAGCTTCTCGCTTTCCTCAAGTGACAAATGGCGGGGCAGGCGGCGCAACAAACGCGGAGATTCTAGTTCCAAGGCAATGTTTTCGTCGAGGATCCGGGCTTTGTTTTTCAGATAGCCGAAAAAAGTCCGGATCGATGCAACGCGCCGGGCCCGGATGGCCGGGCCGTTTTTGCGTTCGACCGACAGGAAGGTGATGAAAGCGTACAAGTCCGCCAGACTGATGGAACGGATCAGGTTCTCATCGACAGGGGCCAGTGAGGTTTCATCAAAGGACAGGTCAGCGGGGCACAAGCGCCGACGCCGGACCATGAAACGGAAGAAGAGGACCAGGTCATACCGGTACTCTTTGATTGTCAGGGGAGACCGTTCCTTGATCGACTGGAAATAGCCCAGGAACTGGTCGAGCCAGATAAAACTGTCCTGCGGCTTCGGTACAGGTTGCTTTTTCGTTTTCCTGGCAGCCTGTTGGTGGGGCAATGCATGACCGGTCATGTTCACAGTCCTTCCAGATGAGGTGAATTCATTGTCCCTTAAAGGCCAGTCGCTTGTCAAAGGCAACCTGCTATGTTACAATTCACGCGATAAAGACAAATGTCCGCGATGGATGGACATATGAGCACGAGGAGAAGCATCATGGAGAAAAAATTCAAAGTTGGCGTCATCGGCGGCACCGGATATGTCGGCCAGCGCTTTTTGACTTTGCTGGACCAGCATCCCTGGTTCGAAACCGTGGCGATTGCTGCATCGCCGCGCTCGGCTGGCAAAACCTACGCCGAGGCCGTCTCTGGCCGCTGGAAGATTGAACGCGACCTGCCCGGATCGATGGCCGGGATCACCGTCCAGAGCACCGATGACATGGCTGCATTTTGCGAACAGGTTGATTTTGTCTTCTGTGCCGTCGATATGAAAAAAGATGAGATCAGGGCCCTTGAGGAACAGATTGCCCGTTACGAGACCCCGGTCGTTTCCAATAATTCAGCCCATCGCTGGACATCGGATGTCCCGGTGATCATCCCGGAAATCAATCCGGAGCATGCACAGCTGATCGAAGCCCAGCGGCGCCGTCTCGGCACCAGCCGCGGCTTCATCACCGCCAAACCCAATTGCTCGATCCAGAGCTATGTCCCGGCCTTGGCAGCCCTCCAGGAATTCGGACCCGAGCAGGTCTTCGTCAGCACCTACCAGGCCATTTCCGGCGCTGGCAAGACTTTCCAGGATTGGCCGGAAATGGTCAACAACCTGATCCCGTACATCGGTGGTGAAGAAGAGAAGAGCGAACAGGAACCTTTGAAAATCTGGGGCACGATGCAGGATGGCCAGATCGTCAAAGCCACAAGCCCGGTCATCTCCGCCCAGTGCTACCGCGTGGCTGTCCAGGAAGGCCATACAGCCTCCGTTGCCGTCAAGTTCAAAAGCAAACCCAGCCAGGAGGAGATCCTCTCCCGTTGGGCCAGTTATGAAGGCATCCCGCAGCAAGCCAAGCTGCCCTCCGCTCCGACCCCTTTCCTGACCTATTTTTCCGAAGACAACCGGCCCCAGCCGATTCTCGACCGAGAAGTTGGCCATGGCATGGGCATCGCCATTGGCCGCCTGCGCGAGGATCCACTGTTTGACTACAAATTTGCCTGTCTCTCGCACAACACCATCCGCGGAGCCGCTGGTGGTGCCGTCCTGACCGCCGAGCTGCTCGTCCATCTGGGCTACATCGGAAATAAATAGGACCAGGCATGGACCGGATGACCTATTCTGCGCTACAATTGGCATCATGAAGGTATCCGGGAGGACAGCATGATTACCATCAAAGATATTGCGGAGCGTGCCGGTGTTTCTTACGCCACCGTATCCAGAGCCTTGAACAACCGCTCCGATGTCAGCAGTGAGACCCGAAAGCTGATCATGGAGCTCGCATCAGAGATGGGCTACCAGCCCAATGCCATAGCCCGCAGCCTGGTCAAACGCAAATCGATGAACATTGCCCTGATCGTCCCGGATGTCTCAAACCCGTTTTTCGCCGACATCACCATGGCAGTCAATTCCGCAGCCGAAAATGCCGGCTACACCACCATGGTCTGCAACACCGGCTGGGATCAGCAAAAAGAGCAGGAAAAGCTGCGGATCATGGTCGAGCAGCGGGTCGATGGCATCATCTTGAAGCCAACCGGTTTTTTCAAACCAGAGACACTCGAGGCCTACAATGTCCCGATCGTTGTGTTCTGGCATGCCGGTGATGACGACCTGTCCTACATCGAAGTCGACCACGAGACGGGCAGCCGGATGGCGGTCCAGCACTTGGTGGACCGAGGCTACAAGCACATCGCCTACATCGGAGGCCAGGAAACGTCGCCGTCGAACCAGATCCGCCTGCTGGCCTACCAGCAAACCTTGCAGGAAAATGGCCTGGTCGTTGATCCGAAACTGATCAGCTTCGGCGGTTTCCGTCTTGAAAGCGGCTATGAACGGTTTGGCAAGATGATGCATCTGCCCAAACCACCGGATGCGGTTTTCTGCAGCAACGACATCATCGCCCTGGGTGTGCTCCAGTACACACGAGAGCACAACATCCGCGTGCCCCAGGATTTTGGCATCATCGGATTTGATGACATCAACTATGCCTCCTTGCCCCAGATCGAGCTCAGCACCGTCTCCCAGCCGCGTGACAAACTCGGGGAAGAGGCTTTGCTAGCACTCATCCGCGAGATGGAAGCCTTCCCGGAACGAACCCGCCAGCGCGTCCTGATCGCTCCGGAGCTGAAAGTCCGATCCACGACCTGACACTTGACGTGATCCAAATGACTGTGCTAGATTAATGCAAACGAACCTTTACAACCACATACCTCACGTCGAAGAGGACCAGTAGACCAGCGAATGGATTTCAGAGAGCTGCCGCCAGGTGCAAGGCAGTATCCGGACGAGGTTGAACTCACCTCCGAGTGCACGCACTGAACCTCTGGCAACAGGGCAGTAGGAGGCGTCGGGTTCTCCCGTTATCGAGACAGGGTATCGGCCGTTTTGGCCTGCACCCGCAGAGTGCACCGCCATCCGGCGGTGAAGCGCAGTGGTACCGCGGAAGTCTTATTACAGTCTTTCGTCTCGCACAAGAGACGAAAGACTTTTTTTATGCCTTGAAAGGAGCACCAAACCCCATGAAAAACGTCCAGAAATACCAGCCGTTTCCACCGATCAACCTGCCGGACCGCCAGTGGCCCAGCCGGACTCTGACCAAGGCCCCCCTCTGGTGCAGCGTCGATTTGCGCGACGGCAACCAGGCTTTGGAAATCCCGATGAACCTCGAGCAGAAACTGAAGTTTTTCTCGCATCTGGTGGATCTTGGTTTTAAAACCATTGAAATCGGCTTTCCGGCTGCATCGGACACGGAATTTGAATTCACTCGCCACCTGATCGACAACAAGCTGATTCCTCAGGATGTCACGATCCAGGTGCTCACGCAATCCCGCCAGCACATCATCGAACGGACGTTTGAGGCGTTGCGTGGGGTAGGGAAGGCTGTTGTCCATCTTTACAATTCCACCTCGACCTTGCAGCGCGAAGTCGTTTTCCGCATGGACCAGGCCCAGTGCAAGGAGTTGGCTGTGTTCGGGGCCAGACTGGTCAGGGACATTGCTGAGCAGGATACCTATGGCAGCGAGTTCACCTTCGAGTATTCGCCGGAAAGTTTCACCGGCACAGAACTCGATTTCGCAGTCGAAATCTGTGACGCCGTCTGTGATGTCTGGCAACCGACACCGGAGCACCGGGCAATTATCAACTTGCCAGCCACGGTGGAAATGTCAACTCCGAACATCTATGCCGACCAGGTGGAGTATTTCTGCCGCAACACGCGCTACCGCGACCGCATCTGGGTCAGCCTGCACACGCACAATGACCGCGGCACCGCCGTCGCTGCGACCGAGCTTGCTTTGCTGGCAGGTGCCGACCGGGTCGAAGGCACGTTGTTCGGTAATGGTGAACGAACCGGCAACAGCGATATCCTGACGCTGGGCATGAATCTGTTCTCCCAGGGCATCGATCCCGAACTCGATTTTTCCAACATCAACGAGATCATCGATATCTATGAAGAAAGCACCCGGATGGCAGTCCCTCAGCGTCATCCTTATGCTGGCAAACTGGTCTACACCGCTTTCTCGGGCTCGCACCAGGATGCGATCAACAAAGGCCTGGCGGTGATGAAAAAAGGGAAGGAGCACTGGGCGGTTCCGTACCTGCCGATCGATCCGCTCGATGTCGGCCGTTCCTACGATCCGATCATCCGCATCAACAGCCAGTCCGGCAAGGGTGGCGTCGCCTACATTCTGGAACAGCATTTCGGATATCAGCTGCCCAAGCCTGTCCAGCAGGCATTTTCAACCATTGTCACCAGGGTGTCCGACCAGCGCCAGTCCGACCTCACTCCCGGCGACTTGCATGATTTGTTCCTCGACACGTACGTCAACCGCAAGCAGCCACTCGACCTGGTCAGTTATCGCGAAGAAATGCTCGATGACAAGACGGTCCAGATGAGTGCCCAGATCCTGGTCAACGGCCTGGAAATGGCGATCAGTGGCTCTGGCAACGGCCTGCTCGATGCCTTCTGCCATGCCCTGCAAGCCCATCTCAAGGGCCAATTCGAAATCACCGACTACCATGAGCATGCTCTGGAACGCGGCACGGGTTCGCAGGCCATCACCTATGTGATCATCCAGAATGGCGGCAACAAAACCTATGTGGGAGCAGGTATATCCTCCAGCGTCAGCCGCTCCTCGCTTCGGGCCATCCTGTCAGCCGTCAACCAGATCCCAGGGATCGTGTCCTGATGGAACGCGCCATCATCCGGCCAGCCAAACCGGCCGATTATCCGGCAATCCGGCGTATCCTGGGCTACTATATTGAACACACCACTGCCAGTTGGCGCTATGAAGTGCCCGGACCTAGCTGGATCGAACAGTTCGACTCCAGTCATCAGACCCCCGAACGTCCGGTATTTGTCGCAGAAGTCTCTGGCCTGATCGTCGGCTACAGCTGTCTGTCTGATTTTAGAACCTACGAAGGTTACTGGCCCTGCGCTGAAAACAGTGTCTATGTGCTGCCAGACTATCAGGGCCAGCAGATCGGCAAGCAACTGATGAGCGTGTTGCTGGATGCAGCAGCCAAGACGCGTTTGAAAAAAATCATTGCCGCCATTGATGGCGACAACCAGGCCAGTGTCCAGTTTCATGAACGCTTTGGTTTCCAGACATGCGGCGAGCTCAAAGACATTGGTTTCAAGCACGATCATTGGCTGAGCCTGATCCTGATGGAGCTCGACTTGGCTGAATACCTGAAATCCCAACAAGAACAACCACTCGTGCATTCCTGACAAGCCAGCTCATCCGAAAGATCTTTGAACCCATAAGAGGAGGCTCAAGTCCGGCCCAAGCTGGATTGAGCCTCTTCTTAAATGCAATCTCCCCTATCCAACTAGACAAAATTATTATTTTGTCTAGTTGGATGTTCCAGAAGAAAAGCGGCTCCCCAGGCTGCCCTGGTCAAACCGCCTCCTCTGCCTGCAAATCTAATGGCATCAAGGGTCATGGAGTGGCTGATGTGCCAAGATTGATCGCATCGCCCAAATGTTTGACACCGATGATGCGGTACCACTCGGATAGATCCTGGATCGGATTGTAGACATTGAGCAACAGGATCGCCAACAGGACCGCAAATAAAATCAGCAAGATGCGACGCAAGAAACGCTGCTGGCGTTCCGATTGGCGCTTGCGGTTGATCTTGGCAACCGTGGTATAGCCTTTGAGGCGATAGACACGCTCCTTGCCGACACGGCGGATGGCTTTGACTGCTTGTTTGCTGTCGCGCTTGACATCCTGCCTGATCTGGCGCAGCCAATAAGGTCCATGCTTTTTAACATAGGCCAATCCGCGCTGCAGCCGTTCCAGCGCACTGTCTTTCAAGGCGACAAGACGATCCAGACCCTGGGGCTGGGCTAAGCGGACGGGATGCTCTGGTTTGGTATCCAAGCTTTTCAAGTGCAGGTCCATCCTTCACGATCAAATAACACAGCCATTATAGCGTAAAAAGCGGACTGCAACAAAACGAACATAAGTTTGACAAGCCCAGGACAGTTTGTTACGATTGGGTTGAACAAGTGTTTGTTTTGGAGGAAAGACATGACGACTTATCCATTCACCCGTTCCAATGTCGACGACACGGTCAACCGGGTCTATGAATACATCGTCGATTACATCCGGGACAAGGGCTACCCCCCGGCAGTGCGTGACATCTGCGCCGGCGTTGGGGTTCGCTCGACCTCGACCATTCACAGCCATCTCCAGCGTTTGCAGCAGCAGGGCAAGATCGTCTATTCCTCGGGCAAGCGCCGGGCGATCACGATTCCGGAGAACGAGTCGAATCGCGTGGTCTCACTGCCTCTGGTCGGCGAGGTCACAGCTGGCATGCCAATCTTTGCCCAGGAAAATATCGAACGCTTCTTCCCATTTCCGGCTGATTTCCTGCCTGATGACCGCGACATTTTCGTGCTCAAGGTCAAGGGTGACAGCATGGTCGGTGCGGCCATCCTCGACGGCGATTATGTCCTTGTCAAAAAGCAATCCAATGCCCGGACCGGAGACATCATTGTTGCCCTGGTCGGTGATGAGGCGACCGTCAAAAAGCTGGCCAATGTCGATGGCCAGATCGTCCTCCAGCCGCAAAATCCGGCCTATCCCCTGATCCCTTTTGACAAGCCGGATTGCCAGATCCTGGGCAAGGTCTGCGGACTATACCGCGACCATGGCTGAATCACTGGATCTGGAAGGGCTTCTTTGGGTCTTCCGGACGTGGTGAGTCGTTGAATATGTAGGAGAAATCCTCCTGCGGATCGATCATGCAGATGGCTGATTTGAAGGCGAGGCGCTGGTGACCATTGGTTCTCAAAATGATGCTGTGCTGGTCAAAACCAATGATCTGGCCATATTTGACGCTCTGGTCGATGAAATGAATGGCAACAGGTACGCGCTCACGGCGACATTGGTTCAGGAAAATATCCTGGAGTTTGAGATCATTGCCATGACGTTCCTGGCTGGGCCGAGTTGTTGTTGACGCATTTGAATTCATGGTGCGCCCTCCTTTCTGGTATCAGGTTGAGCGTACTACAGGATTCATCTATTGAACATGAACTGATTCAGAAGTTTTTCGACAAAATCACACCGGGCGATCAGAAAATCGCCTGTTTTTTCAGATCGTCAAGGATCACGCAGGCAGCCTGGTCCGGGTTGAGATCTTGGATCCAATGCACATCTTGCATGTTGCGAAACCAGGTGAGCTGACGTTTGGCATAGCGCCGAGTGGCCTGGGCGATGTCGGAAATAGCGTCTTGGAGGTCTTTTTGACCCTGCAGATGAGCGATGATCTCTTTGTAGCCTATGGCCTGCCAGGCTGTTGTGGCAGCAGGTCCTGCGGTCAAAGCTATGAGCTGTCTGACTTCCTCGACCAGACCCTGCTCAACCATGGTCTGGACACGCTGATTGATTTTGTCGTACAGCATCGCGCGTTGATGGGTCAGGCAATAGACGATGAACTTAAAGTCAGGTCCCTTGAGCAACGATTCTGCCAAATGGTCTGATTTGGGCCGTCCGGTCTGATGGTAGATTTCCAGGGCTCTGACGATCCGCTTTTGATCCTGTGGCTTGATGGTGTGTGCCGCGGCAGGATCCACCAGGCTCAGTTCCTGGAAAAGGCGGTCGAGCCCCTCTTCCCTCGCCCGCTGATTGAGTGATTCGCGCAGCTCAGGATCTGCCGGGATTTCCACATAGTCGATGCCTTGGACAAGCGCTTGGATGTACTGGCCTGTGCCGCCACAGACAATGGCCAGCTTGCCCCGGGACTGGATATCACGGATCGCTGCAGTCGCCAGCTCTTTGTAGCGTGCGACACTGAACGACTCTCCCAGTTCACAGCAGTCAATCAAGTGATGCCGGACCAAAGCTTGCTCGTGTGGTGTCACTTTGGCAGTCCCGATATCCATGCCGCGATAAATCTGCATCGAATCTGCAGATACGATCTCCCCGTTGAGCTGGAGAGCGATTTCGATCGCCGTGCTGGATTTGCCAGAAGCGGTCGGTCCACAGATAACCAGTACGAATGGGCGTTTTTCTGCTGCCATGTCAGACGATCCGCTTGAATTGCTTTTCCAGCTCATAACGGCTGATGCGAATGATCACAGGTCGGCCGTGGGGACAGTGATACGGATCTTCCAGATCGTCCAAGTCAGACAGCAGCTGCTCCATTTCACGGATATCGAGCTTGTCGTGCGCCTTGATCGCCGCTTTGCAGGCCATGGTGTAGTAAAGGTCATCAATTTGATCTTCGGAATGCAGTCTATCAGACAACAAGGTGTCCAGGACGACCCTGAGGGCTGCCTGCGGCAAGATGGCATAGCGGCCACTGTCGGGCAGGCTTCTGAGCAAAACGGACTGGCTGCCAAAAGCTTCATATTCGAAACCTAATTGCAGGAGATTTTCCTGCTCAGCCAAAAGAACGGCCTGTTCCCTGGCTGAGACTTCCACTGTCTGGGGGATGAGCAGAGGCTGGACGGCAGCTGGGCCCCTGGCCCGGTGGCGCGCCACCAGTTGCTCGAACAAAATGCGTTCATGAGCGGCGTGCTGGTCGACCAGCAGCAAGTCTTGTTCATGCTCAAGCACGAGATAGGTGGCAAACAGCTGGCCGATCAGGCGAGCCGACCGCAAACTGGAGATCGATTTGGCCTTTGCCACCGCAGATAATTCTTCCTGGGCCGCAGCCTGTTCTGGCTGGGAAATCTGCTGGGTTGGCCATGCAATCTTCTGCTGATTTGCCTGATTGGCTGCATCCTGAACGACAAGGCCAGCCGGATCTTGTTGTTCAGGAGTGGATCCCGATCCATAGGACACAAGAACCCCTTGCGGTTTTTCTGCTAGAACTCCTTGAGGTTGTCCTTGAGAAAGCGGCAGCGAGGTCTGGACAGGGACCGATGAAGGCTCCAGCCCAAGTTGCGCCTGTGGGGCGCTGGCAATGATGGCGCCCCCTGCCTGCAAGGCAGTCTGGATGGCATGGTAGACTGCCCGGAACACTGTTTGTTCCTCCCAGAAGCGGACCTCCATCTTCTGGGGATGGACATTGACATCGACCAGTGGAGTGGGCAGATCAAGTTTCAGAACAGCCAGGGGATGCTTGCGTTTCATCAAATGTGTGGCGTAAGCTTCGTCAATCGCAGCACTGATGGCACGCGATTTGACCAGCCGGCCGTTGACATAGAAGCATTGCTGGTTTCTGCTGTTGCGTGCCGACTCGGGTGTGCCGATGAATCCCGACACGTGTACAGGCGTCAGTGTGTAGTCAAGTACGTGGCTGGCGCTGGCTGCCTCTTTGCCAAAGACGGCAAAAATGGCACTGCGCAGATCATTGTTGCCTGGCGTGTGGAGCAGCTCATTGCCTTGGCTCACGAGACGCACAGACACATCCGGCCGGGCCAGGGCGATCCGTTCGAGCACATCGGCTACGGCAGATGCTTCCGAACTGTCCTTTTTCAAGAATTTGAATCGAGCGGGGGTATTGAAAAACAGATTTTCAATCGTGATGGCAGTACCTTCCGGGCAACCAGCTGGCCGGACCGAAATCAGTTCCCCACCTTTGATTTCCACAGCAGTCCCCGTGGGCTGGCCCATCGGGCGCGTCTCGAGACGGACTTGGGCCACCGCTGCGATGCTGGCCAGTGCTTCACCACGAAACCCCATGGTGGTCAATTGTTCGAGATCATCGATGGAACGGATTTTACTGGTGGCATGGCGGCCAAAAGCGAGCTGGGCATCCGTTTCGTCCATGCCGCAGCCATTGTCGGACACGCGGATGAAGCTGATGCCACCTTGGCGAATCTCGACATGGATCACCGAAGCCCCCGCATCGAGCGCGTTTTCGACCAGCTCCTTGACCACGGAAGCGGGGCGTTCAACCACTTCACCCGCAGCGATGCTGTTGGCAGTCTGAATGCTCAGAACAGAGATCACACTCATGGGGTCTTCCCTCCACCACTGGCCCTGGCTTTTTGCTGCAGATCATACAAGGTGTTCAAAGCGTCCAGAGGCGTCATCTGGCTGATTTCCAGCTGGCGCAGGCGAGCGAGCAAATCGCCCGCGCCCTGCCCTGCCATGGCGGCAGCAAACAGATCGATCTGCCCGTCCATCGGTTTGGCAAAGCGGCGGACTTTCCCCTTGGTTCTGGCATCATTTTCATTTTCGAGCTGGACCAGCAGTTCACGGGCGCGCTTGACCACTGAGTCTGGCACACCGGCAATCCGGGCCACCTCAATGCCATAGCTGTCATCAGAACCACCTTCGCGGATCTGATGCAGGAAAATGACTTCTCCTTCGGAATCATCGACGGCAACATGGCAGTTGAACACGCCGGGCATGGACTCGGCCAGATCCGTCAATTCGTGGTAATGGGTGGCAAACAAAGTCCGGCAGCCGAGGAGAGCCGGGTTCGAAATGTGTTCGATGACCGACCAGGCTATGGACAAGCCATCGTAGGTACTGGTTCCGCGGCCGATTTCATCGAGGATCAACAGGCTGCGTGCCGTTGCATGTTCCAGGATCGCTGCCACTTCACTCATTTCAACCATGAAAGTGGACTGGCCACCCCCCAGATCATCGGAAGCTCCAACCCGGGTGAACACGCGATCAACCAGGCCAATCCGTGCAGACTGGGCTGGCACAAAACTGCCGATCTGCGCCAGCAGGACGATCTGGGCAACTTGGCGCATGTAGGTGGATTTGCCAGCCATGTTCGGACCGGTCAGGATCATCAGGCGGCGTCCATCCAGGTCCAAGGTAGTGTCATTCGGGACAAACTGACTGTCGCCGAGCATTTTCTCGACCACCGGATGACGGCCGCCCTGGATCATCAGCTGGTCAGTCAAATCGACTTCGGGCCGGCAATAGTGCTGGCGGTCCGCCAATTCAGCCAGTCCCGCCAGGCAATCGATGGCTGCCAGGGACTGGGCGGTCTGTTGCAGGCGTGGCAGCTGCACAAGCACCTGGTCCCGGATCTCGCAGAACAGCTCATATTCGAGGGCGATGGATTTTTGCTCAGCCCCCAGAACGGTGTCTTCCATCTCCTTGAGCTCACTGGTGACGTAGCGCTCGCCATTAGCCAATGTCTGCTTGCGGACATAATGATCCGGTACTTGGTTCAGGTTGGATTTGGTCACGTCCAGGTAAAAACCGAAGACTTTGTTGTAGCCGATCTTGAGACTGCGGATCCCTGTGCGCTCACGCTCGCGGTTTTCCAAGTCGATGATCCACTGCTTGCCATCCCGGGCTGCCGCACGCAGCTGGTCGACCTGCTCCTGATAGCCTTCCTTGATCAGCTGGCCTTCCTTGAGGCTCAGCGGCGGTTCGTCGTGGATCGCAGCCGTCAGCAACGCTTCGATATCTGACAGGGGATCGAGTTTTTCCGACCACGTACGAAGCGCCGGACGATCTATCTCGGCAAGATTTGCCGCAAGTCCAGGCAATTTTGCCAATGAATGGCGCAAGGCGACCAAGTCCCGGGCGTGCGCGGTCTTGAGAGCCAATTTGCTGCACAGACGTTCCAGATCATGCAAGCCATGCAACCGCTCCCTGATTTCCTGGCGCGCCAGATAGGCTGACTTGAAATCCGCAACCGCTTCCTGGCGGATCTGGATGTCATAAAGACTCAACAGAGGCTGCTCAACCCAGCGGCGCAACAAGCGTGAGCCCATGCTGGTCATGGTCCGGTCGATCGCCCAGAGCAGGCTACCTTTGCGTTGCTTGTCGCGCAGCGTTTCGGTCAGTTCCAAGTTGCGCCGGGCATTGACATCCAAAGTCATGAAATCAGCAATCTGATAGGGTTCGATCCGGGCGATGTGATCAGGTGACTGGTGCTGTGTTTCTTTAAGGTAATGGACCAGGACAGCTGAAGCTCTGGCCCAGAGGGAATGATCATCGGCCTGAGGCAGGATTTCCCGCATGAATTCGGGCAGAAACTCGTGATCCGGACGACAGGACAACGTAACATTTGAACGAATAACCGATCGAATATCAGCTACGGTATCTGCAAAAACGCTGTTGTGGACGATTTCAGCCGGATTCAGCCGAGCCAGTTCATCAGCCAGTTTGGCCACAGTCTGGCCCACCACCAGTTGAGTGGTTTCAAAAAGACCTGTCGACAAATCACAGGCGGCCAGGCCAAAATACTGGTTCAGTTGATAGACCGCCACAATGTAGTTGTTGCGTTTTTCATCGAGGGACGATGGTTCCAGAACAGTTCCAGGTGTCACGACCCGGATCACATCCCGGCGCACAATGCCTTTGGCCAGAGCTGGGTCTTCCACCTGTTCGCAGATGGCTACTTTGTAGCCTCGGCCAACCAGGCGGTTGATGTAGTTTTCAGCAGCATGGTAAGGCACGCCGCACATCGGAGCCCGTTCTTTCTGGCCACAGTCACGACCCGTCAAGGCCAGCTCCAGTTCACGGGCAGCTGTCACGGCATCATCAAAAAACAATTCATAAAAATCACCGAGCCGGAAAAACAGCAGGCAATCCGGCCAGGCTTGTTTCTGGTCGAGATACTGCTGCATCATCGGCGTAATGCGGGTTAAATCAATGTCGGCATAGGTCAGGCCCATGGCAGCAGCTGCTCCCATTGGCCTTCAAGGGAAAACGTCTTGGCCCGGGTGATCCGCACTTGACCAATCTGGCCTTCCAAGCGGGCGGTGTCGATGGTTCCATCCGTGTGGCGATATTCAGCCGGAAAGGGGTAATCATCTGGCAAGCGAAAATTGACCAGGCGATTGTGGGCTGTCCGCCCACTCAGCACAAATGGGTCGTTCTCACTGCGACCTTCGATCAGAACTTCCTGGAGCTGGCCTTCCAGAGCCTGATTGCTGGCCAGACTGTGTTCATTCTGCAAGGCAGTCAAGCGGGAAAAACGGTCACGCACGGTCTTGTCATCAATCTGGTCTGGATAGGTTGCTGCTGGTGTACCGGTTCGCCTGCTGTACTGGAAGGTGAACGCCGCATCAAACCGGACTTGCTCCATCGTAGCCAACGTCTCGACAAAGTCTTCTTCTGTTTCGCCGGGAAACCCGACGATCAAATCAGTCGAAATTGTCAGTCCAGGGCGCAGGGCCCTGGCTTTTTTTGCGATCGCCACAAACTCTGCCTGGGTGTAGTGCCGGTTCATTGCGCGAAGGATCCGGTCGCTGCCTGATTGCAGGGGCAGATGGATATGTGGTTCGATCGCCGGATAAAGAGCGATTGTGTCGAGCAATTTGGGTGACAGGTCCTTGGGATGCGACGTCATGAACCGGATCCGGTAAATGCCCGGGATCTGGGCTGCTTTGGCCAGCAAATCCGAAAAATCCGGCTGGGTGGGATCGTCTTTTTGCAAATCATTGCCATAGGAATTGACATTCTGACCTAATAGCATGATTTCTTTGTAGCCGTTTGCAACCAGATCCTGCACCTCTGCCAGGACATCAGGCATCAACCGGCTGCGTTCCCGGCCGCGGGTATAGGGGACAATGCAATACGTGCAGAAATTGTTGCAGCCATGCATGATCGTGACCAGGGCACGATGCTTTCTGGCCCGGTGGATGGGCAGGCCCTCAACCAGCGTGTCGTCTTCCCCGACCTCATAAACACGTCGGGTGTCGGTCAGGCGATGGTATAGAAGTTCAGGCAGACGGTAGATGTCCTGAGGGCCGAACACAAGGTCGACAAAGGGATAGCTCTGGCGGATCTTGGCCACGGCTTCGCCCTGGGTCATCAGACAGCCGGCCAGGCCGATGATCAAATCCGGACGATCGCGCCGGATGTTTTTGACGATGCCGAGGTGGCCGAAAAAGCGGTCGTCGGCATTTTCGCGCACACTGCAGGTGTTCAGGAGGATCAGGTCCGCTTCCCGGGGCGTGGCAACCGCCTGGTAGCCCATTTCATCCAGCAGGCCCGCCATGCGTTCGCTGTCATTTTCATTCTGCTGGCAACCGAACGTGATGATGTGGTAACCCAAAGACCGGTTCAGGAACTGTGCCCGTTCCTGATTCATCTTGAGGATCCACTGGCTGTATTGGGTTTGCTGTTTCAGTTCTTGTTCAGTGATCGTTCGGATCGACAATGCTGTATACCTCTTCAGGCCAAATCGGCGATGGTCAGGACCAGTTCACGGGAATCTGGCCAGCCCAGGCAAGGATCTGTGATGGATTTACCAAATACACCCTCTCCAATTGCCTGGCTGCCCTCCTCAAGGTAGCTTTCAATCATCAGCCCTTTGACCAGGCTTCTGATGTCTGGCGACAGGCGCCGGCTGTGCAGCACTTCTTTGGCGATGCGAGGCTGTTCTTTGAAGCGCTTGTTGGAATTGGAGTGGTTGGTGTCAATCAGGCAGGCTGGGTTGGCCAATTCGCGCTGGCTGTACATTTGGGCCAGTATCTGGAGATCTTCGTAATGGTAATTGGGAATCGAGCGGCCGGAATGGTCGACTGCGCCACGCAGGATGGCATGGGCCAGCGGGTTGCCGCTGGTTCGAACCTGGTAGCCCTGATAGGCAAAGACATGTCCATGCTGGGCCGCATAGATGCCATTGAGCATGACACTCAGATCGCCGCTGGTCGGATTTTTCATGCCGGCAGGCATATCGATGCCGCTGACCGTCAGGCGGTGCTGCTGGTTTTCGACCGACCGGGCACCAATGGCTACATAAGACAACAGGTCAGCCAGGTAGGTGTGGTTTTCCGGGTAGAGCATTTCATCCGCTGCCGACAGGCCAGTCTGCTCGATGGCATGCAAATGCAGGCGGCGCAGGGCAATCAGGCC
>JAQUEY010000108.1 GCA_028684955.1 Eubacteriales bacterium
GTCCACAGTGCCAAGGACCTGCCCATGGAACTGGCCCCCGGCCTGGCCTTGGCTGCTGTCTCGGTGCGGGAAGATGAGCGCGATGTCCTGGTGGTCCGGGCTGACCAGGCGGATCAACTGGATCCTTCCCACCCTGAGCATGCTCAGTTTTTCCGAAAACCACTGGGTACGAGCAGCCTGCGCCGGGAGATCCAGTTGAGAAAGCTCTATCCGGATGCCACGTTTGCGCCCATCCGGGGCAATGTCGGCACGCGCCTGCACAAACTGGCTGGCGGTGGGTTTTCTGGCCTGGTCCTGGCTGCAGCTGGCCTGAAACGTCTGGGCTTCCTCTGCGGCCAGCCCGGCCCCGATGGGTGGGAGCCGGTTGACGATAAAGATTCACCAGTCCCACTTCTTGCCCGCTATTTGAGTTTCGATCAATGCCTGCCAGCAGCCGGACAAGGTTTTCTCGCCCTTGAAACGCGATCTGACGATGCACCGCTCCGCGCGCTGCTCGAGCAACAGGTCCATGATCCGGCTGCCGCCATTTGCCTGCTGGCTGAGCGAACCTGTGTCCAGACGCTGGCAGGCGGCTGCAACGCGCCCCTGGCCATTCGGTGCACGTACGATGCAACCTTGCACCTTTTGGAAATGCATGTTCTCGATGGCCGCCGAGTCACAGGACCAGGCATGGACGATCCGGGCCACTGGGAAATAGACCAGGCGCAGCGCGTGCACTTCTCGGCGTTCCTGACTGGCCCTGAAACCGAACTCGCTGCGCAGGCCGCGGCTATAGCCCGGGACTGGGCCAGGTCATTGCCACAGGGACGGGTCGATCTGATCGGCGCGGGTCCAGGTGGGATTGACTTGATTACCATCCAGGGGAAAAAGTGCCTCGAGCAGGCCGATGCGATTGTCTATGACCGCCTGGCATCGCCTGGTTTTCTCGGCCTCGCCCGTTTAGACGCAAAGCTCTACCCGGTCGGTAAAAAGGCGGGTGAACACACTGTACCCCAGGACCAGATCAATGATCTTCTGGTTGCGCTGGCTCGCCAGGGCAAACGCGTGGCCAGACTCAAGGGCGGTGATCCGTTCGTGTTTGGCCGTGGCGGTGAGGAAGCGCTGCATTTGAAAGCCCACGGTATTCCATTTGCGATTGTGCCTGGCATCACCTCTGCTGTAGCGGTTCCAGCTTATGCAGGCATTCCGGTCACCCATCGCGGCCGATCTGCCGCCTTTCAGGTGATTTCCGGCCATGACAGCAAATCTGGTGACCTGAAACTTGATTTTGCCCAGTTAGCTGGCAGCGACGGCAGCCTCGTCTGCCTGATGGGCCTGGCGGCATTGCCCCAGCTCTGCCAGGGTCTGATAGCTTCTGGCCTGGATCCAGCGACACCAGCAGCGACGATTCAGTCTGGTGCGACCGGCCGCTAGCGGTTGGTGACTTCAACCGTCCAGGATCTTCCGGCTGCAGTGGCCCAGGCAAACCTTCTAAGTCCGGCGATCACGGTGATCGGCCCGGCGGTAGACTTGGCGCCAGATCTGTCCTGGTTTGAGCCAGGGCCACTCCAGGGCCGCCGCATCGCCCTGACCCGCGCCCGCAACAAAAAAGCAACCTCAGACTGGGCAGCCAGGATCCAGGAGCTGGGTGGTGAACCAGTGGAGCTCGACTTGATCCGGATTGTCTCACTGGCCGGTACACCGGAAGTCACATCAGCCCTGCAACAGCTCAAGACCTTCAGTTGGCTCGTTTTGACCAGTCCAGCCGGTGTTGAGACGTTCATGGCAGCGTTGCGCCTGGCTAGCCAGGATATCCGTGCTCTGGCCCTATGCCGGATCGCCGCGATCGGGCCTGCGACCGCCGATGCCTTGCTCAGCTATGGGCTGCGGACAGACTTCATGCCTGAAACGTCTACCAGCGCAGCTCTGACCGAGGGCTTGTTGCCTCTCTTGCAGCCCACGGACCATGTCCTGGTGTTTACTGCTGCGGCGGGCTCCAGCCAACTGGCAGACACGTTACACGACCAGCACATACCTTGCCAGTCTGTCGCTGCTTACCAGACAGAGGCGATTCCCGCCCATTCCCAGGCTTTGCTGCAAAACCTGGACCGGATTGATGTCATCACGCTCGCCAGTGCTTCCGCCGTAGATGCTCTGGCCGATGGTATTGCCGCGTCCAGCCTGATGAGCCTGGAGCAGTTCCTGGCCTGCCAGATCCCGATTTACTGCATCGGGCCCATGACAGCCCAAGCCTGCGAGGCGCGTGGTTTACCCGTCCGGGCGATCGCTCGTGAAGCCAGTTTTGAACAGTTGATCCAGTTGATACTTGCAGATGAAACCACACAATCCACAGGAGTAGAAGGATGAATCCAATCAATGAGACGATTCTGCCTCAAGACCGGCCCCGGCGTTTGCGTCAAACCCCTGGCATCCGCCGTCTGGCCACTGAAAATCACTTGACCAGCGACGGTCTGGTCATGCCGGTTTTTGTCCAGTCCGGTCAGGATATGCGCTTGCCTATCGCGGCCATGCCAGGCATTTTTCGCTATTCCGTCGACCGGCTGGCTGGACATCTATCTGAACTGGATGCTGCTGGCGTCCGGACGGTGCTTCTATTCGGTATCCCGGATGATTCGAGCAAAGATGCCTGCGGTAGCGCTGCCCATGATCCGGATGGCCCGGTCCAGGCGGCGATCCGCATGATCCGGAGCCAGTTTGACCAATTTGTCGTTTTTGCCGATATCTGCCTGTGTGAATACACCAATCATGGGCACTGCGGCCTGCTCGGTGCAGATCTTCGGACCATCGACAATGACCGGACGCTGCCAGAACTGGCTGCTGCCGCTCTCAGCTGTGCTGCTGCAGGCGCTGACGGGGTGGCGCCCTCCGATATGATGGATGGCCGCATCGGCTACATTCGCCAGGCCTTGGATACGGCAGGGTATGCCAATTGCCTGATCATGGCCTACAGTGCGAAATATGCCTCTGCCTTCTACGGCCCGTTTCGTGAAGCAGCTGGATCGGCGCCTTCCTTTGGTGACCGGCGCAGCTATCAGATGGATCCGGCTAACCGCTGTGAAGCCCTGCGGGAAATCGACCTGGACTTAGCCGAAGGGGCAGACATCATCCTGGTCAAACCAGCCCTGGCCTATCTGGACATCATTCGCGATGCCGCCAATCGCTGCGACCGGCCGGTTGCAGCTTACCATGTCAGTGGCGAATACAGCATGATCAAGGCCGCTGCCGAAAAGGGTTGGATCGACGAACGCCGGATCGTCCTGGAGTCGCTCCTGGGCAGCCGCCGGGCTGGTGCTGCGATCCAGATCACCTACCATGCGCTCGATGTGGCACGCTGGCTGGCAGCAGGGGAGGGGTTATGAGCAAATCTTTGACATCACCGGAGTGGTTTGACCGGGCCCAGCTCTCGATTCCCGGTGGGGTCAATAGTCCGGTCCGGGCTTTTCGGTCAGTCGGCCAGTCGCCCCGCTTCATTGCCCGTGGCCAGGGCAGCCATCTCTGGGATGAGGAGGGCTGCGAATACATCGATTTTGTTGGCTCGTGGGGCCCGCTGATTCTCGGCCATGCCCATCCTGTCGTCCAGGAAGCGATCGTGAAAGCTGCATCATCGGGCTGGACCTATGGTGCTCCCACCACAGGTGAAGTCGAACTGGCCGAGCAGATCTGCCGCCTGGTCCCATCCGTGGAAAAAGTCCGTCTGGTCAGTTCCGGGACAGAAGCCGTCATGACAGCCATTCGCCTGGCCCGCGCGTTTACCGGCCGAGATTTGATCATTAAAATGGATGGCTGCTATCACGGCCACTCCGATGGACTCCTGGTCCAGGCGGGATCTGGGCTTCTGACCAACGGCCTGCCGGACAGTGCCGGTGTGCCGGAAGGTTATGCCCGCCTGACCCTGAGCTGCCCGTACAATGACACAGACACTCTGGAATCCTTATTCCAGCAGTATCCAGACCAGATCGCAGCCGTCATTGTCGAGCCGGTTGCAGCCAACATGGGCGTGGTTCCCCCGTTACCCGGATTTCTGGCAGCACTCAGGCGTCTGACCCAGACAAACGGTGCACTCCTGGTTTTTGATGAGGTGATCACGGGCTTTCGCCTGGCTCTGGGCGGTGCCCAGCAGGTCTTTTCGGTCCAGCCAGACCTGACGACATTTGGCAAAATCATCGGTGGCGGCTTGCCAATGGGGGCAGTCGGTGGCAAGCGCGCCATCATGGACCAGCTCGCACCCCTGGGCCCGGTCTATCAGGCCGGCACCTTGTCCGGCAATCCACTCGCCGTTGCCGCCGGGAGAGCGACCCTGGCTATTCTGGAGCAAAATCCCGCCATCTACCTCCATCTGGAGCAGCAAGCCAGCTGGCTGGCAGAACAAATCCGTTCCGCCTCAGCCCGGAATTCGATTCCTGTGACGGTTAATCGCTGTGGCTCTTTACTGAGTCTCTTTTTCTGTCCGGGTCCGGTTAATCACCTGGAACAGGCAAAAACCAGCCGCACGGATCGGTTCAGCCAGTTTTTTACCAGCATGCTGGCGCAGGGCATTTATTTGCCACCCTCCAATTTTGAAGCCTGGTTTCTCTCTGCCCAGCATAGTGAGGAAGATATCACCCGCACGGCCGAGGCCTGCGCCACAAGCTTGCAGGAACTAAACAGCCGGGGGATGTGATCATGGCTGCGACGATTTTGCTCATCCACGGCAGTAAAAACGACCAGACCGCTCAGCAGGCCAACAGTCTGCGGGATCGTCTGCGGAAAATCCCTGCTCTTTCCGCCAAACGCCTGGAGATCGCGTATCTTCATTTTGCCCAGCCTGACTTGAGGACCGTGATCAAGTCCTTGTACCATGACGGGATCCATCAGATCCAGATCATTCCCTTGTTCACTTTTGCCGGAAATCACACGATGCAGGACATTCCCGGGATCTGTGCCGAAATGAATGCCCAGCACCCTCACCTGGAGTTTTCCATTGGCCAGCCATTGGCCAGCCAGCCTGGTTTTGTCGATTTGATCAGTCAAATGCTGCTTGAAGCGCACGAAGGGTCTTTGCTAAGCTGAGCGACTGAGTGTGCACCTGGGTGCTATTCCTCACTCAATCACAATCACAGCTGTCTTGCCGATTTCACTCCAGTCCCAGAGATATTTGGCATGGCTGGTGTAGTTGCGCACGCATTTGTGTGAGCGGGGAATCGTGCCGATGGTGGATGAATATTCGATCATGGGCGGGAAATAGGTGACGCGCTGGCCAACAGGGACAGTACGCCTTAAATTGACGGGCACGCCATGGATGTAAGCGCCACCGCCAAAGCGGATGCCATACGGGGCGTAGCCAGCGATTTCCCGGGTGACGTCATCGAGGTAGAGGAATTTGTCGACTTTGTTGATGGCCATGTAGTAGCCCAGATCAGTGGGTTCCTTGTATTTGGCCAGTTCGCCTGTCGTGGCGAAACTGTACGACACCAGGAACCAGTGGCCGCCGGAATATTCAAAGACACCTTCATTCTGGTTCTTGCGATCGATCACGATGACTTTCATCAGCTGGTCGATCGAGTTCTGGAGTGAGACATAGCGTTTAGGCACGTAGTAGTCGCCGGGGAAATTCAAGGTCCGGATTTTATAGAACGAGTCGATCTGTTCCAGGATCGTCACCAGAGTGCCGTCGGCGATGTAGCGGAAGTCTGCGGTTGTGCTGGCCGACAGATAGGCTGGTGCAGACTGGGAGCGTTTGACCCCATAAGGATCAATTGCCAGACCCTGGTGCAGGGGCGCCAGGCCATTCCAGTTTTTGTAATTACTGATGTAGGCTGTGGTCTGGCCATCAACTTCGGCTTTGAGCGCTTGAGCTGCTGCCAGCATTTCTTCGAATTGGAAAATCCGCACTTCACCAAGTGTAGCCAGGATGTAGCCGTGGATGGTCTGATCGCCCACGATTTTTTCAACCTCGTACCAGAGGTCTGTCAGGTAATTGGCCACATAGCTGCCCCGGACCAGCGCCCGGACCGGGACTTTTTCAAAATGAACGGCTTTACCGACGATGGGGGCGCTGGGATCCGGCATGGAGCGGATATTGGCTCCTCCTGCAGTGATCAGGACAGACGCAGTCGGGATGAAATACGTGGTGTATTGGAGTGTGACCGTGAGGTGATCCGGCAGGGGTGCAGCATAGGTTGCTACTATTTCATAAGGCGTCATCTCAGCTGCTGCCGGTTGCGGCATATACAGGACTGTGGCCAGGATCAGGACACCAATCAGACTGAACGCCAGAAAACGCGACTTTTTCTGCATGGCCATGAACCTCTTTTCATAGAAAGTTACATGAATATAGTTTCATTATACCATGGTTAAAAGGATCCGATTTTGGGAGTGCGTTGCTTGGCTTTGTAGAAAAGGGATGATCAGTGATGCAATTTGTCTGGTGCTGCAGCTCATCTGACAGGGATGCTGCACGATTCAGGGCAAAGGGTGTTGCGAAGGGTGGCACTGGGTTCGGTAATTGCTGCTCGCATAACCAGACTTGGCGCGAGGAGTGGTTCCATCATCGAAAGATGTACCCAATCTGTACCAAACTCACTTTATCCGGGATGATTTTTATCCTATCATTTAACTAGGATTAACCAAGTCATTCACTGACCTGGACAAGTCATCACGAGTTGGGAAGGTTAAAAGACCATGTTTGATACAGGAACTTTGTTTATCTGGAGTGTGTTTGCTGCCGGGGTGCTGTCCTTTTTCTCACCTTGCATCGTTCCTTTGCTGCCGGTTTATGTTGGGACTTTGTCCCGGGGCCTGGAGGTTGATTCGAGCCGTTCAGGTGCGGGGGAGGGCTTGGATCTTGTCGCTTCGACCGCTTCAGCCGCACCTGCCACAACACCAATTGATGGCAAACCGCGGCTCTGGCAGTTCAACCGGCGACTGTTCGCCCAGACCAGTGTGTTCATTGCCGGCCTGGGAACCGCTTTCATTTCACTCGGCTTTGGCGCCGGGGCTCTGGGTACAGTTTTCAGCAGCCGGTTGTTTCTGGTTCTGGCAGGTGGGATTGTCATCCTGCTCGGCTTGCATCAGACGGGGATCTTCAAGCTGCTGTTTTTGGAGCAGGAGAAGCGTCTATCGGTCGATTCGGCGGGGAGAGGCGGCATTTTTGGCTCGTATGTGCTGGGCTTGACGTTCAGCTTTGGCTGGACACCCTGCATTGGACCTGTTCTGGCAGCTGTCCTGGTCATGGCCTCGAGTGGTAACCAGGCCCTGCAGGGCGGGTTTTTCATGCTCATCTACACGCTGGGCATGGCAGTGCCCTTTTTGCTGGTGGCAGTGTTTACCCAGTCGCTGCTGCGTCTGTTCAAACGCATCAACCGCTATTTGCCCGTAGTCCAGAAAGTGGGTGGCGTCCTGATCATCGCCATGGGCGTCCTCTTGATGACAGACAATCTCAATGTCGTCAATTCACTTTTCTAAGCCCTGCAAGGAGAGGACTTGCGATCCAAGGTGATCACCTATGAACATCAAACTACAGCCCCGTTTTCATCGCTTTGCATTCATCCTGTCAGTCCTCCTGGTTTTAACCCTTGTGCTGGGAGCCTGTTCTGCCGTGGTTCCAGGACCCGATGATGGGAAAAATTTCAGTTTGCCGGATGTTCAGGGCCAGACGGTTTCCCTGACTGATTTCAAAGGCCAGAAGGTCTACCTCAAATTCTGGGCGACCTGGTGTCCGATCTGCCTCAGTGGTCTGGCGGATTTTTCGGCCTTGAGCCAGGAAGCCTCTGCGAGCCAGGACTCTGTAGTCCTCTCGATTGTGT
>JAQUEY010000015.1:0-27334 GCA_028684955.1 Eubacteriales bacterium
ACATCAATGCCCAGTACTTGTCCGAGTTCCTCGAGGCCCTGCAAGCGTCGATGAACCAGATGTCGGTCGATGGCATCCGGATCTCCCACGTTGCCAGCAAGGGGCGCGAGCTGAGCCAGTACATGTCTACAACGCTGGATGAGAGCTGGAACAAGCTGCGTGGCTTTGAAGTCCAGGCCGTCGGTATTGCCAGCATCTCTTACGACGACGAGTCGAAGGAATTGATCAATATGCGCAACAAAGGTGCCATGCTCGGCGACCCTTCGGTGCGCGAAGGCTATGTCCAAGGTTCGATCGCCCGCGGACTAGAAGCTGCTGGCTCGAACGAAGCCGGCTCCGCGGCAACTTTCATGGGCATGGGCATGGGCATGCAAGCCGGTGGCGGTTTCATGGGTACAGCCTCCCAGGCCAATTTGCAGCAGATGCAGCAGCAGGCGCAACAGGCCCAGCCTGTTCAGCCAGCCCCAGCAACTGCGGCAACACCCACATCCGCTGGCAGCTGGACCTGCCCCACTTGCGGCAGTGCCAACACGGGCAAATTCTGTTCGGAATGCGGCACAAAAAAACCAGAAGGCTTGTTCTGCACCAACTGCGGTCACAAATTTGCTGGTGAAAAGCCAAAATTCTGTCCGGAATGTGGCGCCAAGCAAGATTGATCTCGCAACGATCTGGAGCAGCAATGCAAGATCACATTTGGCAGGGAGGGTGACGACAACCAGTGGCAACCACAACGCTGAAATGCCCCAATTGCGGCGGCGGGCTGAAATTCGACCCTGAACAGCAAAAATCGGTCTGCGACTATTGCCTCAGCACCTTTACGAACGAGGAGCTGGCAGTTGCAACTCGTGCAGCCGAGGCCAAGGCGGAAAAGGCTGCCAAAAACGAAGCTGGAACAGGACCGGCCACCCAAGCGGCAGATGGTCAGCTGGCTGGCTATGTCTGCGACAGCTGCGGTGCAGAGGTGGTCACCGAGGCAACCACCGCCGCCACCTTCTGCTTTTACTGTCATAACCCGGTCCTGATCACCAGCCGCCTGACGGGCCAGTTCCAGCCGCACAAGATCATCCCCTTCCAGTACGACCGCGACAAGGCGATTGCGACTTTCCGCCAATGGGCCAAATCCCATCGCTTTGTACCGCATTCGTTCTACAGCGCGTCACAGCTGGAGAAAATGACCGGACTGTATCTGCCCTACTGGATGGCTGACTACGATGCCAAAGTTGATTTCCAGGCTCAAGCCATCGTCCGGCGCGTTTGGGTGTCCGGGAACACGGAATTCACCGAGCACAAGGATTTTGCCATCGCCCGCCAGGGGAACATCGAGGTCGACCACATACATGAACTGGCTCACGGCAAGATCGACCGCACCCTGATCGAAGCCATCGCCCCCTTTGACGAAGCTCAGGCAACCGATTTCAACTTGTCTTATTTAAGTGGATTTTTTGCTGAAAAGTTTGACATCGAACGCAGCAAGGTCGAACCGATGTTGGAAAGCCGGGCCCGCGATTACGCCTCTTCCCTGCTGCGCGAGTCGATCAGCGGCTACAGCGAAATCCACGAGCAGAAAAACCAGGTGGACCTGGCTCTGAAAAACTGGTTTTACGCCCTCTTCCCTGCCTGGGTCATGACCTACCGCTACCATGGCAAGACCTATGTCTACGCCATCAATGGCCAGACAGGCAAAGCCTATGGCGAACTGCCAGTCAGCAATCAGCGCCTGGGTGTGGCTTCGGCCATCCTGGCTGCAATCATCCTGGTCCTGGCGATCTTGGGAGGGCTGTGGTTATGGTAGGCGCACGGTATGCAATTAAAAAAGAGCTGGGGAAGCCGGCAACGTTCCGGTTCTGGCTTTTCATGGGTCTGATCGTTCTCTTCATTCTTTTTGACGTCGGAGCACCGCTGCTGGCGGAAAATCGACTGGTCGTCGATCAGGCGGGGCTTTTTTCCGCTGCTGAGGCCAGCTACCTGGCCGGACAAGCCCAGCGCACGGGTGAGGCTTACGGGCTGGAGCTGGTGATTGTCACGACCGACGATGCCGAGGGGAAAAGTGCCCGTGACTATGCCGATGATTTTTACGATCAGAATGGCTATGGTACCGGCGCAGATAAAAGCGGCATCTTGTTCCTGCTGGATCTCGACAATCGCGAGGCGTACATTTCGACGGTGGGCAGCGGCATCCGCTACCTGACCGACCAGCGGATCGAAGACGTGCTGGATGCGGTGTTTGCCAGCGGGTTGGCTGATGGCGATTATGTCGCAGCCAGCCAGGCCTTCCTGGCTGCGACCGAAGATTTTCTGGCCCAGGGGATCCCTTCAGACCAATATACGGTAGAAGAGCAAGGACCCAATACCTTGACCGCGCCCGAGGGACTGGCTGGCCTGGCTATTTCCGGTGTGTCGGGACTGGCTTTCGCCCTCGTCAACAAGAAACGCTATAAAGGCAATCCTCGACCGAGCTTTTTTGACTATCATCGCAACAGCCTGGTCAGCATGGGCGTAGTCGCGGACGATCTCGTCAACTCCCGCGTGACCTCGCGGCCCTTGCCCAGACCGCAGTCGACTGGCGGACCGGGATCCGGCAGTGGCCGCAGCACGGTCCATCGCTCGGGCGGCGGCAGTTTCCATGGCGGTGGCGGCAGGAAATTCTAAAATCCGGCCAAACCTTGACCAGAAGAATCTGAGATTAAAAAGACCAGCCTGAGCACAAGCGCTCCCAGGCTGGTCTTTTATGTGTGTTAACGGACGAGAGAACGCTTAGAGGCGTTTTAAAATGCTGCGGGCAGCAATGACACCGCTGGCTCCGGCTTGGGAAAGGCCGCGTGTGATGCCGGCACCGTCGCCGATGGCAAAGAGGTTGGGCAAGGTGGTTTCCAAGTCGCTGTTGAGATGCAGGCGCGAGCTGTAGAACTTGACCTCGACGCCATAGAGCAGGGTGTCATAATTGGCTGTACCGGGGGCAATCTTGTCGAGCGTATGGATCATTTCGATGATGTTGTCAATGTGGCGTTTGGGCAGGACCAGGCTGAGATCACCTGGTGTGGCCTCAAGGGTCGGACGGACAAAGCTCTGGGCCAGGCGGTTGGCGTTCGTGCGCTGGCCGTCGACGAGGTCGCCGAAACGCTGGACGATGACGCCGCCACCGAGCATGTTCGACAGTGAGGCGATCCGCTTACCGTACTGGTAAGGTTCCTTGAAGGGTGAGGTGAACTTGTTGCTGACCAGCAGGGCGAAATTGGTGTTTTCGCTGCGCAAGGACGGATCGGTGTAGCTATGGCCATTGACGGTGATGATGCCGTCGGTGTTTTCCGTGACAACATAGCCATAGGGATTCATGCAGAAGGTGCGCACGGCGTCCTTGTACTGCTTGGTGTGGTACAACAGCTTGGCCTCGTAGACGGCATCGGTGATTTCCTTGAAAACGATCGCCGGCAACTCGACCCGCACGCCAATGTCAACCTGGTTGTTGAGCAAAGGCAGTTTGAGCCGGTGGCACTGGTCGCTGAACCATTCGGCACCGGAACGGCCAGGGGCTGCGATCAGGTATTTGGCGGTCATGACGCCCTGGTTGGTCTCGAGGCGATAGCCTTTTTCCGGATCGGGGTCAAAGCTGACGACCCGGGTGTTGCAGCGCAAGTCGAGATGCTGGGTGAGGTACTCGGACAAGGCGGCCAGGATCTCCTTGTTGCGCTCGGTGCCGAGGTGCTTGCAGCGGGCGTCGAGCAGGTGGAGGTCGTGGCTGATCGCACGGCGGCGGATCTGCTCGGCCTGCGGGGTCGAGGTCGAGAACACCTCGGTTGTGGCGCCGAACTTCTGGTTGATCTGGTCGACGTATTCGATCAGATCCATGACTTCCCGGTCGGGGCGATAGTCGTTCAACCAGCCGCCAAACTGGGTGGTGAAGTTGAATTTGCCGTCGGAATAGGCGCCAGCGCCACCAAATCCGCGCATGATCCCACAGGAGCGGCAATTGATGCAATGGTCGACTTTCTTGTCGATGATCGGGCAGGCGCGCCGGTTGATCGACTCACCTTGCTCCAGCAAGGCCACTTTGAGGTCTGGGCGGGTCGTGATCAGTTCGTAGCCGGCAAAAATGCCTGACAGGCCGCCACCAATGATGATGACGTCAAAATGTTGGCTCATGGGATCAGGTATCCTCACTCTCGGGTTTCTCTTCAGGTTGTGTTCCGGTCAGGTCGGAAGGTTCGCTGGTTGTCTCGCCAGCCGCAGTTGTAGACAGGTCAGTTGCTGTGGCTGACAGCCCTGTTTCGTATCCTGGCTGGCTGATCGCCAGAAAGCCAAAGTCCTCCATCGTGGCCAGGCCCTGGCTGACAGCGTTGCGGCGCAGGACAGCATAGAGCTCAGCCTGGGTCGCCCGGTAGTATGGGGCTACAAAGACCACGCCGATCACGAAAGCCAGCAATCCCAGAATGTACCAGCCAATGAACGAAAGGTCAAGCACGAAGGTGTCGAATTTGTGTCCTTTCATCATCTGGCGGGAGAGGCGCAAGGCACGGCGGTACCCAATGCGGGGGTTGTCGCCGAGAATCCAGCGGGTCTGGCGGTAGGCATAGGAACGGTTGATCCAGGGAATTGACAGCAGAGTGGCCAGCAGCAACGTTCCTACAGCTACAGCGGCAATGACTGCGATCTGGCTCTGGTTGTTGGCAAAAAATTCGCCGAACTGGTTTTCCCAGTCCTGGAACTGGCCTGGACGGTTATTCCAATTCCACTGCTGCGACCAGTGCTGGCCGAAATCCCAGCTCGCTGGCAGCTGGAGGGGATTCATGAGGCCGAGGTAAAGGCCGAGCGTGATGCCTGCTCCAGCAAAAGCCAGGAGCGGCAGCAACGACCAGATCCAGAGCCAGAGGTACATCCAGAACATGGCACCGACTGTAGGCAGCCAGGTGTCCGCCCGGAACAGGCCGAACAACTGGCCCAGTGACGGAGTCGGTTTGGATTCGCGATTGCGGGAGAACCAGCGGGCCTCTCCGGCCTCGATCACGGTCGAGAAAAAGATCCGGAACAGGATGGCGATCAAGGCAGCCAGGCTGACTGCCGCCAGGATCAGTCGGACCCAGACGCTGTCCATGACAGCAGCCCAGTCCGCCCAGGCCCAGTTCATGCCCGCCATGCGGTCAAAATCCCGGTCATTGAGCTGATACGAAAAATAGCTGGAGTTACCGGCCAGAATACCTGCGATCACGGTAACCAGCAAGGCCATCCAGTAGCTGCCAGTCAGGCTTTTCTTGGCATTGGTCTTGAGTTCTGAGCGAGTCCACATAAGCATTTCTCCTAACATGATGTTAAACTTGAGATGGTGGGCGATCCGATGGACCCTCCTGGCAGGATGGATCCATATGCAGACAGACACCTTCATTATAGCGAATTCAATTGCAGACCGCTCGGTTTGATGGTAATTTTTAAGCAAAGTCAGTGCAAAAATGTGAGGTGCTCAACATGATTCCTGTTGCTGGTTCGATCACGGCTCCCAAAGGATTTGCCGCTACGGGTGTGGCCTGTGGCTTGAAAAAAGACAATCGACTCGACCTGGCCCTGGTGGTCAGTGAAGTGCCGGCGGTCGCGACGGGTGTTTTCACCAGAAATGTCGTCAAAGGGCATTCCCTGCAGCGGACCATGGACATGGTCAAGAGCGGCCTGGCCAGTGCCGTCATCATCAACAGCGGCAATGCCAATGCCTGTGTCGGCGAGGCGGGTTACCGTGACGCCGAAACCATGGCTGATCTGACCGCTGCCGAATTAGGCTGTCCGGTTGAGCAGGTCCTGACTGGCTCGACGGGTGTCATTGGCAAGCGCCTCGATCTGTCCGCCATCCATCGCGGTGTCCAGGAAGCCTGCGCCAACCTGGCGTCCTCTGAGGAGGCAGGTCATCTGGCTGAGCAGGCGATCATGACCACCGACCTGGTGCCCAAGGAATGCGTTGTGACCTTCGAGCTCGAGGGCAAGACGATCACAGTCGCCGGCATGGCCAAGGGCTCCGGCATGATCCACCCCAACATGGCCACCATGATCGGTGTCCTGACGACCGACTGTGCGGTCGAGCATGATGTCCTCTCTGCCCTGCTGAAATCGTCCGTCAACCAGACCTTCAACCGGGTTTCGGTCGATGGCGACACCAGTGTCTGCGACATGGTCATCGCCCTGGCCAATGGCAAGGCTGGCAACACAGCGATCCGTTCTGTTGACAGCGCCGCTGCCCAGCAATTGCAGAAGGCGATTACGATCATCAGTACGCAGTTGGCACGCCTGATTGCCCAGGACGGCGAAGGGGCCACCAAACTGGTCGAGATCCAGTGCCAGGGCGCCCGGACAGCCGATGATGCCTACAAGATCGTCCAGGCCGTCGGCAAATCGCCGCTGGTCAAGACTGCCATTTTTGGCGAAGACGCCAACTGGGGCCGGATCCTCACCGCCGCCGGTTACTCCGGAGCCGAATTCGACCCGGAAAAGTGCGACATCTACCTCGGCGACCTCAAAGTCTGCGAAAACGGCACTGCCCTGCTCTTTGACGAGGCTGCCGCCAAGGTCATCCTGCAGCAAAAGGAAGTCCTGATCCGCATCCTGCTGCGCGAGGGGACCGCTTTCGACCGGCTGTGGACCTGTGACTTTTCATATGATTATGTCAGGATTAACGGTAGCTATCGAACATAAGTAGCTGCCATTCAATCTTTATTGAAAAGATCGATAGACCTTCTGTAGATGAAGACTTTCTTGCGCTTGCGGTTATCCAGATTGCTTAGAATGTTTTCTTCACAGAGACGTTCGAGCAGACGGCTGCTGGTTGCAGGACTGGCTCCTAGTTTTCTAGCTGCTTCTTCAATACTGATGGTCGGTTTATCAAACAACCCTTCATAGATGGCAAGTGCATTCTCACTGGTGCGTCCCATCGCATTTATTTTTTTCAAATCTTCTTCACGCAGCGCAGCAATACTTCTGGCAATTTCTACTGCTTCCCTGGCTGTTTCGATTATCCCAGTCAATTGGAAAGATACAAGGTCGGTTTGTGCAGCAGGTCATTCGCAGCAAGGTAAAAAGCAATCAGGAGCCTGCCAACGCGACCATTTCCATCCAAAAATGGATGGATCATCTCAAATTGGCTATGGATCAAGGCCGCTTTGATGAGGGGTGACATCCGGTCGTTTTCGTGCATGAATTTTTCAAAACTATCCAGACAGCTGTTCAAATACTCAACTGAGGGGGGAATATAGCTGGCTGTACGGATTGAATAACCACCAATCCAGTTCTGTGATCTCCGAAACTCCCCTGGCGTTTTATTTTCACCGCGGACACCTTCCATGAGAATCGCATGGATTTCCCTGATCAACCGCAATGATAGGGGCAGTGTTTCCAATCGTTCAAATCCATACCCGGTCGCTTTGACATAATTCTCGATCTCTTTAACATCATTGGGAACTTCATCGGCCATTCCAGCCTCTGCTTTGATCAAATCAGAAAACGTCGCCTGAGTTCCTTCGATCTGAGACGATAGCGTTGCTTCTTTTCTGGCATATAGATAGACGAAATTGTTTGGTGACAAGAGTGTGTCTGTCAATTCGTCCAATCTTCCCAGATATCTGTTCGCTTCTGAGATCAAATAAATCATTTCATCATCAAACTGAATGCCCGGATTCTGAGGCGGAAGTGGTGCAGGTACAAAACATTCATACTCTGAACTGCTACTTCCGACTTTGATGCTCATGCCAGCCCTGTTATCCACTTTGTTTGTTGATAGGGGCTAACTAGCCTCAGGTCTGGCACCAAAATCGGAACATTTCCTCCGAACGTGTCACGTTTTTCAGATCCAGTCGAGTTTGATAATTCCGTCCTTGTAGTCGGCGGAGACGCCGCTGGCATTTTTGAGGTGGCCGGCGAGGACAAGGTCGGCGAGGGGGTCTTCGAGCATGCGCTGAATGGTCTTTCTGAGGGGACGGGCGCCGTATTTGGGGTCGTAGCCTTTCTCGGCCAGGTAGTCCTTGGCGGCGTCGGTGACGACAAACTGGAGGCCCTTCTCGGACAGGTGTCCGGTGACTTCCTTGAGCATCAGGTCGACAATCTGGCGGATCTCAGCTCTGTTGAGCTCGGAGAAGACGACGATCTCATCGACACGGTTCAAAAACTCGGGGCGGAACATCTCTTTCAAGACACTCTGGACACGACTTTCGAGGGCGACGTAGCCGTCGGCACCAAAACCGAAAGCATTGGCTTTGAGGGTGGTGCCAGCATTGCTGGTCATGACGATGACGGTGTTCTCAAAGCTGACCAGGCGGCCATGGCTGTCGGTCAGGCGTCCATCATCGAGGATCTGGAGCAGGATATTGAATACGTCAGCGTGAGCTTTCTCAATTTCGTCGAGCAAGATAACGCTGTAGGGTTTGCGACGGATTTTCTCGGTCAGCTGGCCGCCATCGTCGTAACCGACATATCCCGGTGGCGAGCCGATCAGTTTGGACACTGTATGGGGTTCCATGAACTCCGACATGTCGAGGCGGACCATGGCGTCTTCGGTCTCAAAGAGGGCTTCGGCCAATGCTTTGACAAGCTCGGTCTTGCCGACACCGGTCGGCCCGACGAAGATGAAGGACGCGGGTTTGCGTTTTTTGCCGAAACCGGCGCGGTTGCGGCGGATGGCCCGGGCCAGGGCGGAGACGGCTTGCTGCTGACCGATGACGCGCTGGTGGAGGCGGTCTTCGAGCTTGACCAGCTTTTCGGTTTCACTCTCATTGATACGCTGGACGGGAATGCCGGTCCACATCTCGACGACACGGGCGATGTCCTCGGTCGTGATCTCGGTCGGTTTGGCTTCTGCTTCCAGTTTCTGCAGGTCGTCTTCCAGGCGCAGGACCTTGGAACGCAGCTCAGCTTCACGCTCATACAGGGCGACATCGTCGGGACTGTTGGCGATCTGGTTCTCCAGGGCTTCCTGATCACGTTTCAGGTTTTGCAGCATCCGGCGGTCTTCGTCGAGCTTGATGATGACCTCGTTGTGCAAGTTGCAATGGGAGCCAGCTTCGTCGAGCAGGTCAATCGCCTTGTCTGGCAGGAAACGGTCGGTGATGTAGCGGTCAGCCATACGCACGGCCAGCTCGACGACCTCATCCGAATAGGTCACGTGATGGTGAACCTCGTAGTAGTCCCTCACGCCTTTCAAGATTTCGATTGAATCGGCCGGGGAGGGCTCTTCGACGATGACCTTCTGGAAGCGGCGTTCCAGGGCAGAGTCTTTTTCGATGAAGCGGCGGTATTCGTCCAGAGTGGTCGAACCGAGCACGCGGATCTCGCCTTTGGCGAGGGCGGGTTTCAAGATATTGGCTGCGTTCATGGCGCCTTCGGCATCGCCAGCACCCATGATGTTATGCAATTCATCGATCACGAGAATGATGTTGCCTGCTTTGCGGGCTTCGTCCACGACGCCTTTCATGCGGCTCTCGAACTGGCCACGGAACTGGGTGCCGGCGACCATGGCGGTCATGTCCAGAAGGTAGACTTCCTGGTGCAGGAGTTTGACAGGGACCTCGCGATGGGCGATCTTGACGGCCAGGCCCTCAGCAATGGCGGTTTTGCCGACGCCAGGTTCACCAAGCAGGACAGGGTTGTTCTTGGCCCGTCGGTTGAGGATCTGGACCACACGGGCCAGTTCCTTGTCACGGCCGATGATGCGGTCGATGCGGCCTTCATGGGCTTTGCTGGTCAGGTTGGTGCCGAACTGATCGAGAAACTTGCGTTTCTTCTCACTGCGCGGGCTGGGAGCTGGATCACCCTCACGGGCAGGGCTGCGGACGTCGCCGACTTCATTGGAGTCCTGGCCGATCGAAGCTGGTTGCAGCTCGTTGTTTTTGTCACCGGTATCGTCTCCGTCGCTCAGCTCGGGGTCAAAGTTGCTCGAGATCGCCGAGAGATCGAAATTGCCGGACAGCAGGGACTGGAACAGATTCTCCGGGGACTGGCCATCGACCTGGGACATGACCTGGTTCATCCGGTCGGTCAGTTCGTCGATGTTGGCATCGGTGATGCCAGCCTTGGAGAAGAGCTCATCCATGCCACCAAGACCAGTCTTGTAGGCACATTTGAGGCAGAGGCCTTCGCTGACGCGCTGGCCATTTTCAAAACGGGTGGTAAAAACCACGGCGAGATTCTTTTTGCAGATGACACATTTAGCCATTCAGTTTGGGTTTCCTTTTCTTTGGGTGAGTTTCATGGGCATAAGTCAGGGCAGGGACACTGCCTGGGGAAAGGAGTTTGGCCAGGTACTGGCCGGTATAGGAGTCCGGGCAGGCCGCTATATCCTCAGGGGTGCCCGTGGCCACGATGTAGCCGCCGGCGTCACCGCCCTCGGGACCGAGATCGATGATGTGGTCCGCCGTCTTGATGACGTCGAGGTTGTGCTCGATGACCAGGACCGTATTGCCATTGTCCTTCAGGCGGTAGAGGATGTCAACCAACTTGTGGACGTCAGCGATGTGCAGGCCAGTCGTCGGTTCGTCGAGGATGTAGAAGGTGTTGCCTGTGCCACGGCGCGAAAGCTCAGTAGCGAGCTTGACCCGCTGGGCTTCGCCGCCGGAAAGCTGAGTCGAGGGCTGGCCGAGGCGGATGTAGCCAAGACCGACGTCCTGCAGGGTCTGGATTTTCCTGGCGATGCGCGGGATGCTGGCAAAAAAGGGCAGCGCCTCGTCCACGGTCATGTCGAGGATTTCAGCGATGTTTTTACCTTTGAAATGGACTTCGAGGGTCTCGCGGTTGTAGCGGTGGCCTTTGCAAACCTCGCAGGTGACGTAGACATCGGGCAGGAAGTGCATCTCGATCCGGTTGACACCGTCACCGCTGCAGGCCTCGCAGCGGCCACCCTTGACATTGAAGCTGAAGCGGCCGTTCTTGTAGCCACGGGCGCGGGCGTCCTGGGTGCTGGCAAACAGCTCGCGGATATGGTCGAACACGCCGGTGTAGGTCGCCGGATTGGAGCGCGGTGTCCGCCCGATCGGTGACTGGTCGATCGCAATGACCTTGTCAAGATGCTCGAGGCCCTCGACCCGGTCAAAAGCCCCGGCAAAACGACGCGCTTTGTTGAGATCAGCGGCCAGTTTTTTCAAAAGAATACCATTGACCAGCGAGCTCTTGCCAGATCCGGAGACACCCGTGATGCAGGTCATCAGGCCGAGCGGAATATGAATATCGATGTGCTTGAGGTTGTTCTCCCGGGCACCATAGACAGACAGGTAACGGCCATCGGGATTCCTGCGCTCCTGCGGGATCTCGATTTTCATCCGGCCGGACAAGTACTGGCCGGTGATCGACTCGGGGATCTGCATGATCTCCTCTGCCGTGCCCTGGGCGACGACATAGCCGCCGTTCTCACCGGCACCAGGGCCCATGTCGACGATCTGGTCAGCGGCAAACATGGTCTCTTCGTCGTGTTCAACGACCAGGACGGTATTGCCGAGGTTTCTCAGGCGTTTGAGGGTAGCCAGGAGGCGGGTGTTGTCGCGCTGGTGCAAGCCGATGCTCGGTTCGTCGAGGATGTAGAGCACACCCATCAGTCCTGAGCCGATCTGGGTGGCCAGACGGATGCGCTGGGCTTCACCACCAGAGAGCGTTGCCGAAGCTCGAGCCAGAGTCATGTAGTCCAGACCGACATCGACAAGGAATCCGAGCCGGGCATCGAGCTCTTTCTGGATCTGGGCTGCAATCTGGGCCTGGCGCGGGGAGAGCTTGATCTCAGCCAGAAAATCGCGTGCTTTGCGGATCGGCAGGGTGGTCAGCTGAAAAATGTTCAACGCACCAACCGTCACGGCCAGGCTTTCCTTTTTCAAGCGGGCGCCCTGGCAGACCGGACAGGGTGTGACCGACATGAACTGGGTGTAATAGTCCTTCATGTCATCGGAAGACGTCTCACGGTAGCGTTTCTCAAGGCTGTTGACAACACCGATCCAGTCAGATCGGTACAGGCCGTGTGAGTATTTGCTGTTCGTCGTGTCGACCATCAGGACTTCGCCGTTGTTGCCAAACAAGAGAATCTTGCGGATCTCCTCAGGCAGCTTTTCAAATGGGGTGTCCAGGGAAAACTGGTGGCGTTTAGCAAGGGCTTCGGCAAAAGCGCGGGCCCAGCTGGTGCGCTCGGCAAAGTTCCAGCCACCGGCCGCGATGGCACCTTCATTGAGGGACAGGCGCGGGTCGTGGACGACCAGCTCTGGGTCGATATGGGACATCTGGCCCAGGCCGGTGCACTCCGGACAAGCGCCATAGGGATTGTTAAAAGAAAACATCCGTGGGGTGATTTCCTCAAGGCTGATGTTGCAGGTCGGACAGGAGAAATTCTGGGAAAACAGCTGTTCGGTTTCACGCCAGCTGGCCTCCTCCCCTGCAGCCGCCACTTTTTCCTGGATCTGGACCTGGACCAGTCCATCGGCCAGATGAAGGGCTGTCTCGAGTGAGTCGTTCAGGCGCGAGCGGATGCCCTCGCGCAGAACGAGTCGGTCGATCACAACCTCGATCGTGTGCTTTTTGTTTTTCTCAAGCGTAATCTCCTCATCAAGCTCGCGGACCTCACCATCTATGCGAACACGGACATAGCCAGCCTTGCGGAAATCCTCGAACTGCTTGTGAAATTCGCCCTTGCGGCCGCGCACAACCGGAGCCAGAAGGATCAGGCGGGTCCCTTCCGGGTAGCCCAGCAGGATGTCGATGATCTGGTCGACCGACTGGCGCTCGATCACCCGGCCGCAGGAGGGACAATGCGGGGTGCCAATGCGGGCATATAAAAGACGCAGGTAGTCATAGATCTCGGTCACGGTGCCAACAGTCGAACGCGGGTTCTTGCTGGTGGTTTTCTGGTCAATCGAAATCGCTGGCGAGAGTCCCTCGATGTGGTCGACATCCGGTTTTTCCATCTGGCCGAGGAACTGGCGGGCGTAGGACGAAAGGGACTCGACATAGCGGCGCTGGCCCTCCGCATAGATGGTGTCAAAAGCCAGGGAAGACTTGCCAGAGCCAGACAAGCCGGTGAGGACGACCATCTGGTCGCGCGGCAAGGTCAGGCTGATGTTTTTCAGGTTGTGTTCACGGGCACCTTGGATGGTGATGACGTTTTTCATGTTGTCCTTATGTATCGGCGGTCCAGGAGCGGCGGTATTTGCCCGGGGCCATGCCAACGATCTTTACAAACGCACTGTGGAAATGATTCAGATTATTATAACCGACCATGGATGCGATTTGCGTAACGCTGTAGCCTGTATTGAGCAGCAAAGACTGGGCTTCGCCGATCCGGCGCCGGATGATGTACTGCATGGGTGAGTAGCCGACATGGTCTTTGAAACAATGGGCCAGGTAATACTGGTTGACATGCATGGCTGAGGAGATCTGCCCCAAAGTGATATCCTCCAGGAAATGCTGGTCAAGATAGGCCTTGATTTCCCCGCCCAGGACTTGCTTGTCTTCCCACAACCGGTCGTTTTGTTCGTGCAGCCGGGTATCGACAAGGATCAGCAAGGCTCGCAGCAAGTAATTGGCAAACTCGGCCTGGCGAAAATCATTTGATGCCGTGGCCTCATAAATGAGTTCAAACAGGTGCTTGAGTTTGGCAAAGTCGGGGCCGCTTGAAAATACTGGCTTGAAACCGGGCGGTACCAGCTGGTTGGCTGCCCGGTCCTGCACCTGCAGGTTGCTGATAGCCAGGCTGAACACGACCATGTCGGATACCGGATTGGCTACTTCATCGTGAATGGCACCCTGGTTATAGACCAGGATATCACCCTCCTGAGCCTGGCAGGTGACACCGTCGATGCTGTACTGGGCTTTGCCGCTGATGATCAGCAGGATCTCAGTTCTGTCATCATGATGATGCATGACTCGTGGCATTCGGCCGACTTCTCCCTGGGCCAGGCATACAGACAACAGCTCTGGCACATGATCAGAGCAGAAACTGGACACAAATGGTTTTGAAGAGTTGTAGAAAGACATAGGACCTCAACAGGAGACAGATACAGTCATTTTCACATGTTCACAGCCCAAAAGCAAGAAACCACAAAACCTTGCAACCATCCGGCCCGAATAGCCATCCTGACGCCCCCAACTGCGCAAGTTTGGGCCTAAACCGATGGCAGCGATGTTCATATAATGAAAGTATCCATGAGGAGGTGTCATGCATGCTGAAAAAAGATATCCACATTGAATCTTTGTACACGGAACTTCCATTTGAACAACGGTTCGCCGCTGCCAAGGCGGATGGGTTCACGGCAGTTGAACTATGGGGCTGGGACAACAAGGATTTGCCAGCAGTCCGCCGCCTGCTGGACGAAAACGGCTTGACGCTGGCGGCGATGTCTGGAGATGGTCCACTCTCGATGTGCGACCCGGTAAACAAAATCCCCTACATTGCCTACATCCGCCAGTCCATTGCAGCAGCCCAGATTGTCGGCTGCAAAACACTAGTCATCCATTCAGATTCGCTTGAAGAGTGGCCGCAATTTGCCAAGCCCCTGTCCGGGAATTATTCGGATATCGCACGCTATTGTGCCATGTTTGATGTCCTGAGGGAGATCACGCCTTTGGCGGAAGAGGCAGGCATCACCTTTGTCCTCGAAGCCCTGAACATTGAAAAAGACCACTGTGGCAATTTCCTCAATACGACCAGCCAGTCAGTTGACCTTGTCCGCGCAATCAACTCACCCCACCTGAAAATCCTCTACGATGCCTACCATATGTATCTGGATGAAGGCAAGATCTGCGAGACGACCGAAAAATACCTGCCCTGGATCGGCCACATCCACATCGCCGATGCGCCCGGGCGCAATGAACCCGGTACCGGTGTCATCAATTTCAAAAATTTCCTCTCCCACCTGGAGCGGATTGGTTATGAACAGTCTGTCGGTTTTGAGCTGTATGCAAGATATTCGACACCCGAGGCTGTCCAGGCGATCAAAGCCTGCTGGTAAGCCACTCTCCTGCGCCAGGAAGATCTTGCGCACCGGATCTTCCTGGCACGTTCACACACCATTGGAAAAGGGATCGTCTCAGGTGAGGCGATCCCTTTTCTGGAGGAAAAAAGCGGATAAGCGGGTTGCGTGGTGGCTGGATCGATTGTCCAGTCCCTTTTTTAGGATCTGCTCAGCCCAAGGTGAAATGACGGCTGACGACGGCTTCGGATTTCTGCTTGGCAATGGTCAGGCATTCTTCAGCTGGCAGCTGGTAGTATTCGGGGCGGAACAGCTCGACGGAGATCGCGTTGCTGTAGCCCTTCTTGGCCAGGGTTCCCAGGATGCCGTCAAGATCGACCGCACCGTCGCCCGGCCAGACGCGGTTTTCATCGCTGCCCTGACCAACTGGCAGGTCTTCGGCGTCATCGAGGTGGACGATGAAGACTTTGTTGACGTCACAGGCTTCGAGAGCAGCCATTTTGGAGTTCATGGCGTGGAAGTGGTAGCAATCGAGTGTGACGCCGACATTGTCGCGGTTGCAGGCTTCGGCAATTTCCATGGCCTGTTCGAAGGTGTTGACGGTGTGGACCGGGGCACCGCAGAATTCGATGCAGAGCTTGACGCCATAAGGAGCGGCGATGTCAGCCAGCTTCTGGTACATGCGGACCGTCTCGTTCTTGATTTCAGTCTTGGTCTTGATGCCCTGGTCCCAGTTGCAGACGCCGATGACGATCTTGCAGCCGATTTTGTCACCGACTTCACACATATAGGTGAGGTCGTCGACGATCTTCTGCTCGCCGGCAGCATCATTGAAGGTGACCGGATACAGGGTGTTGAACGCCAAAGGCTTCATCTTGCTGGTCGCAAAAAACTGGACCAGGTCGTCCACTGTGTGGGTTTTCAGGTATTCGGGCAGCTTGTCCATCGTGCGGATCTCAATGTAATCGTAACCGAGCTTTTCGCCGATGACCAGATCCTGCTCGAGTGTGGAATTGCCGAGTGTTGTGGCTTCATTAAAACCGATTTTCATGGTGACTCCTTTATTTCACGCCGAGTTCGCGTTTGATGCGTTCGAGGGCTTCGGGGGCCTGGCGGTCCATCTTCTCGGGGTAGCCGAAGTAAGAGACGCAGGCGATCGATTCGCCACCGACTTTGAAGGTGCGGTTGGCAAAGTCCATTTCGCGCAGGGTCTCAAAGATGCCGGGGAAGTCGACTTCGCCTTCGCCCATCGCGGTGTGCTGGTGGATCGTGGCATTGACGCCGGGTGGGTTGACGATGTAGCGGCAGTCGACGGTCTGGTTCATCGTGTCGGCAAACAGGACGTGGGACAGGTCATCGCCGGCGTATTTGAGCATGTGGCGGACGTCGCCCTTGCCCTTGTCGTAGAAAAACCCGTGCGAGGCCGAGTAGCAGTAGGTCAGGTTGTCGCTGCGGTAGGATTTGACCATGTCGCAGGTCTCATCGTTCAGTTCGCAGAAATCGTACGGGTGGGACTGGATCTCGACCCGGATGCCTTCCTTCTCGAACAAGGGCAGCAGCTCGTCCATCGAGCGGAACCACATGCCATTGCAGATCTCCGGCTGCAACGGATCGCCGGACAGCTCGGTGTTGATCACCTGCACGCCCATGTTGACCGCGATCTCGACGATCTTCTTCCAGTTGGCCACCGCGTGGAGGCGCTGTTCCTCGGTCGGGCCGGACCAGCGGTAGACGACGATGAAGGACGAGATCTCGAGGCCGGTTTCTTTCAGCGCCTTGCGATACTCAGCCTCGACTTCGCGGGAAAACAGCGGGTGTTTGTAAAAGGGATTGATCTGGTGGTGGGGCGATTGTTCGATGTACTTGAAGCCCCAGTCGGCCACCTTGTGGACCATGTCATTGATACTCATCTGCTTGGCCAGGACGTCAACGTCAAAGGCAATTTTCATGGTGTATACCTCCTGATACGATCTGCGCCAGGCTTCAAACTTGGACTTTGAAGCCTGGCCGATCTAGTCGTCATACCAGTCGCCCTGGTGGGCGGGTGACTGAGTTTTGGGGTCAGTTGTAGAAGGCGGGGCGGGTTGGGGTGACAATCGGCTCGATCGCGCCCGTTTCCTGGGCTTTGACACAGGCATCGGAGGTGACGCTGGCCAGGTAGCCGTCCCAGGCTGTCGGGCCATTGACTTCGCCCTTGACGGTGGAGTCGATCCAGTCCTGGAGTTCGACGTCGTAGGATTCGATGAAGCGGACTTTCCAGTCGTTGAGGATGGTGTTGCTGAGCTTTTCTTCGCTGCGCATCTGGATCGACATCGGTTCAGGCAGCTTGGCAATGCCGGTTTCACCGACGACTTCGCACTGGATGTCATAGCCATACTGGCAGTTGACGAAGATCTCGAGCACGACACGGATGCCCTTCTGGGAGGTCAGGATCAGGATCTGGGGATCTTTGAGCTTGGCATGGGTGTTGCGGGTCGCCTTGGGCATGATGACCTGGGCGGAGGTCCACTCGTCATCGATCAGCCAGTGCAGGACGTCGATTTCATGGATGGCGGTGTCATTGATCGCCATGTAGGTGACATAAGCTTCCGGGACGGTCGGATTGCGGTGAGCACAATGCAGGACGAGCGGATCGCCGATCTTGCCGGCATCGATCACATCCTTGAGCAGTTTATAGCCGGCATCATAGCGGCGCATGAAACCAACCTGGACCAGCTTCTTGCCAAAGGCGATCTCGGCATCGACGATGCGCTTGGCACCCTCAGCTGTGGTGGCCATCGGTTTTTCAACAAAAACGGGCTTGCCTGCCTTGATGGCAGCAAGGACTTGCTCTTCATGGGCAGGGCCCCAGGACGTGATGACCAAAGCGTCGACTGAAGGATCATCAATGACATCCTGATATGTCTTGTGAACGGTGATGCCACCATAGGTGTCAGCCACTTTCTGGGCACCTTCAAGATTGATGTCGTTCAAAGCAACGACGGTCGAGCCGTTCAATTTGGTGTGCAGACGACGGATGTGTTCCTGGCCGATTGCACCGGTTCCGATGACGCCAACTTTCAAAGCCATAGTGTTTTCCTCCTGAATTTTGGGCAAATGGGATCTCTTAGACTGATTCATGAACGGATAACGGGCTCACACTTATTTACTCACTGTTTGTCATTATTGTCAATGCGTGCCCGGGCACGTTGTGTATGTGTTGAGTGTATTCCAATAATATTCCGGTGTCAAGAGGTCAAGCAGGCACAAACATGATCAATTATGCCATTTACTTGTCTTCTCCTTTGGATGGCAAAAGCCCCTGATCGCCAGGAGGTGGCTATCAGGGGCTTTGCCGGGAATAAGGGAACAGCACGCTTGCCATGTGCTTGTGAAGATAGTTGGCTGACTGGATTTTGCCTGTCAGCCCAGATGGCTGAAAAATCAGCTTTTGCGGCGTTTCTTGTCGAGCAGAACAGCACCAACGATGATGATGGCCTTGACGACCTGCTGCCAGTAGGAGTTGACACCCATCAGGGTCATGCCGTTGTTGATGACACCGATGATCAGGGCGCCGACGATGGTGCCTTGCACGGTGCCGATGCCACCGGTGCTCTGGCTGGTACCGCCGATGACGGCTGCTGCGATGGCATCCAGTTCGAAGCTCAGGCCGGCGCTGGGCTGGCCGGATTCGATGCGGGCAGCCAGCGAGATGCCGGCAAGTCCGGCCAGCATCGAGGCATATCCGTATACGACGATCTTGATCAGCTTGACATTGACACCGGAGATGATGGCAGCTTGTTCGTTGCCGCCGAGGGCATAAATGTGGCGGCCAAATTTCGTCCGGTTCAGGATGATGTAGCTGAAAATGGTCATGACAATCAGGAGCAGGATCGGCATCGGAATGCCCAGGACAAAGCCAGCGCCGAGGAAGTTGAAGCTATCGGAGAAGTCACCGATCGGCTTGCCGCCGGTCACCAGGAAGGCAGCACCGCGGGCAGCGGTCATCATGCCAAGGGTGACGATGAAAGGGGGCAGCTCAAAATAAGCAATGATCAGGCCATTGATGACTCCTGCCAGGGTGGCCACAGCAAGGCCAACTAAGACAGGAACGATCAGCGGGTACTGGCCAACGGCATCGATGTACTGGCCGGCAGCATCCTTGGCCGGATGGGCAAAGGTCGCAGCGGCAACGGATGCGAGTGCCAGGACCGAACCCGATGACAGGTCGATGCCGGTGGTGATGATGATGATCGTGACGCCGACACCGATCAGACCGATGAAGGAAATCTGCCGGACCACGTTCATCAGGTTGATGGGTTTTAAAAACATGCCGCCGGTAGCGACCGACATCAGGGCCGCGATGAGGAACAGGATGATGATGATGCCGTATTTGTTGAAAATATCGGACCAGACCTCTTTGCTGGATTTCTTGACGGCTTCTGCCGAGTCATTTCTAGCCATTGTGATTGACCTCCATTTTTTCTTCGCGTGTTGCCGCTCAAGAAACGTATGTATTCGTAGCAAATTGCATGATCAGAGTCTGGTTGGCATCCTTGCGGGAAACCTCACCTGTGATCTTGCCTTCATGCATGACCATGATCCGGTCGCTCATGCCCATGACTTCCGGTAACTCGGAAGAAATCATGATGATGGCACGGCCTTCCTTGGCCATCATGCTTAAGAGACGGTGGATTTCAGCCTTGGCTCCGACGTCGATACCACGGGTAGGTTCGTCGACGATCAGGATTTCAGGGTTGGTCATCAGCCAGCGGGCGACAAGCACTTTTTGCTGGTTACCACCGGACAGGTTCTTGATCAGCTGGTTCATGCTCGGCGTCTTGATCGCGAGCTTCTCCTTCTGTTCCAGACAGACCTTTTCCATGGCCTTTTTGCGGATAAACCCACCTTTGGTGTAGTCCCCGACGCTGGCCACGGTCATGTTGTCCCGGATCGAAAGAGGCAGGAAGCAGCCGGTGCCCTTACGGTCCTCAGTCAGCAAAGCCATGTGGTACTTCAGCGCGTCGCGCGGCATGGTGATGTTGACCTTTTTGCCATGGATGTAGACCTCGCCGGCGTCCAGCTTGGTATAGCCGAAGATGGCTTCCATGACTTCCGTGCGGCCTGCACCCATGAGGCCGGCAAATCCGAGGATTTCGCCTTTTCTAAGGTCGAAGCTGACATCTTTGAACACGCCATTGCGAGTCAGGCCACGGCAGCTCATGATGACATCACCGATCTCGGCTTCTTCCTTCGGGAACATCTGGGTGATTTCGCGACCAACCATCCAGGCGATCAGCTTGTCACGCGATGAATTGGATGCCAGGTCGGTTCCGACATACTGGCCGTCACGCAAGACCGTGATTTCGTCCGTGATCTGGAAGACTTCATCCATTTTGTGGGTGATGAAGATGAAGGCCACATTCTTTTCTTTTTTCAGGGTGCGGACCATCTTGAACAGGTGGTCAACTTCCTTGTCCGTGATGGCGGAAGTCGGTTCGTCCATGATGATCAGCTTGGAATTGTAGGAAATTGCCTTGGCGATTTCGACCATCTGCTTTTTGGCGACAGTCAGTTCGTAAACTTTTTCAGTTGGTTTAATATTGTCAATACCCAAAGAATCGAACAAAGCCTGGGTGTCGGCGATCATTTGCTTGAAATCAACAAAAAGGCCTTTATGGGGTTCGCGATTCAGGTAGATGTTTTCGGCTACGGTCATGTAGGGGATGGGGTTCAATTCCTGGAAGATCATCGAGACGCCATGCTTGATCGACGCGCCGATGTTCTTGTAATTGGCAGGCTCCCCATCAATTTTGATGGTGCCACCGGGATCAGCCGTGTAGACACCAACGACGATTTTCATCAGCGTCGACTTGCCGGCGCCGTTTTCTCCCATCAGGGCGTGGACAGTACCTTTGCGGACTTTCAGTGAAACATCCTTCAAGGCCTGGACGCCCGGGAAAGACTTGGAAACATTTTCCAGTTCCAGGACATAGTCTGTGTTGTTACTCAAAGCGCACCTCCGAAGCATCGAGCTCTCAGTCAGGAGAAAAAGGGCGTTCGACGGTTTGTCGAACGCCCTTCCTTCCATAATCGGCTGTCAGTTCGAACAAGATTTCCTTATTTCCCTTGATTCCGATCAAATTACAGGAGTCATGATCTAAGCAAGCAGGTTTCAGGAAGGGAGACGATTACATACCCCAGAAAGCAGCGTATGTGTCGTATTCTTCCGGCGGAACCGGCAGGTAGGGAATCCAGACGATCTTGTCGACCGATTTGCCCATGACGATGTCATAAGCAGCCTGGACGCCACCAGCACCTTGGCCGGCTGGATCTTGGAAGACGGTGAAGTTGAGGGTGCCCTTCTTGAGCTCGACGAGAGCGTCAGGGGTGCAGTCAACACCAGCGGTGAGGATCTTGCCGGTCAGGCCAGCGTTTTCGATGGCTTTGACAGCACCGATAGCCATTTCGTCGTTGTTGCAGACGAAGGCGTCGATTTCTTCACCATACTGCTGGATCCAGTTCTCAGCCAGGGACATGCCCAGGGCGCGGTCCCATTTGCCGGTGTCTTCAGCAAGGATCTTGATGTCTGGATATTTTTCAGCGATGACTTTCTTGTTACCTTCGGTACGCATCGTTGCAGCTTCATGGCCGTCAGCACCACGCATGATGATGATGTTGCCTTTGCCGCCGAGTTTCTCACCGATGAATTCCATCTGGAAGATACCGGCATCGATGGAGTCCGAACCAACATAAGCGGTGTAGTCGTCCTGGCTCTTGAAGTTGCGGTTGACAGCGATGAGCGGGATGCCAGCGTCAAAGCAAGCTTTGGTCAGAGCTTCGGTTGCGTCGGTGTTGACCGGGACAACGATGACAGCGTCCATGCCCTGGGCAACGAAGTTCTCAACCTGGCCGAGCTGGACAGAAGGATCGTCCTTGCCGTCGACCATGGTCAGTTCGACGCCGAGTTCAACCGCTTTTTTCTCAGCAGCTTCACGCAGGTAGGTCAGCCATTTGTCGTCAAAAGCAGACATGGCAAAACCGATCTTGACTGTTTCACCAGCAGGTGCAGCGGTGGTTTCTGCAGCAGCAGCAGTGGTCTCAGCCGGGGCGGCGGTGGTGGGGGCAGCGGTCGTCGATGTGGATGCACAGCCAGCGAGCAACGCGGCCATCATGGCAACCATCAGGACCAGGGCTACAATTTTCTTGGACATGATAGACTCCTCCTCAAAATTGTTTGTTTTATATAAGCTGCCGGCCCAAGTAAGGGCCAGTCAGTTTATACCGATATGGATGGTCTGGGACTGAGCTGGATCCGAGGTGGTGGCCTCTGATCTTCGGGTGGTGGCCCTCGATCTGGATCTTATGAAGTCGGGTGCTTCTGTGCACCTGTGAAAAAACTTGGTTAAGTTATTGGTACTTGTTTGTTAGATTGCTCGAGCTCGTTGACAATTGCCATTATAGTTTTGCTCAATTTCACTGTCAATAGACTTTGTGAAAAATCGCAAATAATATTCTTCGTAAGCGTATCCGTTGTGCATATCGACAAATGGTGATTGACTTATCTGTGTAAACAAGCTAACAAACATGGCTATTAAGTGAATACTGTTGTCATATTGTAAACAATCGGTTAAGAGGTTACTCCTCAAGCGCGTCCAGAAGCGATGGACCTTCCTTGTCAGTTTGTGAGCACTTTTGAATTCATTCTTGAGTTTATATCCATCTAAATTGTACTTTTCATAGGTGATTATTGTAAATATCTCATGCGCATTTTCAAGATTTATAGTCTCTCTGGTTAGTTTACCAAAGTTCAGGGCAGAATCCTACCTTTTTTGTCAATCGTTCAAGCCATAGATTGCACCTAGATTGCACCTTGCATGCGATCCTTCCGATGTGCTATAATCACCGACGGTGAACGGCCCTATGGTCAAGCGGTCAAGACGCCGCCCTCTCACGGCGGAATCAGGAGTTCGATTCTCCTTAGGGTCACCAATCGATGAAAGCCAGTTTCCATTGCGGATCGCAACCGGAGACTGGCTTTTTCCTTTGGCTTCAGGAAACATTGCAGAATCGCAGCCACATAAAAAGTCCGCCCGGGCAACGGTTGTCTCGTTTAGCCCGGGTCGGACTGTCAGATCAAGGTTCGTTTGCAGTGTATGTGGATGGCTCAGGCTTCCTGCTGTTCACGTTGCTCGATAGCCACATAGGAGCGGCGTTTCTGGACGCACTTGTAAGCGGGACGGATGATACGGCCACCGCTGACCAGCTCTTCGATGCGGTGGGCACTCCAGCCGGCGATACGGGCGACGGCGAAAATCGGCGTGAACAGTTCGGGCGCAATGCCGAGCATGTCGTAGATGAAGCCTGAGTAAAAGTCGACATTGGCACAGACGATTTTGTCGTTCTTCTTGACATCATGGAAGACCTGCGGAGCCAGACGTTCTGCCAGCGTGTACAGTTCGTACTCCTCTTCCCTGCCGGCTTCGTAGGCCAGGGCCCGGGCGTAGTCACGCAGCAGCTTGGTGCGCGGGTCGGAAACCGTGTAGACCGCATGGCCGATGCCATAGATCAATCCGCTCTTGTCAAAGGCTTCCTTGCGCAAGATTCTGGTCAGGTAATCGCTGATCTCCACTTCGTTGCGCCAGTTCTTGACCGTGGCGGACAGATCCTGCAGCATATCATAGGCTTTGCCGCTGGCACCGCCGTGCTGCGGACCCTTGAGAGAACCGATGGCCGCTGCGATCGTGGAATACGTGTCGGATCCCGAAGACGTGACCGCGTGGGTGACAAAGGTCGAGTTGTTACCGCCGCCATGCTCGGCATGCAGAACGAGGGCTAGATCAAGAACCCTGGCTTCGAGTTCGGTAAACTGTCCATCTGGGCGAATCATGTACAAAAGGTTCTGAGCCGTGTTGTAATCGGGGCGCGGTGCGTGCAGGAACAGGCTTTCCTTGTCCACGTAATGGCGCTTGGCCATAAAGCCATAGGCAGCCATGACCGGGAAGCGGGCGATCAATTCCAACGATTGGCGCATGACGTTCTCGATGTCAATGGCGTCCGGATTCTTGTCATACGAATACAGCGCCAGGACGGACCGGGCCAGTTTGTTCATGATGTCCGGACTGGGGGCCTTGAGGATCATGTCTTCCGTAAAGCTGGGCGGGAGCTCTCGGGACGAAGCAAGGATGGCTTCCAGCTGGTCGAGTTGTTCCTGAGTCGGCAACTCGCCAAAAAGCAGCAGGTAGATGGTTTCCTCGAAACCATAGCGCTTTTTGCTGTAGAAACCGTTGACCAGATCATCGATCGAGATGCCGCGGTAGAACAGGCGGCCTTCGACCGGAATCCGGTCACCGCCATCGATGATGTAGGAAAACACATCGCCAACTTCGGTCAGGCCCACGAGGACACCGGTTCCGTCTTCGTTGCGCAAGCCGCGCTTGACGCTGTATTTCTCATAGAGAGTCGGATCGATCCGGGCGGTGGCAGCTGAATGGTCAGCCATGTCGTGGATGATTCGCTTCTTTTCAATTTCAGTGAGCATGGGGTCCTCCTGTTCGGTTTTCAATCATATTGCGGTAGCTCTGGGCTGCGTTACCAATGTGTTGTTCCATGTATGCCCGCGCCTTCTGACTGTCTCCAGCTTTCATGGCTTCGAGGATCGAGGAATGTTCTGCCAGCACGGCCCGGGCCCGCTCAGGATTGGCCAGGCTGATCTGCCGGGATTGGCGCGTATAATGGGCGATCGGGTTGAGGAAGTTCTGCAAGACCTTGCTGCCGCTGGTCCTGAAGATCACGTCATGGAAATGGGCATCTTGTTGCAGAAGCGCTTCCAGTTGTCCGCCAGCGATCATTTGGCTGGCTTGGGCAATGGTTTCTTCCAGATCTGCCACCAGTTCAGGTGTCAGGTTCTGGGTCGCTTTTTCAGCTGCCATGCCTTCCATCCGAATCCGCAAATCGTACCAGTCGAGCAAGTCATTCTGGTCGAGGCCTTCCACGATGATCCCCTTGTTGGGCGTGGCCCGGACCAGACCATCCAGGAGCAGCTGGCTGAATGCTTCACGGATCGGTGTCCGGCTGACGCCAAGGTCCTGGCTGACGCGGATTTCGGTCAAAGCAGTGCCTCTGGCATACGTTCCACTCAGGATGCGGTCTCTAAGCTGGTTATAGACACGATGGCGCAGGCTGCCATGCAGGGATGGAATCTGGGTGGGCATGGCTTTTCAACCTTCCTTGCGGGTGAAATTGAGCAGGCCGCCAGCCAGGAGGATCTTGGCCTGGCGCTCGGAAAGCGGCAAGCTCAGTTCGATGGACCGATCTTTGGTCTTGTTCCGGACCACCAGATTTTCACCCTGGACCAGAGCTTTGATCTGCTCTGGTGCATCGTTGATGACAAGTTCATCAAGCAGGTCGATGGCGTCGTAGTCTTCCGGCTGGACAAAAGTCAGGGGCAGGATTCCATTGTTGATCAAGTTGGCCATGTGGATGCGGGCAAAAGATTTGGCCAGGACGGCTTTGACACCCAGCTGCAGCGGTGCCAGTGCGGCATGTTCACGGCTGGATCCCTGGCCGTAGTTGGCACCGGCGATGATGAAACCACCGTTGTTCGCTTTGGCCCGGGCCGGGAATTCCGGGTCACAGGGGGTCAGGCAGTAGTCGGCCAGATAGGGCACATTGGAGCGGTAGGGCAGGAGCTTGGCATTAGACGGCATGATGTGGTCGGTGGTGATGTTGTCCTCGACTTTGATCAAAGCCTTGCCGCCGATTTCGGCCGGGACTTCGGTATTGACCGGGAAAGGCTGGATGTTCGGGCCACGGACAACCTCGACGAAGTTGCCTTCCGGGGACGGCAGGATCACCAGGTTATCATTGACGTCAAAAGCAGCAGGCAGGTCGATCTTGGGCATCTCGCCAAGGTCACGCGGATCGGTCAGGACGCCAGCGATGGCGCTGGCGGCGGCAACTTCCGGGCTAACCAGGTAGACTTGGGCAGAAGCGGTCCCGGAACGGCCATAGAAATTGCGGTTGATGGTGCGCAGGGAGACTGCATTCGTGCGCGGGGACTGGCCCATGCCGATGCAAGGACCACAGGCGGACTCAAGGATGCGGGCACCGGCATCGATCATGTCGGTCAAGGCCCCCAGTCGGGACAGCATGGTCAGGACCTGTCGTGAACCGGGGGCGATAACCAGTGAGACATTGGGATGGACGGTCTTGCCCTTGAGCACGGCCGCCACCTTGAGCATGTCGAACAAGGAGGAATTGGTGCAGCTACCGATGGCGACCTGGTCGACGGCAATCGGTCCAACCTCGCGGACCGGAGCAACATGGTCCGGGCTGTGCGGCTTGGCAACCAGCGGTACCAGCTGGTCGAGATCGATCGTATAAGTCTCATCATAGTCAGCATCCGCATCGGGGCCCACTGCGACATAGTCCTGGGGCCGGCCCTGGGCTTTGAGGAAAGCCAGGGTGACTTCATCACTGGGGAAGATCGAGGTGGTGGCACCCAGTTCGGCGCCCATATTGGTGATGGTGGCTCGTTCCGGTACAGAGAGACTGGCGATACCAGGGCCGCCATATTCGACGATCTTGCCGACGCCACCTTTGACTGTCAGCAGACGCAAGACCTCGAGGATGATGTCCTTGGCGGTGACCCAGGGCTTGAGCGTACCCAGCAGTTCGACCTTGACCATTTTCGGCATGGTCAGGTAGTAGGCGCCGCCTCCCATGGCCACGGCAACATCCAGGCCGCCAGCACCGATTGCCAGCATGCCGATGCCACCACAGGTCGGGGTGTGGCTGTCCGAGCCTAAAAGGGTCTTGCCTGGGACGCCGAAGCGTTCAATGTGGACTTGGTGGCAGACACCATTGCCCGGCTTGGAAAAGCGGATGCCATACTTGTTGGCAACCGACTGTATGTACATGTGGTCATCGGCATTTTCAAAACCGGTCTGCAAGGTATTGTGGTCAATATAGGCGACAGAGAGATCTGTTTTGACCCGCGGGATGTTGATCGCTTCAAACTGGAGATAGGCCATCGTCCCGGTCGAGTCCTGAGTCAGGGTCTGGTCGATGCGGATTGCGACTTCACGTCCGGCAACGAGTTCCCCACTGACAAGGTGGTCGCGGATGATTTTTTGTGCTGTGGTTAATCCCATGGCTTTGGCCTCCTGAAGATTGTATACAATTATTTTCCTATTATCATGCAAGAAACCGCAGCCTGTCAACCGTATTATACGATCCAGACTGCGGTCAATTTGCAAATTAAGCTGTTATTTTGAAATTTTCTAATTCTTTTCCTGCATTTTACATTTAGCCAACCAGGATTTTTCCTTCGGGATGGACGATTTCACGTTTTTTGGTCGCGCGCAGGGCCAGGCTGATGGCAAAGGATGCAGGACCGACACGGCCCAGATACATGGCTGGAATCAGGACGATCTGGCTGCCAGTTGTCA
>JAQUEY010000015.1:27434-31797 GCA_028684955.1 Eubacteriales bacterium
TCAGGATGACAATGGGGTCGTTGTTCCAGGCGATCAGGCTCGAGAATTTGCCGTCTGTCGCGCCCATGGCCAGCATCCCAGGAGCGATGGTGTCGCCATGCAGGTCGAATCCGGCATTGCAATAGGATGATACGGCCTGGAAAATGCCTTTGGTGATCCCATCGCGCAGACCGTAGCGCAGGGAAAATCGCCAGGAGAAAATAAGGGCGCCTATCCCTTCCGTGACCAACGTGATCGCAATGATTTTGCGCACGAGGGCAAACACATCTTCAAAATTGAAACTGGCCGTGGATTCTTTCGTCACAACCAAGGTTTTCAAGCTGGCTTTGCGGCGCATGAAACTGTAGAAAAAGCTGGTGATCGTGACAATTCCAAGGCCGCCAATCTGGATCAGCAGGAGGATGACGGACTTACCAAATGTGCTCCAGTAGGTTGCAGTGTCCTCCAAGACAAGACCGGTGACGCAGACAGCTGAGGTCGCCGTAAACAAAGCCCGGAGCAAACCCGGGGTGCTGCCTGATTTTGTGGCAATTGGCAGCAACAATAACAGTGTTCCGGTCAGGATCACCAAGGCAAAGGATGAAACGATCAATCGCAAGGGATTGATGCTGAGCAGGCGGACAGGCGACGGGGTCTTGGCTCGGTTGACGATTGCCATACAAACCTCCGTCCTACTTCCGGATCATGGTTTTCAAGATCGCATTGAATTCGTCGAACTCGGCAATCATCAGGAATGTATCATCCGGCTGCATGATCAAATTACCGCGCGGCATTTCCACCGTGCCGTCTGCATGGGTGATCATAACGACCTTGCTATCGCCAGGGAAGTCATACGCTTCGAGGGTTTTGCCACACGCAGCAGACCGGGCAGAGAGTTTGAACTCGATGATGGACTTGTTGGAACGTTCGATCTTCAGGATAACTCTGAGCCCTTCGAAGTCGACTTCCTGCTCGATGATGTCAGCCAGGATCTGGGTGCCGGAATAAACCTTGTCGACCCCCATTCGAGTGAACATCTCGGCGTTCTTGGGATTGTTGACCCGGGATACCGTATGCCGGACATTGAATTTTTTCTTGGCGATCTGGCAGCCGACCAGGTTGTTTTCATCCTTGCCGGTGACAGCGATGTAGAAATCGGCGTCCTGGCAATCGACCTCTTCCATCATGCGGATGCTGGTGCCGTCGCCGTTGTAGACGTCCACTTCGTCAAAATCGGTTGCGATCCTGGCGCTGACTTCTTTCTGCAGTTCGATGACTGAGATCTGGTGCCGGTAAGGGCGCAGGGTCTTGATCAGGTAGTAGGCCAGCTTGCCGCCGCCCACAATCACAATACGCATACTTAGTATCCCTCGCGGAGGTGGATTACTGCAGGTCGGCCAGCACGAGCTGGTCACCTTCCTGGACTTTGAGGCCAGGAATGGCAAGCATGAGGCGACCGTTGCGAATCAGGCCAAAGACCAGTTTGCCCGTGTCGGTGCTCAAGTCGCAGATGTTGTCGCCAAGGATATCCCGATCCGTGGTGACAGTCGTGTAGACAACAGGGGTGCCGTAGAGCTGATGGACCTGGGTATTCTGCTCACCTTCGATTTCACGCAGAAAGGCATCGACAGTCAGTTCGGTTGAACAGATGGTGTTCAGGCCAAACTCCTCGAAAACGTCTTTGTTGACTGGGTTGAAGATCCGGGTGATGATCTTGGGAACGTGAAAGACATCCTGGGCGATCTGGGAGGTCATGATATTGATGTTGTCGTTCTGGGTGACGCAACAGACAACGTCGGCTGTTTCAATGCCTGCCTGGCGAAGGACATCTCGGTCGATCGGCACGCCTGTGATCTTGATACAGTCGATGTCGTCCGCTTGCAGCATCAGCTTGCTGTCACTTTCAATGATGACGACGTCATGTTCCAGGGCTACGAGCTGACGGGCCAGGGATGAACCTACTTTGCCACAGCCGATGATAATGATTTGCATGGTTATCCACCTTTTCAGCTCATACGTTCGATTACCAACAAGCAGCCAAGCTGAAACATTCTTCTGATCGTAACACTTTTACGGCAAAGTGCAAGCTTTATTCCATTATAGTCCATTATTCAAATTCTGGACGCCCCAAGGTGAATAAATGGCATAAAATCGCAGCTGCTACAGCGGCATTCAGAGACTCGGTCTGGCCAGGCATGGCAATTTTCAGGCGCCGGTCAGCCAGTGCCAGGGCCTCGCTGCTCAAACCGCCGCCTTCATTGCCGATTGCCACCGCAGCCGGAGATGTGAGCACGGTGCTGCGGGTGATGGTCTCCCCTGAAAGATCAGCGGCGACAAGCGGGATCTGGCTGGACGCGAGCCAGTTCTTGGCCTCCCAGATCGAAGGAAACTGGAAGATCGGAAGGTGGAAAGTCGATCCCATCGCAGAGCGCAAGGCTTTGTCACCGAATGGATCGACGGTCGGTCCGGCCAGGATGACACCCTTGAAAGCAAATGCATCGGCTGTCCGGATCATGGTTCCCAGATTGCCAGGATCCTGGATCCCTTCAAGCACCAGGTAGAGACCCCGTTCATCGGGATTGCCAGCAGGTGAGGAAACGAGCGGACTTGGGGCGACAATGGCCACACCCTGGGGCGAAGGAGTGGCTGAAAGGCTTTCAAACAGGCGTGAGTCAAGCAACACGCATTCATACGCGTTTTTCTCAAAGCAGGTTTTTGCCAATACCTGCAGCGCAGGCCAACGTTCATGGGCCTGAGCAGCCTGGCTGGCGATCAGCCACTGGGGCTGGATGCCAGCAGACAGAGCTTCCTCGACCTGGCGAAAGCCTTCGATCAGGATCAAGCCAGCCGCATGGGCTTTTTTAGCCTGGCGCAAGCTCTTGATGTGCTTGTAGGTTGCATTGTCACGACTGGAAAGGATCTTGAAAGGCAATTCCATCTGTCTGGTCATACCCCGGAATGGATCAGGGACGGGATTTTTGTTCAAATCCCGTCCCTGTTGATGTTCAGGTTGTGTTGCTTCCGACTCGATCAGAGGGCAGCTTTGGCTTTCGCGCAAAGGGAGGTGAAAGCAGCTGGATCTTTGACAGCGATGTCAGCCAGGACCTTGCGGTCGAGGAGAATGTTGGCCTTGGACAGGCCATTCATGAATTTGCTGTAGGAAAGGCCATTGATGCGGGCAGCCGCATTGATGCGGGTGATCCACAGGCGGCGGAAGTCGCGCTTCTTGGCCTTGCGGTCACGATAAGCATAGCTCAGGGACTTCATGACCTGCTGGTTGGCGACCTTGAACAGCTTGCTCTTGTGGCCGAAATAGCCCTTGGCGAGCTTGAGGATTTTTCTATGGCGGGCTCTGGCCCGGACAGATCTCTTTACACGTGTCATCTCTATTACCTCCGGTAAACGCGTTGTTTCTAATCAGGAATGGTATGGGCGTGGGCTGCGGCTTATTTGTAAGGGATCAGCTGCTTGATGTTGTGCTGGTTGGAAGCGGCGGCCACAACGGACTTCCTGAGGTTGCGTTTACGCTTGGTGGTCTTCTTGGTCAGGATGTGCTTCTTGAAAGCCTGGCTGCGCATGACTTTGCCCGTGCCAGTCACCTTGAATCTCTTTTTGGAAGCACTGTGTGTTTTTTGTTTCGGCATATGCTTTTCCTCCCTTGTGGTTGCCCGGATGGGCGAATTATTTTTTGAGTGGGGCGAGGAACATCACCATGTTCCGACCCTCGACCTTGGGATCTCGGTCGACCTGGCCAACCTCTGCGCAAGCCTGGGCAAACTGCTTCATGACTTCGTAGCCCCGTGTGGTGTAGGTCATCTCGCGGCCGCGGAACTTGAGGACAACCTTGACACGGTCACCCTCTTCAAGGAAGCGGCAGGCGTTCTTGGTCTTGTACGATAAATCGTGTTCCTCGGTCGTCAGTTTGAGGCCGACTTCCTTGATTTCGGTGATCCTCTGGTTCTTCTTGGCTTCTTTTTCTTTCTTGGCCTGCTCGAACTTGAACTTGTTGTAGTCCATGATCTTGCAAACCGGATTGTCAGCCTGAGCTGAGATCAAAACGAGATCAAGGCTCTGGTCCTCTGCGCGTTTTCTGGCTTCACTGATCGGAACAACACCAATCATGCTGCCATCGCTTTCGATCAGGCGGACCCTCTGGAAACGGATTTCATCATTGATCATCTGACCACTACTTGCCTTGGCGATACGAATACACCTCCCGGAAAAATCAAAATGGAGCGGATGCTTCTGCATCCGCTCCATCGAAACAGGCTACTGCCTGGTTTGTCACTCGATGAACCTCTTCGCTGGGCTTGAGGTGAGAAGTGGATGCTTCTGCTTGCTAACGTGGGTAGTTTACACGGGGTCAGGGGGAAAGTCAAGGGGG
>JAQUEY010000109.1 GCA_028684955.1 Eubacteriales bacterium
ATTGCCAATTTCTCAATACTTTGCTATGCTTATAAAAATATTTGACAATCAAAGTATCGTCAGAGAGATGACTGCTGGATGCAAGTCGTGGCGAACTGATCCGTCGATTGGGAGGAACCTGACATGCAAACTGTGATCGGCAAAACATACTATCAAGTCCCTCGTTTTGAGACGCTGCGTGACCTGATCCGCTACAGCGTCGAAAAATACGGTGATACGCCAGCCTACCGCTACCATGACAAACCCGGCGGCCCGGATGTGGTCCGGACTTATCGTGAGTTTGGCCAGGCGATTGATGAAATGGGTACGGGCCTCCTGGCCATGGGCTTTGCGGGTGAGCACCTGGTCGTGGTTGGTGAAAACAGCTACGAATGGGCTATCGCCAACACAGCGATTGTCAATGGCGTCGGGATCACAGTACCACTGGACAAACAGCTTCCGGTTTCAGAAGTCATCAACCTGACCCAGCGGGGCAAGGCGGTTGCGTTCATCTACCATCCCAAGCATCATGAAATCGCTAAGATGGTCGCACAAGCCGTGCCGCAGGTGCGCAGCCTGATCTGCATGAAGGCTGATATCATTGAACCGGAACTGGCCCAGGCGGATGCCCGTTTCACAGATATGGACCAAGTCCGTGCCGCTGGCCGTGCAGCGCTGGCAGCCGGAGATCGTTCGTTCGTCGATGCGGTGATCGATCCAGAGAAAATGTCTTCGCTGCTGTTCACCTCTGGCACGACTGCCATGTCCAAGGGTGTCATGCTCTGCCATCGCAACATCACCCACAATGTATTTGCGGTCATGTCGACGATCAAGCTTGAGGCTGGCCAGCGCGCTTTATCGGTTTTGCCCCTGCACCATACCTTTGAAAATACCGTCGGTATGTACATGATGCTCGGTTTTGGCATCAACATCTGCTTTACGGATGGCCTGCGCTACCTGGTCGACAACATGAAGGAATGGAAAATCAACATCATCCTGGCTGTGCCGCTGCTGTTCGAAAACATCTACCATGCGGTGCAGAAAAAACTTGTCAAATCCGGAAAACTGGCTCTCGTCAACAAATTGCGTGTGGTAGCCCGTCTCCTGCGCAAAGTGGGGATCGATATCCGTAAAAAACTGTTCCACCAGATCCATGAAGGGGTTGGTGGCGGTCTGTCACTGTGTGTCAGCGGTGCGGCAGCCATCGACAAAGAGATTACTGCCTTCTTCAATGATATCGGCATTGAGTTCTGGGCGGGCTATGGTCTGACCGAGACTTCGCCAGTTATCTCCTGCAACAACTATTTCGTCAATGTCTATGGCAGTGTCGGCAACCCGCTCGCAACGATTGAGGTCGGGATCGATGCGGACAGTGATGAGCCAGGCGCTATCGGCGAGATCCTTTCAAAGAGCCCCAGCAACATGCTCGGTTACTATGAAAATCCGGAGGCCACCGCGGAAGTACTCACCTCCGATGGCTGGGTCCGCACGGGCGATATTGGCTATCTCGATAAACAAGGCTGCATCTTCATCACCGGGCGGAAAAAGTCGATGATCGTCCTGCCCAATGGTAAAAAAGCATTCCCGGAAGAAATCGAGTTTGTTGTCAACCGGATTCCTGGCGTCAAGGAGTCGATCGTCTGGGGGGACGAACTCAATCGGGACACCATCGACATCTGTGCCAAGATCGTATTCAGCGACGAATTGCTGCCTGAAGGGCTTGCTGGTGACTCAGAAAAAATCAGTGCCTATCTGGCCGAACAGATCAAGCTGGTCAACAAAGACATGCCCGTCTATAAGGCCGTGCGCAATTTCGTCTGGACGACCGAAGAGCTGATCAAAACCACCACCCTCAAGGTCAAGCGGCCCGAAGAAAGCAAAAAAATCAAAGCCTGGCTTGATGAGCACCAGACCACGATGCGTGCCAAGACCGGCCAGCGCATGAGCTGAAAAATGCCATAGGAACAAGATTCAAAAAGGCACTGCTGACCCACTTGGGCAGCAGTGCCTTTTTTCCATAGCCAAATATCATGATCCAAAAATGCAATACTGCCTCGCTTAGGCAGTATTGCATTTTTGCCAATGCCAAGGGTAATGCCAGCTCTGCTGGCTATAGCCAGCAGAGCTGGCATTACCCTTGGCTATGTTACCAACCCTGGCTGGCGACCAGATCCGCAAGATCCTTTGCCATCTGGGCCCGGCTGACTCCGAATCCGCCGGGCATGTCCTGGTTGGCAGCGATCGCCTGAGCCAGGATGGCTGACCGGAAGGGCAGGTTCAGCAGGGAATGCTCCATATGGGCGATCCAGTCACTATCGAGCGCGTCGGAATAAAAACGGATGGTGCTGATATGACCATGTTCGACTTTGAATCCCAGCCGGATATGGCCCCAGCCCAGATGTTCATCCAGTACAGCGTCGAAGCGCAAAGTTTCACCGAAGCGCCAATCCCAGGAGGCAAACTTTTCTTCGAGATGCAGCAGCAGAGGATCCTGGCGATAGTCATGATTCGTTGTGTGGATGATTTCTGCCGCACGTTGTGAGATATCTTGAGAACGATCGAAGGTCTCGAGGAAAACTTCCTCCAGCTGCTCCATCCAAAATGAAACATCCAGGTCGGGCCGGAATGCATTGAGATTCGTGATCCGTGAACGGACCGATGCGACCCCGCGGGCTTGCAGTTTGGCCGGTGCAACCGTCAGGTAGCGGCCGACGCGCTCAAAAGCCGAGGAAACCAGCAAAGTCCCATGATGCAAGCCGACGCCGCGGTCAATCCGGAAGGCATTGCCGGAAAATTTCAGCCCGTCGGCCAGGATGTCGTTGCGGCCGGAGCGTTCGGCTGGGATACCTGCCCGCCGGACAGTGTCGACGATCATCTGGAAATTGCGGCCGATGTCAAAACCAGCCTGAGGCATCAGGAGGGAGAAATTGAGGTTGCCCAGATCGTGGAAAACCGCTCCGCCACCTGTCGTCCGCCGTGCCAGGCGGCCGCCTTCAGCTTCGAGCAGTTCGGTCTTGCACTCAGCCCAGGCATTCTGGTTGCGTCCGATCACGACGGTGTTCTCGTTTTGCCACAGGTAAAGAATCGCCTGCAGGGCTTCCTTTTGGGCGCCAGACAGTTGCGCGAGCAGATAGTCCTCCAGGGCGAGGTTGAAATAGGGATCGTGAGACTGGCTTTTGACGATCAGGATGCTCATGGTGTCATAATCCTCCGCAAGTTTCATATGATATAATGCTACCAGCAAAATGGCGGAGGGCAAACCCATCAAACTCGAAGGTAAACTATTTCGCGGTAATCTGATGCTGCGTTCACAGGAAGTCGAGTTCCATAATCCAGACCTGACTTTCACCAAGAACCTGGAGAAATGCCTGGTGGATCTTTGCCATGGGCTGGAGGTGCCGATTCCGCTCTGGCTCGAGAAAAACACCCGCGAGTTTGCCCGGTTTCACCAGACCTTGTTTTTTGACGGCCAGTTTACCGAGCCGATTGCATTCGACCGCTTCCAGATCCGCTGGATTGAATGAGAGGAACGTACATGGCATCCGAAACAGCGTTGACCTCCCCCTTTGATTTGACATCCGAGACTTTCACGGTCAAAGACCGCTACACCATTGAAGAATTGCGCACGATCATGGCCTTTTTGCGCAGTGAAAATGGCTGCCCCTGGGACAAGGTCCAGACTCATGATTCGATCAAGAAGAACCTGCTCGAGGAAGCGTATGAAACGATCGACGCCATCGAAAGGGGTGATCCTGCCCAGATGGCTGACGAGCTTGGCGATGTCCTGATGCAGGTTGTCTTCCATGCCCAGATGGCCAGCGAGCAGGGTGTCTTTGATTTTGACACGGTGGTTTCCAATATTTGCCGCAAGCTTGTTTCCCGGCACACCCATTTGTTTGGCCAGGACCAGGCGGACACGCCGGAGGCAGTGCTCGACACCTGGGAGAAGAACAAGCTCAAGGAAAAAGGCTTCGAAAGCCAGTCCCAGGTCCTTGCCGATGTGCCACGTTCGTTGCCTGCCCTGCAGCGGGCCTTCAAAGTCCAGCAGAAGGCGGCCCAAGTTGGCTTCGACTGGGATAACCCGGATGGGCCGAAGGAAAAAATCCTCGAGGAACTGGACGAGGTCCAGGAGATTCTCGAGCAGACCCGGGCCATGTTAGAGCAAGACCAGATCTCATCTGAGCAGGCTGGCCGTGCGGTCGCAGCCGAAGTCGGTGACCTGTTGTTTGCGGTTGTCAATTATGCCCGCCATCTCAAGTCCCAGCCGGAGATTGCCCTGACCCAGACGACGGACAAGTTCATCCGCCGCTTCACACAGATGGAGATCCTGGCTTCAGAGGATGGCAAGGATCTGGATGAGCTGTCCTTGAACGAACTCGATGACCTGTGGGAGGCCGCCAAGGCCGGGGAAAAGGAGCCTGTGTCATGAGACTCGACAAATATCTCAAAGTAGCCCGTGTAATCAAACGCCGAACCATCGCCAACGAAGTCAGTGCCGCCGGGCGGGTCAGTGTCAACGGCAAGACAGCCAAACCGAGCACAGACATCAAACCGGGCGACATCATTGAAATCGCGTTTGGTTCTGGCTTGAGCCGGATCCGGGTCCTGGCAGTCAAGGAAACCGTCCGAAAAAATGAAGCCGGTGAGCTGTTTGAAATTCTCGAGGCTGGCGACGCGCTGAAAGAGTAATCAGAACGTAAGATAACCACATTGCCGGATCGTTACGTTAAAAGGTACAATAAACTATATTAATTATGCGGAAAGGACTGTGCATATGGCTCGAGCCATGGGATACCCGCACCCTCGTCGTCATCCTGTGTCCCATATGGCTGGGCATCAGCTGGTTGTCCGCATTATTCTGGGCCTGTTGTTTGTCCTTGCCGCCGCTTCTGCAGTCGCCATCTATTTCCAGCAGGAAGATCAATTCACCCGCATTGCTGCCCGCAGATCCGAACTGCTGCAGGCTCAGGCCATTGCTGAGCGCCGCCACGAGGACCTTCTGGCTCTGAAGAACCAGGTCGACTCTGACGCCTACATTGAACGGATCGCCCGCGAAAAGCTTGGCATGGTCCGGCCCAATGAAATCTTGTTCGATGATCCTTGAACATCCGCCCAGCCAGATCGAATAGAACATGAAGCATGAGACAGTGACTGATTGGAAGATGAGTGACTGTCTTTTTTGTTGGTATTTTCTGAATGTTTCCGAATCTTTTCTTGAACGAGTGTGTCCAGAGTGTTAACATGTTATCAAGATTGAATGGCGCGGGGGCTTTTGTTGAACAATGGTCGACGCGCCATCATCGTCATAGAACTCAAGGAGGAAGCACCATGAACAAAAGACTAATCACAATAATGAGCCTGTTGCTTGCCCTGGTCTTGATGGCCACAGCCTGCGGAGGCCAGGCTACCACCGCTGCCACGACTGCAGCTGCCGGTGAGACCACTGCTGCAACCACTGCCCCTCTCAAAGACCTTCCCGCACTCAAGCTGATCTATAACACGAGCACTGGCCACCAGGTCATCGCCGAAGCCGTCCAGGCCATGTGGAAAGAATCCCTCGGCCTCGATGTCACCCTGGAAAACTCTGAATGGGCCGTCTTCCAGGAAACCCGTAACAATGGCGATTACCAGATTGCCCGCCATGGCTGGCTGGGTGACTACACCGATCCGATGACCTTCCTTGACATGTGGGTTTCGGAGAGCGGACAGAACGACGCTGACTGGAAAAACCCGGCGTTCGACCAGCTGATCGCCACGGCCAAGTCTTCCAATGATCCAGCGGTCCGCATGCAGGCCATGCATGACGCTGAAAAGATCCTGATGGAAGAAATGCCGGTCATCCCAGTCTACTACTACACCAATGTCTGGCTCGACAACGGCAAAGTCAAGAACTACGTTCATGACGCCCTGCTCGGCCACATGATGTTCACCTGGGCCACCAAGGACGGCGGCGAGCCGATCAACTACCACCTCGGAGCCACACCGGCCACCTTGGACCCGCAGCTGAACAATGCCACCGACGGCGCAGTCACCATCCAGCACCTGTTCGTCGGCCTGACTACGAAAAATGAAAAGAATGAGATCGTCCCTGGTGTCGCAGAGAAGTGGGACATCAGCGATGACGGCCTCGTCTGGACGTTCCACCTGCGTGATGACGCTGTCTGGACCGATGGCAAGCCTGTCACGGCTGACGATTTCATCTATGCCTGGAAACGGGCCCTCGATCCGGCCACCGGTTCTGAGTACGCCTACCAAGTCTACTATGTCAAGAACGCTGCCAAGATCAATGCTGGCGAAGTCCCGGTTGAAGAACTCGGTGTCAAGGTCATCGACGACAAGACCCTCGAAGTCACGCTCGAGGCAGCGACCCCCTATTTCACCCAGCTGACAGCCTTCCCGACCCTCTTCCCGGTCCGTGAAGACGTCGTTTCCAAGAATCCGGACGCCTGGGCCAATGACCCGGCTACCCTGATCTCCAACGGTCCGTACAAGCTCACTAAATTCGAAATCAAGAACGAGATCGTCCTCGAAAAGAACGACAAATACTATGACGCCGCCAGCCTGCCAGGCACCAAGCTCATCTTCAAGCTGACCGACGATGATGCTGCTGCCCTGTCTGCTTTCAAGACCGGAGAGCTCGATATCGCCGAATCCTTCCCAGCTGAAGAAACCGATGCGATGAAAGCGACCGGCCAGTACAATGTTGAGCCGATCATCGGCACGTATTTCTTCAGTGTCGAAGTCCAACCGCGTGAAGGCAATCCGGAGATCCTCCAGGATCCGAAATTCCGGAAAGCCCTTGCCTTGGCCATCGACCGCGACTATGTCATCGAAGTGGCCCAGAACAATGCCCTGCCAGCCTACGCCTTTGTCCCGAACGGCATGGCTGACGCAGATGGTGGCGACTTCCGTGAAAACGGCGGCAACTACTTCGGCAGTGGCGACTATGCTGCTGACGTCGCAGAAGCCAAAGCACTGATCAACGAAATCGGCTACATCACCCCGTAAGAGAGATCTCGTAAGACCCAGTCGATTCCACGACCAATCCATCCAGAGGACCGTCCCAGCGTGAAAACTGGGGCGGTTCTTTTTTTAGCTCTTTGCTTCATTTTGAAAAAACGCTGAAATATCTGACCAGCGTGCCAGGCCTGCGACCAACACTGGCAACTCGGTTCCATCATGCGATAAACTAACAGGAGTCGGATGACAGGAGGACGTAAAAATGGAAACCGTCACAACATTGGAATGGCAGGATGGCCTTTTGGTTTTGCTCGACCAGACGCTGCTGCCTGGTGAAGTCACCTACCGTATTCTGAGCTCGATCGAGCAGGTCGGGGCTGCCATCCGCGATATGGTAGTCCGGGGTGCTCCGGCCATTGGTGTCGCAGCGGCTTACGGCATGGTGCTGGCTGCCCGGCAGGCGCCACTGTCCGATTTTTCATCGTTTATCACCGTGCTGGAAACTGATGGTGCTTTATTGGCTCTTTCGCGGCCGACTGCGGTCAATCTCAACTGGGCAATCGATCGCATGCTGGCCAAGGCACGCACCTGCAGCGATTTGTCCGTTGACCAGATCGTGTCTGAACTCGAGCAAGAGGCAATCACCATCCATCAGGAAGACATCGCCATCAACCGGGCGATCGGAATGAATCTGCTTTCCCTGCTTAATCCGGGCGACACTGTCCTGACCCACTGTAATGCAGGGGCTTTGGCCAC
>JAQUEY010000110.1 GCA_028684955.1 Eubacteriales bacterium
TCCGGCACCATGTAAGACAGATTATAAACCAAAGAGTAGATCAATGGGTTCTGGTCACCGGCATAGGAAGCATAAAAAACGATACCAGAGAGCACATGGCTGATGGTTCGGCCGAACATGCCGGTCAGGACAGCGACGATGACCATCGGCCAGCGGATGCCGCCGAGACGGCGCAGAATCTGGCGTTCCTCCAGACGATCTGCTTTGGGCACGGCAAAAAAGCCCGCCAGACCGAGAAGTCCAAAGGCAAGGGGATAATCAAGGATGACCGAAGCCCAGTGTGCCGAATAAGGTTCGATCACAAATTGAAGAAGCCCATAGACTGCACCGACCCCCATGCCCCAGGCAGGGCCGAAGGCCAAAGCGACAAACAGGATCGGCAGCATCGATGCAGCAGTGACTGATCCACCCTGGGGCATGGCAAAAAGCTTGACCAGGGAAAGAACGGAAGACAAAGCGATGGCCATGCCACCAGCGGCAGTGGCAAGGATCGTCTCGCGCATCTGGTTGGTTGACTGGTTCTGCAAATTGTTACTGGACATGGTAACCCTCCTGAAAATGAAAATTGTGCAAATGAAAGACCTTCCACCGGCGGCTAGACTGGCGAAAGGTCCAAAAGGCCCATGCTATCGTCCCTCCGCCGGCATTACCCGGATCAGGTTAAAGGGTCGGCATCAGTGAGATGCCCTCTCAGCCAGCTTCCAAGCCAGCTCCCCTCATTTGTTAGTCTGATTATGGATCGTTCCTCAGCTTTTGTAAAGGACCGGACCCGATGAATTTTCAGCTATTCATCAATGCTTCGATTTCTTCAGCTTCACGCGGAATCGCGGCCGAAAGGACCAGGCAGCCGTCATCGGTCACGACGACGTCATCCTCCAGGCGCATGCCAAAACCCCATTCCGTGACATACACGCCTGGCTCAACTGTCAGGACCATGCCCGGTTTGAGCAGGGCTTCCTTGTTGCTGATATCGTGGACATCGAGGCCCAGATGGTGTGAAACACCATGCCAGAAGTAATCCTTGACCGGCTGGTCCGGCTGCAAAAGCCCCAGCGCCAGCAACCCTTCCCGGGCAACCTCCTGGCAGGCTTCGTTGATCTGGGTCAGGCGGATACCCGGCCGGATCGTGGCAAACGCTTTTTCCTGGCATTGGCGCACGAGATCATAAATCGCACGTTGCCGTTCACTGAACCTGCCATTGGCCGGCAATGCGCGTGAAATGTCAGCGCACAGGCCACCATAGGTAGCCCCGACATCCAGCTGGATCAGGTCGCCATCTTCAAGGGTGGCCTGCGGATTCATGTAGTGCAGGCACAACGAATTCTCTCCGGCGGCGACGATTGAGTTGAAGGCCGGTTCAAGGCACCCGGCCTGGCTGAGCGTGTACTGGAACTCGCTCCAGAGATGGTATTCTTTTAGTCCGGGACGGCAGGCTCGCATCACTGCCAGAATGCCTTCACCGGTCAGCATCGCAGCCTCACGGATCAGGTCGATCTCCTCCTGGTGCTTGACCATGCGCAGCTGGATGAACAAAGGGGCGAGATCAGCGGTTTCCAGCAGGGGATGATCCTGCATGATCTGGTCTTTCAGATGGCGTGCCTGGGCATTATCCGCCGAATAATCAAGCCATAATTTCTGCGTCCGGCTGGTAATGAGATCCGCCAGCTGACCTTCAAAGCCTTCGACATACGCCACATCCGTCAGACCGGAACGATCCGTTGCTTCCGCGCGGGTCAGGCGCTTGCCATTCCAGCGTTCATACATCGCATCGGTGCCCGGAACGAACAGAGTGCATTTGATCGTCCCATACTCCTTGAGCAAGACCAGGATGCTACCCTCCTGCTCGATACCGGTCAGATAAAAGAAATTGCGATTGGCCAGGAAACGGTAATGCTCATCGGACGTGCGCACAGGCGGACGGCCGGAAACCAGGATCGCCAGTGAGCCATCGGTCAACAGCTGGCCGAGGGCCTGCCGGTTTTCCCGGAAATAGTGGGTTGATAGTGCTTTGATTTTCATGCTGTCACTCACTGAAGCTGCCAATGCGGCGGAATTTGCCATAGCGTTCATCTTGCAGCTGTCCTTCATCTTTGACCAGCTGACGGGCCAGCGCTGCCGCCAGATAGCTGCGTAGATTGATCGCTGTCTGGGACAAGTTGGTGTGGGCCCCGTCGCCGGGTTCCTCAATGATCGCATCGCAAATACCCAGAGCAGTCAGGTCCTCTGCTGTAATCTTGATCGAATCGGCCGCTTCGCGTTCGCGGGTCGGATCTTTCCAGAGCAGCGAAGCAAAGCCGCGCGGCGAAATGACCGAATACAGCGTGTTGGAAAGCATCGCCAGCTCATTGCCGACACCGATCGCCAGCGCGCCACCGCTGCCCCCTTCACCCATGACGACACAGATCACAGGCACCTTGAGCTGGGCCATTTCCAGCAAGTTGCGGGCTATGGCCTCGCCCTGGCCGCGTTCTTCGGCACCGACGCCGCAGTAGGCACCGGATGTATCGATCAGGCAAATGACCGGGCGCTTGAATTTCTCCGCCTGCTTCATCAGGCGCAGAGCCTTGCGGTAGCCTTCTGGATGGGGCATGCCGAAATTGGCCTTGGTGTTTTCGTCTAAGGTACGCCCTTTGCGGTGGCCGACCACCGTGACCGGCTGTCCGGAAAGGCTGGCCAGGCCGCACCAGAGGGCGGCGTCGTCCTTGAACCCGCGGTCGCCATGCAACTCGAGCGCCAAGTCAAAGACCAGCGGCAAATAGTCGGTGATGACCGGACGGTTTTTCTGGCGGATGATGTCCAGCCGGGCAGAGCCAGGCAAGGTGCTGGCCACGCGTTCGCGCAAGGCCCCTTCCCACTCCAGGCGAGCCTTTTCCAGGTTGGCAAAAGACCCGTCCGCTGCCTGGGGCGCATGGAAGGCCAGTAGCATGGCCAAGGTCTCCTTCATCTGGTTGCGCGGCACAATCAGGTCGAGAAAGCCGTGTTCGAGCAGGAACTCCGCGCGCTGGAACGTGTCCGGCAGCGCTTCAGCAATCGTGCCTTCAATCACCCGGCGGCCAGCAAATCCGATCAGGGTGCCTGGCTCGGAGAGGATGATATCGCCCAGGCTGGCAAAGCTGGCCGTGACCCCTCCGGTCGTCGGGTCAGTCATGACCGAAATGTACAACAGGCCCGCAGCCTGGAAGCGGCCAACAGCAGCGGAGGTCTTGGCCATCTGCATCAGGGAGACGATCCCTTCCTGCATGCGGGCACCGCCCGATACTGAGAACGTCACAACCGGCAGGCGCAGCTCGAGGCCGCGCTCAAAGACGCGGGTGATCTTTTCGCCAACGACTGATCCCATCGAGCCCATCATGAAGCGGCTGTCCATGATCGCAACCAGGCTGTCCTGGCCATGGATCTTGCCGCGACCTGTTACGACAGCATCGCGCAGACCGGTCTCCGTCTGGAGCTTTTTCAATTTTTCCGGGTAACCGGCGAATTCGATCGGATTCTGGCTCTCCATTGTGATGTCGAATTCGACAAAAGAGCCTTCATCGATGATCTGAGCGAGGCGCTGGCGGCTGTCGAGGCGGTAATGGTGGCCGCACACGGTACAGACCTGGAGATTTTTTTCAAAATCATCTCGGAACATGACGCCGTTACAGGTCGGGCACTTGATCCACAGGTCATCCGGGATCGGCTTGGTGTAGGCATAAACCTTGTCCTCGCTGTCCGTGGTGGCCTGCACCTCCGGCGTGGCCTCCAGGGCCTGCCGGCGCAAAGTCTCCTGCGCGAGGCGCTCGCGCATCTGTTTGAGCACATCAACGGCCATCGGTTAGCCTTCCTTTCGGTAATGGTTGAGCTCACCCAGGAGCGCTTCAGCCTTCAGGCCGAGATAGCCAATGTTGTAGGTGCCAGCGATGAAATCCGGGTCGCGCAGGATTGCCAGGTGGAAATCAATATTGGTTTCGACACCTGCGATCATGAACTCCATGAGGGCCCGGCGCATGCGGGCAATCGCCTGCGTCCGGCTGGGCGCATAGACGATCAGCTTGGCCAGAAGCGAGTCATAATAAGGCGGAATCGTATACCCCTGGTAGATGGCACTGTCAACTCGGACGCCCGGTCCACCGGGGACATGGAGGCTCTGGATTGTACCGGGACTGGGTCGGAAATTGTGGTGCGGATCCTCAGCGTTGATCCGGCATTCAATCGAATGGCCAGCAAACTGGATGTCCTCCTGGCGCAGCTTTATTATCTCTCCAGCTGCTGACCGGATCTGTTCCTGGATCAGGTTGATGCCGGTGACCGCTTCGGTGACGGGATGTTCAACTTGAATCCGGGTGTTCATCTCCATGAAATAGAAATTGCGGTCCGTGTCGACCAGAAATTCGATTGTTCCGACACCCGTGTAGTCGACATGCCTGGCCAGGCGGACAGCGGCATCTCCCATGGCCTGGCGCAGCTCAGGCGTGGCAAAGGGCGAGGTCGCTTCCTCGAGGATTTTCTGGTTGCGGCGCTGGATCGAGCAGTCACGCTCGCCGAGGTGGATCACGTGGCCATGCTCGTCAGCCAGGAGCTGGATCTCGATGTGGCGCGGATCTTTGACAAAGCGCTCCAGATAGACGCGGTCATCGCCAAAACAGGCCATGGCTTCGGCCCGGGCCGTCTGGAAAGCGCCGGGCAGGTCTTCGTGACTCAGGGCAATGCGCATACCGCGTCCGCCACCACCGGAAGACGCTTTGATCATGACCGGATAGCCGATCTCGCTGGCCGCTTTCAAGGCATCCGTGACGTTGGCGACAATGCCATGCGTACCCGGGATGACCGGGACTCCAGCTTCGACAGCCGTCTGGCGTGCGGTGGCCTTGTCACCCATTTTTTCGATCACGACATCAGACGGGCCAATGAACTTGATGCCGCTCTTGGCACACATGCGGGAAAACGAGGCATTTTCCGACAGGAAACCGAATCCGGGGTGGATCGCATCGCTGCCGGTGATGGTGGCAGCAGTCAGGATTGCCTGGGCATTGAGGTAGCTGTCCTTGGACGCCGCCGGACCGATGCACAGGCATTCGTCAGCCAGCTGCGTGTGCAAGGCATCCTTGTCCGCTTCGGAGCAGATCGCGACCGACTGGATCCCCATCTCTCGGCAAGCCCGGATGATCGTGACAGCGATTTCTCCGCGGTTGGCAATCAGGATTTTCTTGAACATCAGATCAGCCTCCGATCACGCAGATGATGTCGGCCGAAACAGCCAATTCACCGTCGACGGTGGCTTTGCCTGTGGCAAAACCGACATTACCGCGCATCCGGGTCAAGGTGACCTCGAGGCGCAGCCGGTCTCCAGGCACCACCTGGCGTTTGAAACGAACCTTGTCGATGCCCCCGAAAAAGGCGATCTTGCCCCGGAATTCATCTTTGGATAGGATACTGATCGCCCCGGCCTGAGCCAGCGCCTCGACGATCAGGACACCCGGCATGACCGGATAATGCGGGAAATGACCGCGAAAGAAATCTTCCTCCCCGGTCACAGTCTTGTACGCGACAATCGTCTCCCCTTCCATGCTCTCAACTTCATCGACGAGGATGAAAGGTTCCCGGTGCGGGATGATCTGCTTGATTTCCTCCTGGTTCATCAGCATGGTTTACACGCCTCCAATCCGGAACAGGGGCTGGCCATATTCGACCCGCTGGCCATTTTCGGCCAGGACCTCAAGAATGACACCTGACCAGGGACTGGTCACCTCATTCATCAGTTTCATGGCTTCAATGATGCACAGCGGGGCGCCTTTTTCGACAGACGAACCGACCCTGACGAAAGGATCGCTGTCCGGGGACGGGGCTGAATAGTAGATGCCGACCACCGGGCTTGTGACGAGATGGCCTGCAGGTTCAGCAGGGGGTGCTTCTTCAACCGGAGCTGCAGGAACAGAAACCGGAGAGGTTGCCGGAGCGTTCAGGGTGCCCAGATGGCTCAGAGCCTGGATCAGGGCAGCAGAGTCCGCAGTCGTCTCACCCATGATGGGAGCAAGAGCAGGCTTGCGTTCAAGACGGATTTTTTCAGCATCGGTGGACCATTCGAATTCGGTCAGGCCGGTCTGGGCCATGGTTTCCATCAATTTGCGGATGTCTGAGACATTCATCTTACTGTCCCTCCCATTTCTTGATGCACAAAGTGCCGTTGTGGCCGCCAAACCCGAGTGAATTGCTCAGGACATAGCGGACGGTCGCTTTCCTGGCTTGGTTGGGTACATAGTCGAGGTCGCAATCCGGATCGGGTTCACGGTAGCCAATGGTCGGAGGGATGATGTCATCGCGGGTCGCAAGGGCGGATGCGATCGCCTCGACAGCGCCAGCTGCACCGAGCAAATGGCCGGTCATTGATTTGGTCGAGCTGATCGCGACTGTCCTGGCAGCATCACCCATGGCTTTCTTGATGGCGATGGTTTCGTATTTGTCATTCAAGGGCGTGCTGGTGCCATGGGCGTTGATGTAATCCACGCTTGCCGGTTCGATGCCAGCTTCCAGCATCGCCAGTTTCATCGACATCGCGGCACCCTCACCCTCCGGATCAGGGCTTGTGATGTGATAGGCATCCGCCGTCGCACCATAGCCGACCAGTTCGGCGATGATGTTGGCTCCGCGAGCCTGGGCTGTCTCGAGACTCTCCAGGATCACGATCGCGCCACCTTCACCGATGACAAATCCGCTGCGGCGGGCGTCAAAGGGCACCGATGCCTGACTGGGGTCTGTTTCCTTGGTCAGGGCCGTCATGTTGTTGAAACCGGCCAGGGCAATCCGAGTAATCGGAGCCTCTGCTCCGCCAGCGATGCATGCATCGAGGTGACCATATTTGATGGAACGGAAGGCTTCGCCGATCGCATGGGTCGCCGTTGCACAAGCGGTCACGACCGAGAAATTTGCCCCCTTGGCTCCATAGATCATGGAGATTTTGCCGGCAGCCATATTGGAAATCATCATGGGAATGAAAAGCGGCGAAATTCGCGCGGCACCGCCCGAATACAGCTTGCCGTATTCGGTTTCCAGCGTCTCGAGGCCACCAACGCCGCTGCCGACAATGGTGCCGACTCGGTAGGGGTCCATCGCCGAGATGTCGAGGCCGCTCATTTTCATCGCTTCAGCAGCGGCAGCCAGCGCAAACTGGGTGTAGTGGTCCATCCGGCGGGCTTCTTTGCGGTCCATGTATTTCAAAGGGTCAAACCCTTTGACTTGGGCGCCGACGGAGACCTCCTGACCGGTGAGGTCAATGTTTTCTAAAGGTGCAATACCGGACTGGCCCTGGACCAGCGCGTTCCAGAAACTTTCTGTATCCAGACCGACGGGCGAGACGATACCTGTGCCCGTGATGACGACACGGCGGCCCTGCATGATTCCTGTGCTCATTTGGATTCCTCCCTGGGTACGATCTTGTTGATCATGATTTGTATTATAAACTAAGGCCACCGGATACTTCGATAACCTGCCCGGTGATGTAAGCTGCTGCATCGGAGGCCAGGAAACTGACCACACCGGCTATCTCTTCGGATTTGCCAAACCGGCCGAGGACGATCCTCTCCCGGGCACCATCCTTGATTGCATCTGATAGAGAAGCGGTCATGTCCGTCTCGATAAATCCAGGGGCGACCGCATTGACGGTGATGCCACGGCTGCCGAC
>JAQUEY010000016.1:0-9524 GCA_028684955.1 Eubacteriales bacterium
GAAATTTTAAATGCGCTGATTCTGTTTAAGTTGTCCGGGCAACTGTTATTTGGTTTGATTTGTCAAATTCGCGTTATTTTTGCGAAACTGATTTGTAAAATGACAAAAACAGTACACTTAAATATCTGATTCCTGTTGACAGTATGATGGATAAGTCCATATAATTACCACAAAAGTTATCAAAAATTACATACCGATCAGGGCAGAGCAGGCGAAAGCCTGTGACGCAAAGCTCAGGGCCTAAAGAAGCAATTCCATGGCAGCCAGTTACCGGTTCATGCGGGAAATCAATTCCCGCCATGTTCAGTGTACGGAGGGCGCCGCAAGGAGCCTTTTTCTTTTTCCGGCACTGGAAATCAGCTGGTCGGACAATTGAATAAAAATGAAAGAATGCTTGTAAGAGCTGTCTTTTTTGTGCGCTTGAAAAAATAAATGGCGCCATAAAAGAACAGTCTGTTTAGTCTTGCCTATCACCATCGCATGGATGCGGATGTGCCGACAGGGACGTCATTTTTTGAACAGGAATCAGCCAGCCGGATGGCTTCTGGATCCAGATGTGAGGAAAATGATGCTGGAACGACTGACACAAAACACCTCGATCCTGGAAAAGGGACTTGATGCTGTCTGGACTAAAAACGAGGTCCTGGCAGCCAATATCGCCAATGCCGATACCCCGGGATACAAAAGCAAGACAGTTGATTTCGAATCTGTTTTCAGCCAGGTGCTGCAGGTAGATGGTTTTTTTGCAGCTGCCGGAACGGACCGTTCCTCTGGCCCTGCTTTGAGTCGCACAATCGATCTGGATGCCCTGAAAGCGACGATTACCGAAAACCAGGCACTCTCCCAGAAACTCGATGGCAACACAGTTGATCTCGACCGGGAAATGACCGACCTGGCCGAGAATTCGATTCTTTACGACACCCTGACCTATGCCGTTTCCAAGGAACTGGGCCGGCTCAAAATGATCCTCAATGAAGGGAAATAAACCATGAACCTGTTCAAGACCATGGAGATCAGTGCCTCCGGACTGACCGCCCAAAGCCTGCGCATGGATGTCATCGCCCAGAATGTCGCCAACGCCGAGACGACCCGGACGGCCGAAGGCGGACCGTACCAGAGGAAATCCGTTGTCCTGGCCCAGCAGGAACCCAGTTTTGCCGAACGGCTCAGCCAGCTGGAACACAGCGGTCAGGCATCAGCCAGCGGGGTTGTTGTTTCGGCCACAGAGGCAGACCAGACACCCTTCCAGCAGCTGTTCGATCCGACTCACCCCGATGCCGACGCAAACGGCACTGTCCAGATGCCCAATGTGGATATAGCCCGCGAATATGTCGACATGATCGCCGCTACAAGAGCCTATGAAGCGAATATCACCGTCATGAATGCGTCCAAACGCATGGCCCTCAAGGCCTTGGAAATGGGAAGGTAAGAAACAGTCATGGTACAAGCACTTTCGTCAGTTTCCGCACTCCAGTCAGCCGCAGCCCCGTCCATCGAGCGCGCACAGGCCCCTGCCAGCGATTTTTCCAGCTGGATGGACCAGGCTTTGCAGCCAGCCCGGGAGGCTCAGGCACAAGCCCAGGCAGAAAGCCTCGGCCTGTTGACAGGTCAGGCAACGTCGGTCCACCAGGTGGTTCTGGCGGCGGAAAAAGCCGACCTGGCTCTGCAATTGACCGTGCAAATCCGCAACAAGGCCCTGGATGCCTACAACGAAATCATGCGCATGCAGCTGTAAGTCAATCTCCCTACAAAAGCCAGTAGACAACACAAGGAAAAGGATCTGCCAGACGAATGGGTACAACATCCGTGCAAACCTTCATATCGGGCCTGACAAGGCCAATCATCGAGTTCTGGCGTGATTTGCCGGCTGTCCGCCGCAAGCTGCTCGGGCTTCTGGTGGTATTGCTGCTGGTTGTGTCTGGGATCGTGGTCTGGATCTTGAACCAGACCCAGTATGCGGTGCTCTTCTCAGGCCTGACCGCATCGGAAGCCGGTGCTATTTTGCAGCAGCTGGAAGAACGCAAAATCGAAGCCAAAGCCAAAGGAACCGATACCATTCTTGTGCCCAGGGACCAGGTCGATTCCTTGCGCATGGATCTGGCTGCAGAGGGATTGCCCCAGGATGGAAAAACCCTCGATATCCTTCAGCAGGGGACAGGTTTTGGCATGACTGAGACTGACAAGCAGATCTATCGCCGCTACCAGCTGCAGCAAGACTTGGAAAATGCGATCGAAACCTTCGGCACTGTGGTCAAGGCCCGGGTTTCCCTCAACATTCCCGAAAAAAGCAGCTTCCTTATTGAAGATCAGGCTGAACCAGCCACAGCCGCGGTGCTTTTGACCTTGCGTCCGGGAACCCAGCTCGATGCCACCAATGTCCAGGCCATCGCCTCCCTGATAGAGAAGAGCGTGCCGGGTCTGTTACCCGAGGGAATCACGATCATCGACAGTGACATGAATGTCCTGTCCGTGGACCAGAACGAGGGACAGATGCTGACCCAGGATCAGATCGGACTGGAACAGCAGGTGGAAGAACGCCTGAAAAAGCAGGTCCTGTCCTTGCTGCAGCCTGTTTTTGGCATGGAACAAGTCCTGGCTGAGGTCAGCGTCCGGCTCAATTTTGATGATCAGGTCGTGGAAAGCATCACATTTGAACCTGTTTCAGCCGACAATACCGGTGTGATCAAGTCGATTGAGAAAATCCTGGACAGCGCCAGCCAGGCTGATGCGGCCAACCAGGTATCCGGTGCGGATGCCAACGGAGCGGCAGCCCCGGTGTATCCGGTCGCAGCATCGGATACCACCGCTTATGAAAAGAATTCCGAACGGATCAGCTATGAAGTGTCTTCGATCAAGGAAAGCCTGGTCAAGGCCAAGGGCACCCTTTCTGACTTGAGTGTCTCTGTTGTCCTGGACCAGAATGCCATCCAGGGCATCGATTATTCGCAGGATGTGGCGAACATGATTGCCAGCGCTGTTGGCGTGCCGGCAACCGCCATCGTGGTCACCGCGCTTCCCTTCAATGGCCAGAGTTCCATGACTGACAGCTGGTCAACGTACAACCTGATTGAACAGCAGGCCCAGAAATGGCAGCAAACCCAGTTTTTTGTGATGCTGGGTGCAGCCCTGCTGGTCGCACTGGTCATTCTGGGCCTGATCGCCAGCATTTTCCGCAAAGAGAAGCCGGCCAGAGTGAAAAGCCAGGCCGCGACCGGCCACAAGGAAAAACAGGCGGGATCTGCCGCCAAACGGATCAAGCTGGACAAGACCGATGAAGTGTATGAGATGTTCCCGTCCCTCAATCCGAACCAGCGGACAGAAAAAGCGGTCGATTCCCATTTTTCGGTCAGCCTGGGACCGGATCACACCCTGCATCTGACCGATGACAAGGCTGTTGCAGAACGCTATGTCCGGGAAAACCCGGAACTGGCAGCCAATATCATCCGTGGCTGGCTGGCTGAGGAATCCCGATGAGTGGCATGGCAGAAAACAGGACCCGGACAGCCCGGGAAAAAGCCGCAATCTTGCTGATTTCCATGGGCCGCGACTACTCATCCAAAGTCCTGCAGCAAATGTCCGAGGAAGAAATCGAACAATTGACGGTCGAAATCGCCAATGTCCGGCGCATCGACAACCAGACCAAAAGCGAAGTCCTGCGTGAATTCGGTGATGCCTGTCTGGCCCAGAACTACATCCTGGAAGGCGGGATCGAATACGCCCGTGACATCCTGAACCATGCGGTCGGCCAGCAGAAGGCCTGCGAACTGATCGGCAAACTCTCGACATCCTTGCAAGTGCGCCCGTTTGATTTTGCCCGCCGCCTTGATTCGACCCAGATCCTCAACATCATCAAAAATGAGCAAACCCAGACCATCGCCCTGATCCTCTCGTACCTGGCCCCGCGCCAGTCCGCCGAAATCCTGGGAGCGCTGCCGCATGCCATCCAGACTGAAGTGGTCAGTAAAATTGCCCACATGGGCAAGACGTCACCCGAACACATCCGGGAGATTGAGAAAATTCTGGAAAAGAAGCTGACCTCGCTCGGCTTCAACGATCTGACCCATGTCGGGGGCATCGAGACAACGGTCAACATCCTCAATTCCATTGACCGCAGCACCGAGAAATTCATCCTGGAAAGCCTGGAATCCCATGATGAGGATCTGGTCGAAGAAATCAGGAGCAAGATGTTCCTCTTTGAAGACATCGTCAAGCTCGACAAGCTTTCGATCCAGCGGGTGCTCAAGGAAGTCAACAACGACGAACTGGTCCTGGCCCTCAAAGGGGTCAAACCGCAAGTGTCCGAATACATTTTTGAAAACATGTCCAAGCGCCTGCAGGAAATGATCAAGGACGAAATGTCGATCAAGGGACCGGTCAAGCTCCGCGACGTCGAAGAAGCGCAGCAGAAAATCGTGATGGCCATCCGCCGGCTCGATGAAGCCGGTGAAATCATCATTGCCCGTGGCAAGGAGGAGCTCATTGACTAAGATCCACAAATCCCACAGCGTCACCTATGGTGATGTCCGGCCGGTGATACGCCCAGCGGTGGATCTGGAAGCTGCAGGCTCCAGGTTCCACCAGGCTGGTGCGCATGCGTTGATGCTCTCAGAAGAGCAACATCAGGCTGAACGGCGCAGCGCTGCCGAACGGCTGGTCGAACAGGCCAGCCTGCGCGCAGAAGCGATCCTGAAGGACGCACGCCAGCAAGCCGAAAGCATTGAACAGGACGCATTTGCCCGTGGATTTGCTTCCGGGATTCAGAAAGCCAGGGCTGATTACGAGCATAAAGCGTTGAACCTGCAAGAGGCTTTCCGGACAGCCCTGAACGACATCAAGACCCGGACACAGGAACAACTGGACCAGATGGAGCCACAGCTGGTCGAATTGAGTGTTTCGATCGCTGAGAAAATCCTCGATCTGGAACTGCAACGTAACGATCAAGCCTTCGTTGCACTGGCTCGCCAGGCACTGGCGAAGCTGAAAGCCTGTGACGCCATTGACTGTCGAGTCCATGAGTCGGATCTGGCCCACCTGACGGCCGAATTTGGCTTTAATGTCCAGAGCAGTGGCCAGGTGCTCTCGTTTCGAGCGGATCCGGCCCTCGAGCCGGGCAGTCTGTTCCTGGAAAGTGAATCTGGGATGGTCAATGCCAGCACCTCGGTGCAGCTGGATAAAATCCGGCAGCTGATGACGGCGGTGAGCCGATGATCCCGTTCACTGCTGAGAAATTTCTGCCTGCCTTCCAGCAGCACGATACCTTTGAATATACGGGCACGGTCTGCCAAGTGATTGGCCTGACCATCGAATCGATCGGTCCACTGGCCAAGATGGGTGACCTGTGCCGGATCTATCCCAAGACTGACGGCCTGCCGGTGAACGCCGAGGTGGTCGGATTCAAGGGCCACCATATCCTGCTCATGCCTTTTGGTCCGGTGGCGGGAATCGGATCAGGCAGCAAGGTGGTCGGGCTGGGCACCTCTCTCCAGGTCCCGGTCGGCGAAGCTTTGCGGGGCCGCATCCTCAATGGCCTGGGTGAGCCGATGGACGATCTCGGGCCAATCTTGCCGGACACCTACTATCAGTCAGACAATCCCCCGCCCAACCCTCTGGCGCGGCAGCGGATCGAGCAGCCGCTATCCCTGGGGGTCGCAGCCATCGATGGCCTTCTGACCTGCGGCCAAGGGCAGCGCATGGGGATTTTTGCGGGCAGCGGTGTCGGCAAAAGCACGTTGCTCGGAATGATTGCCAGAAATGCCCAGGCTGATATCAACGTGATCACCCTGGTCGGTGAACGTGGCCGGGAAGTGCGGGAATTCATTGAGAATGACTTGAAGGCAGAAGGCCTGGCGAAGTCGGTCCTCGTGGTTGCCACGTCGGACCAGCCAGCCATCGTGCGCCAGAAATCGGCTCTCCTTGGCACGGCCATTGCAGAATATTTCCGCGACCAGGGCAAGAATGTGCTGCTGCTGATGGATTCCCTGACCCGGTTTGCCATGGCTCAGCGTGAGATCGGTATGTCTGTCGGCGAACCACCCGTGTCCCGGGGCTATACACCATCCGTCTTCAATGTGCTGCCGCGCCTTCTGGAACGCAGCGGCAGTGCCGAAAAAGGGACAATCACTGCGCTGTACACGGTGCTGGTCGAAGGCGACGACATGAATGAACCTGTTGCCGACACGGTGCGCGGTATTCTCGACGGCCATATAGTCCTGTCGCGGTCCCTGGCTCATCGCAACCATTTTCCGGCGATCGACATCCTGTCCAGCATCAGCCGGAGCATGAACGCGATTGTCCCGGACAGCCATCGCCAGGCGGCCGGATTCATCCGGACCCAGATGAGTGTGTACAAGGAGGCAGCGGACATGATCAACATCGGAGCGTACAAGAAAGGCTCCAATCCGGAAATTGATGCCGCCCTGTTGCTGCGTCCCCAGATCAACCAGCTGCTGCAGCAAGATGTGAAGGAATCCGTTCCCCTGGCGGACACTGTCCGGCAAATGATCCAGATCATGGGAGGCCAGTCATGAAAAAATTTGTTTTCCCCCTCGAGTCTGTCCTGGCAGCCAAACGTCTGCTGGAACAGGAAGCCAAGAAAAACCTGGCTCAGGCACAAGAGCGGCTGGTCCGGGAACAGCAGCGTCTGGCTGAACTGAACACGGAAAAGGACCGTGCCCTCGACAGCTGGTATGAGCTGGTGCAAAACGGATTCCGGTCCCAATCCCTCTTGCAGGAAGTCCATCACATTAACGCCTTGCGCGAGCAGATCGAACAGCAGCACAAAGTCACCGACCGAGTCGCTCAGGCCAGAAACCTGTGCCAGGAGCAGCTGCGTGAGATTTTCACGGAGGTCAAGTCGTTGAAAACGTTGCGTGATCAACAACTCGCAGCCTATCTGGCTGAGGAAGCAAGGGAGAAAGACAAGGAGATGGATGAATTCGTCTCTGGCGCGTTTCACCGCGCCATCCAGCTGGGCAGTCACGCATGAGCGCGGCCATCGTGATGCAGACAGTGCCAGCAAAGATAGCCGGTCCAGGTAATGGACCGCCATCTGTGGCCAGCCGGGAGGAAGCGGCAAAAGACAGCTCGTTTGCAGCGATGCTTCTTCAATCACTCGCTGGACTTCCGGGCCAGAACATGAGCCTGATGACCCAGGCTGATCCAGCAAATCCTGCCGATCCCGAAGAGACGGTTTCTCTACCTGTCCCGACGGAGGACGCAGCACTCGCAGCCGGCATGGTTGCCCAGGTCTGGGCCCTGCTGGCACGGCCAGCTGCACTGGACCAGGAGGCGCCTGGAACGGTCCAGGGACAATCCGGAGCGGTGACCCTGCCAGCCAATGCCCTGACCGGTAACCAAGGACCATCCATCCAGGAAAAGCAACCCATGCAACGCGCAGCGACTGCCTTGGAAGCAGACGGGTGTGCGGACTGGATGAGTGGACAGTCAATGGTAGAGACCCTTTCTGATCCAGCCGTCCTGGCTGTCACACCGGGATCTTTTGCAGATCCTGTACGTGAATTGGAACCTGCCGCTGCAGCTGGAGATCTTCAGGCGGCTGGTGATTTTCAGCAGGAATCCGTCATCGCTTCTGGTGCGGATGCCTCAGATTCAGAGTCGCCAGACGCACAAGCGGACAAACCTTCGCAACCGGGTGTTTCAGAGAAGCTGGCTGACGAACGGTTTGAACCGCTGCCGGCCTGGACTTCAGACCAGCGATTGCACGAGATCAGCACGCCGGACCTGAGCCTGGCTGAAAGCCCTGCCAGTAAAAGCCTTACTGAACCCGGTCTGGACTGGGAACATCTGGTGGCAGCGATTGCGCTCGAGCAGCAGCCAGATGGACAGCGGCTGACCGTCCGGCTGCGGCCCGATACGATGGGACAGCTGGAAATCTTGTTTGAGCAGACAGATCGAGGCCTGAACGCCCGGATTGTCGTGGACAACGCAGAGACCTCCCAACTGCTGGGCAGCCAAGTCCAGGCCTTGCAGACAGCCCTGGCAGACAAAGGCATTGACTGCACCAGCATCGCAGTGGTCTATGAACAAAGCGCTTTCACTCGGGACAATCCGTTCCAGCAACACCAGGGGCAGGCCTCGCCACACGATCCCGGCAGCAGGCACAGACAGGAACAGCAAAGTCAGTCGATCCCCGTCCAGCAGGACCCCGGAGGTGGACAATCCCGTCCGCCGGTCCGGCATCCCGTCTCCAACTACATCGACCGATGGACGTGAAAGGAACAGCCATGGCAAACGAAGCGATTTCTTCCCTGCAGAACACTGGCAGCGTGGCATCAGCCAGCACACTGACCCGGGCCACGACGCAGACACTGGACCAGGACGCCTTCCTCAAGATCCTGGTGGCTCAGCTGCAGAACCAGGACCCCATGCAGCCCCTCGAGGACAAGGAATTCATCAGCCAGATGGCCCAGTTCAGCTCCCTCGAGCAGATGCAGGGCCTGAATCAATCTTTCCAGTACGCCCAGGCATTCGGACTCGTCGGTCAATCGATTTCGACCACGGTGCTCAATGACAGCGGCAATGCCGAACCCATTGTCGGCCAAGTAACCCGGGCTTTCCTTAAAAACGGGGAAGCCTATCTCGAAGTCGATGGAAAGCAACTCCCTTTTAACACCGAGTTGAGCGTCTTCCTGCCGGAGGTGCCCGTGTCCTTGATCGCGGACCAGGAGACAGCAGACACCGCCAGCGATACGAAAGCAGCATACCTGTAAGCAAACAACAACTGAAAGCATCCAGCAGACTAACGGAGGTAAGACCATGCTACGATCCCTGTACGCCGGTGTATCCGGCCTCAAAAACCACCAGACCAAAATGGACGTTGTCGGCAACAACATCGCCAACGTCAACACGATCGGCTTTAAAAGCAGCCGCGTCACGTTCCAGGACATCTACAGCCAGACGCTGGCACCGGCATCAGCCCCGACAGCAGAGTTTGGCGGAACCAATCCCCAGCAAGTCGGCCTGGGTGTTGCTCTGGGATCGATCGATGTCATGCAGACCCGGGCGGCGATCGAATACACAGGGGCTCCGCTGGACCTCAGCATCGATGGTGACGGATTTTTCGTGGTCAATGACGGCACGCGCGATTTGTATACGCGTGCTGGCAATTTCTTCCTCGACAGCGACAGCAACCTGGTCACCTCGGGCGGGCTGATGGTGCAAGGCCAGCTGGCCGATGGTACAAGCGGCAACATCGCGATTGGCGCGGAGTTCTACAACATCGCCGTGACGCGGAATGGTGACGTGATCGGCATCAATTCCACCACCGGAGCCAAGGAAACGATAGCCACGATCGCAGTGGCCAATTTCAACAATCAGAACGGCCTGGAAAAACTGGGGGAGAGCTTGTACAGCGCCAGCCAGAATTCAGGCCCGGCCGTTGTCAACCTCCCCGGTGCCAATGGGGCACCTTTCCTCAACCCGTCTTCCCTGGAGATGTCAAACGTTGACCTGGCCAAGGAATTTACCGACATGATCATCACTCAGCGTGGTTTCCAGGCCAATTC
>JAQUEY010000016.1:9624-30924 GCA_028684955.1 Eubacteriales bacterium
GGCCCGGCCATGGCCACGGCCCTGATCACGACCTTTTACGGTGTCATCCTGGCCAACCTGATTTTCACACCGATGGCCACCAAACTGCGCTCGGCCAATGCCTTGCGCCTGAGTCGCTGCGAGATGCTGCTCCAAGGCATCCTGATGATCCAGCAGGGCAGCAATCCGCGGATCATCCGGGAAAAGCTGATCTCGTATGTCCCGGAAAACATGCGCGAACGCAAGGCCAGCACCGCGCAGGACGAAACAGAAAGCATGGACGTGATCGATGGGCAGACGGCGACCGAATGACGATTCCCCAGGAGGGGCAAATTGGATGGACACCTACGGCGACCTGGTCACCCTGCTGCTGACTTTTTTCGTCCTCCTCTATTCCTTTTCTTCTTTGGATGCGGCCAAGTGGCAAGCTTTTGTCAGTTCGTTTTCTGGTTCGCCCCAGCCGGTCGCTGCGAGCAATAACGGCAAAATCCAGAGTGTCAACCCGCTGGCCAACCTGATTCCACGCGGTTTCCCGGCTGAGACCCTGCGAGACCATGAAGATGAAGCCGAAATCATCACGGAAACCCTGGCGCCATCTGTCACGCAAGCGCAAGAGCCTGTGGAAACAACGGCGGCTGCCAGCCCGACAGCCCAGGAAACGACAAAGGAAACCACCCGGTCGACCACCGCCAAACCCAAGCCGACCGAAGACCCCCAGGTCCGGCAGTTGCAGGATGACTTGAAAGCCTACCTCCAGGGATCTGCAATCGGAGGTAGCCTGTCTGTGGAAATCAAGAACTCACAGCTTCTGATCCGTCTGGTTGCGTCGGTTATCTTTGAATCCGGCAGTGACCAGATCAAACCAGAGGCGGCCGCAGTTCTCGATGGAGCGGCTCAAATCATTCGCAACTACACCCCGCAAGTCAAATCGCTGCGCACAGAAGGCCACACCGACAGTGTCACGCCGCCGGAGGGTGATATCGAGAGCAAGTGGGAGCTGGCTGCCCGCCGTTCGGCCAAGGTTCTGCAGCGGATCATGGCCGGCAGCGGACTGGCCCAGGACCTGGCCTATACAGTTGGCTATGGCAGCGCACGACCGGTTGCCAGTGACGAGACCCCCCAAGGGCAGGACCAAAACAACCGGGTCGATGTCATCATTGTCAGCTGACCCCCCTGCGGACCTGACCCCGATTCTAGACCTCGCGAAAGGATTCACGAAACACCTTATGAAAAAGATCATTCCGATCATCTTGATCCTTCTGGCCCTGGGCGGAGCAGCCGGCTACTATTTCCTTTTCATGCAACAAGAACCCGTGATCGAAAGTTTCACCCTCGATCCAGGTGAACAGTTTGTGACTGACATTGCTGACAGCCGGCGCCTGCTCTGCGCAGACATTGTCTTCAAGCTCGCTGACAGCGAAAAGGAAGCCTTCTATGTCGAGAACAATCATGTGATCAGGAATGCCATCAACGCGATCCTGCGCAGCAAGACCGAAGAAGACCTCAAACAGGAAAGGATCGAAGGCCATCTCGATGAAGAAATTCTCGAGCGCCTCAACTCCGAATTTGACACCGATGAATTCCTCAAAATCTACTTCAATACTTTTGTGATCCAGTAAGCCGGGAGAGGACACATGGCAGATATCTTGTCCCAGAACGAAATAGACCAGCTGCTCTTGGCTCTGACCTCCGGCGAAGAACCCGCCCTGGACAGCAAAACCGAGAAACGTGGCCGAATCCGCGCGTACGACTTTCGCACAGCCAACCGGATCCCGCGCGACCAGATCCGCACCTTGGGCCAGGTGTTTGAAACGTATGCCCGCTTGCTGTCCACGCGACTGACAGGCATTCTCGGCACGTTCTGCGACTGCGCCCTGGCCTCGGTGGAAGAACAGACCCACTACGAATTCACCAATTCCATCCCGGCCCAGAGCCTTTTGGTCCTGGTCCGGATGCCACCGCTGCAAGGCCCGATCTTGCTGCGTATTTCGCCGGAGATGGCCAACCTGGTCATTGAAAGCATCCTGGGCGGCACGTGTGTGCAAAGCCCCCGGGCGCGCCCCTATACCGAAATCGACCTCGCCATCCTCGAAAAGATCATTCGCCAGATGCTGCCTCTGATCGATGAATCCTGGGAGAAAATCGTCAAGACCGAAACCCGGTTTGATGCCCTGGAGACGAGTTTGCAATATGCCCAGATCGCTCCACCCAGCGAAGCCATCGCGATTCTGACGCTGAAGCTGTCGATTGGTGAAGTCGAGTCCCTGTTCAATTTCTGCCTGCCCCAGATCGCTCTGGAGCCGGTTGCCAAATCTTTGAACACCAGCCTCCTGGCATCCCGGGGAGCCAAAGTCCACGTGCATGATTCCTGCCAGGATGTCCTGCTCCAGTCTCTGTCCGGGACGCCAGTCACGATCAAAGGCGTTCTGTCGGAAACAACGCTCACGGTCCGCGACCTGGTCAATCTCCAGGTAGGGGACGTGATCCATCTCGATAACCGGGTCGGCGATCCCATCCAGCTCAATATCGGTCACATTCCCCGCCTTTCCGGGACCCTTGGCACCAAGAATCGCCGTTATGCCATCAAAATCACAGGAATCAATGAGGAGGCCCCTGTCCATGTCTGAAACATTGTCCCAGAACGAAATCGATGAATTGCTCCAGAAAGCTCTGGCTGGGGACCTCGAATCCAGCCCGGAGGCCGGCAGGACTCAAACCATGACGGAATTGTCACCGATTGAAATGGATGCACTGGGTGAGATCAGCAACATCAGCATGGGTGCCGCGGCCACAGCCCTGCATGCGATTTTGGGCCGCAAAGTCGTGATCACCACCCCGGATGTCGCGATCATTGCCATGGAGAATGTTTCCGGGCACCATCAAGTGCCATTTGTCATGGTCGATGTGGAATACGCCAGCGGTTTTGCCGGACACAACCTGTTCATCCTCCAGATTGATGATGTCAAGATCATGACCGACGTCATGATGGGAGGTCCCGGGGTGATCCGTGATGAGGAGCTGTCGGAGCTGCACTTGAGTGCCATCAGCGAGGCGATGAACCAGATGATGGGTGGCATGGCCACTGCCATGGCTGACATGTTCAACCATCCAGTCAATATTTCACCACCTCGGACCCAGATCGTCACACTGACCCAGGAGCATTTGACGGGTCTGGTCGAGGATCAGCAGTCCGAACTGATCCGGGCCCAGTTCAAACTGGAAATAGAAGGACTCTTGAACAGCAGCATCATGCAGCTGATGCCGGTGCATTTTGGCCGCCAGCTGGTCGAGCGGGTCCTGGGTCCGATCCAGACGGCTGCACCCGTGGCCAGTCCGGCCAGGCCAGCAGCCGCGCCTCTGCCTGTCATGGCACAATCACCTGCACCGGTGGCCCGCTCCGCCCCGCCTGCCATGCCTGACCGGGCTGGCAAACCGGCTCACGAACAGGTCCGGACAATCGAAGCCAAACCGATTGAACTGGTCAGTTTCGATGTCCAGGACCACGTGACCAGCCAGCTGCCCGAAAGCGGCATGGACCTGATCCTCGATGTTCCCTTGCAGATCACTGTCGAGCTGGGACAATGCAAAAAGCCAATCAAGGAAATCCTGGAGTTGAATATCGGATCGATTGTTGCCCTGGACCGTCTGGCTGGCGAACCGGTTGATGTGGTCGTCAACGGCAAAAGCGTGGCCAAAGGCGAGGTCATCGTGATCGATGACAATTACGGGGTGCGGATCACGGAGGTTTTCTCCGGCGCCCGCAAAATGCGGTCGAACGTATGATGCCCTGCGTGACGATCGCACTGACTGCGCCAGAGAACTCGTCCGGCTGGCTGCAAAATCTCGGTGCCCTTGTCCTGATGGTGCTGGTTTTTGCCCTGGCCTACGGGGGAACGCGCCTGCTGGCCCAAAGGCCGCACCTGATCCGGCACTCCAGCCAGCTCAAGGTGATCGAACGGCTCAGTCTCGGCCGAGACCGCCAGCTGCTCCTGGTCCAGGTGGGCGAGAAAGTCTACCTGGCTGGTGTGACGCCCCAGCACATCACGCTGGGTGAAGCGGTAGAGCTGCCCGAGTTCGCCTCAGTGCTGGAGCCGCTGGCCAAGGACAGAAGCCCTTTGGACAGCAGTCCCTCGGACAAGGGTTCACTGGAGGCACCTTCAGGCACCACAGCAGACAGGGGTGTTCCGTTCATTCATCAACAGGTCGATCGCTGGATTTCCCAAGGAAAGGATCTCATCCATGCCGCATGTGCACGCAGACCATCTGGGCCGCCGGACCACAAAGACACCTGAGCAGTCTGTGATTCATTCAAGGGTCGTGGCCAAAGGCTGCCTGGTGGCGACGGGGTTTTTCGCTCCCTTGCTGTGGGGACAGAACGCTGCAGCGGTTTCGATCCAATTGCCGGCCGACCAGGGCGATGGCATCAACTTGCTCGTTCTCCTGACCATCCTGGCCCTGGCGCCTTCGATCCTGATCCTGATGACCGGATTCACCCGGATCCTGATCGTCCTCTCGTTTGTGAGAAATGCCCTGGGCCTGCAGCAAATGCCGCCCAATCAGATCCTGATCGGCCTGGCTCTGATCCTGAATTTCTTTTTCATGGGGCCTTTTATCAGCGAGATCCAGGTCAACGCCTATGATCCTTATGTTGCCGGTGAAATCACCCAGTCGGTGGCCATTGATGAGACGATCAAGCCCTTGCGCACCTTCATGACGCGCCAGGTGTACAAGAAGGATCTTGAGCTGTTCATGGATCTGGCCCAGATCGAATCGGTCCCGACCCTTGAAGATATTCCGACCCGTGTCCTGATCCCAGCCTTTGTGACCAGTGAACTCAAACGCTCCTTCCAGATCGGTTTTTTCATCTTTGTCCCGTTCCTGGTGATCGACATGATCGTCGCCAGCACCCTGATGTCGATGGGCATGATGATGCTGCCACCCACGGTCATCTCCCTGCCCTTCAAGATCCTGCTTTTCGTCCTCGTCGATGGCTGGACCCTCGTGATTAAGACTTTGTTTGACAGTTTCCACTGAAGACCAGGCCAGAGCGATCCAGATTCAATCCACCACCAGAACCAACCAGACAGGAGACTCACCATGGACCAGGCCGTCATCCTCCAGATTTTCAAAGAAGCCATCACCGTGGTGATCGAAGTGTCGGCACCGGTGCTGCTGATCGGGCTTGCGGTTGGCCTTTTGGTCTCGATTTTCCAGGCCATGACTCAGATCAACGAGCAGACGCTGGTCTTCATTCCGAAAATCCTCAGCATCCTCCTGTCGCTGCTGTTTTTTGGCAGCTGGATGCTGACGCGTCTGACTGAATTCACGCTCCAAGTCTTTGCGAGCATCTCGACACTGGTGGAATGAACATGAGCACATGGACAGTCCCCTTGCCCGATCCTGCCTTGCTGCCGCATTATTTCCTGGTATTTCTGCGTCTGGGTGGTTTTTTCCTGGCGACGCCGGTTTTTGGCCGTCGCACCCTGCCTGCCCAGTTTAAAGTCGGTTTCTGCTTGCTCTTGACGCTGCTGCTGGTTCCGGTGCAAGATCTGCCTGCCGAACCGGCCGATTATCCCGTCGTGACCTTTGCGCTCCTGATCCTGCAGGAGACGGGAATTGGCCTGATCCTGGGATTTGTCGGCCAAGTCTTCTTCGGTCTGACCCAGGTGGCTGGCCAGATCATGGACGTCGAGCTGGGCCTGGGCATTGGCAGTGTTCTCGATCCCCAGACATACACCCAGTCGCCTCTGAGCGGCGTTTTCCTCAACCTGGGCCTGTTGCTGTATTTTCTGGCAAACAATGGCCATCTGCACCTGATCCGCATCCTGAGTCAATCGTTCCAGCTGGCGCCAGTGGGCACGGCTCTGTCCTGGATGGCCCTGGCCCCCTTGGCCATTGCCCAGTTCACGAGTGCCTTTTCCCTCGCTGTCAGCCTGAGCCTGCCTTTGATCGGAGCCTCGCTCCTGGTCGAAGTGTTCCTCGGGATCCTGATGCGCTCGATCCCCCAGATCCACGCCTACACAGTTGGCATTCCCATGAAAACGTTGTTGGGCGTGGTGGTCCTTCTTGGCATGCAACCCTTGTACGGCCCCTTTGCCGAGAAGGTGTTCGAACAGCTGTTTGCAGCATCGGTCCAGACAGTCCAGTTGCTGGGGGGTGTGGCATGAGCGGCGGTGAAAAGACGGAGAAGGCCACAGCCAGGAAAAAGTCTGACGCAAGAAAACGCGGACAGGTGATGAAAAGCACAGATCTTTCCAGTTCGCTCCAGATCCTGATTTTTGTCCTGGCGATTGGCCTGATGTTGGGGTGGATGAGCCATGCGATCAAGAGCCTTCTGGTGACGGCCTATGAGGACTGGATCCCCCAGGGGGAGTCCCTGACCATCCTGATGACCCAGCTGGCTTATCGCCAGAGTGTCTTCCTGATGATCAAAGCACTTGTTCCGGTCATGGGCCTGGCCTTGGTCCTGGCAGTCGGGGTCAATTTGGCTCAGACACGATTCCTTGTTTCCACGGAAGCCCTGGCGGTCAAACCGGAGCGGATCAACCCGCTGGAAGGCTTTAAACGACTGTTTTCTTCGCGCAGTGTCGCGGAGCTGGTCAAAGCGCTGCTCAAGATCATCATACTCATCGCAGCGGTCTACCCGGTCCTGAAAACCAACCTGCTGCGCCTTTGTTTTTTGCTGGCCAATGACCTGGCGACGGCGACCCGGACCATTTTTGACCTGATCGAAGAGATTGCTTTGCGCAGCGCCCTGGTTCTTCTGGGGATCGCTGTGGTGGACCTGGTCTACCAGTGGTGGCGTTTCGAGAAGGATCTGATGATGTCCAAGGAAGAGGTCAAGGAAGAGTTCAAACAGATGGAAGGCAATCCCCAGACTCGCTCGCGGATCCGCCAGATCCAGCGCCAGATGGCCGCGCGCCGCATGATGCAGGCCGTACCCGAGGCGACTGTGGTCATCACCAATCCGACTCACTTTGCCGTTGCCCTGCGTTATGAGGCCGGCAAGGACAAGGCGCCCGTCGTGGTGGCTAAGGGCAAGGACTTGGTGGCCCAGAGGATCAAGGCGGTTGCCCGTGAACATCGCGTTACTCTGGTCGAAAATCGTCCACTGGCTCGGATGCTGTTTGCCTCCAGCGAACTGGGGCATGCCATCCCGGCGGACTTGTATGGGGCCGTGGCGGAAGTCCTGGCTTATGTCACCCGGCTCAAGGAGGGCCATCGCGCATGAAACCAACAGACTTGCTGGTCGGAGGCGGTGTCTTCCTGATCATCATCCTGATCCTAGTCCCTTTAGACCCGATGCTGCTCGACTTTTTCCTGATCATCAACATCAGTTTGTCGATCATTGTGCTGTTGTACTCGATGTTCACGAAAGAAACGCTGGAGTTTTCAGCCTTCCCGTCGCTGCTCCTGATCCTGACGTTGTTCCGGTTGTCCCTCAACATCTCGTCGACCCGCCTGATCCTGGGCAATGGCGGTGAGGCTGGCGCGGTGATCCAGACCTTTGGTTCATTTGTCATCGGGGGCAACTTGGCGGTCGGTGTGATCATTTTTGCGATCATCATCATCATCCAGTTCATGGTCATCACCAAAGGTGCGGAGCGCGTCGCGGAAGTGGCAGCCCGGTTCACCCTCGATGCCATGCCGGGCAAGCAGATGGCGATCGACGCCGATCTCAATGCCGGCTTGATCGATGAAATCAAAGCTAAAAAGCGGCGCGAAAAGATCCAGCGCGAGGCTGATTTCTATGGCTCGATGGACGGTGCCAGCAAGTTTGTCAAAGGTGACGCGATCGTCGGCATCCTGATCACGGTGATCAACATCATCGGCGGCATTGTCATCGGGATGCTGACCTCCGGCCTGCCGATCGGCGAGGTGATCCAGATCTACACCCTGGCCACGGTGGGAGACGGCCTGGTCAGCCAGCTGCCGGCGCTCCTGATCACCACCGCGACCGGCATCCTGGTCACCCGATCGGTGTCAGAAAACAACCTGGGCCGCGACATCATCGACCAGATGTCCGCCCAGCCGACACTCCTGATCTTTGCCGGCAGCATGCTGATGGCCTTGGCACTGATCCCCGGACTGCCCAAGCTTTCGATCTTTGCCCTGGCGTTCCTCCTGATCGGCCTGGGGCTGCTGCTGCGCCAGCGGCGAGCTGCCGGGGCAGCTGCCGCGGAACGGGCGGCTGAACCGGTGTCCGGTGAGCGCCAGGCATCGGAAAACCTGACCGACTTGCTGGGTGTCGACCCAGTGGAACTGGAACTGGGCTTTGGCCTGATCGGTCTGGCCGATCCGGCCCAGGGCGGCGACCTGCCAGAGCGGATTGTCATGATCCGGCGCCAGTTTGCCACGGACCTGGGCTTGATCCTGCCCGGGATCCGCCTGCATGACAACATCCTGCTCAAGTCCAATGAATATGTCCTGCGCATCCGCGGCGAGGCGATCGGCCAGGGCGAAGTGCTGCCGGACTACCTGATGGCTCTGCAGCCGGAAGGCAAATCCCTGGACAGCCTCAAGGGCATTGCTGCCGTCGACCCGGCCTTCGGCCTGCCAGCGCGCTGGATCAGTAAAAAGGACCGCGACAAGGCCGAACTGCTGCAATGCACGATCATCGACCCGACATCGGTCATTGCGACCCACCTGTCGGAACTTCTAAAACGCCACAGCCATGAACTGCTCGACCGCCAGCAAGTCCAGAGCCTGGTCGACCATCTGCGCAAGAGCCAGCCAGTCTTGTGCGAGGAAGTCTTTCCCAAGCTGCTTTCCCTGGGCGATCTGCAGAAAGTCCTGGCCGGTCTGCTGCGCGAAGGTGTCCCGATCCGCGACATGGGCACCATTGTCGAGACCATGGCCGACCAGGCTGCAGTCAACCGCCATCCCGACTTCCTGGTCGAACAGGTCCGCCAACGCCTGAAACGCGTGATCACCCGCCGGCATGCCGAGGACAACCGCCTGTTTGGCATTGCCCTCGACCCGACATTGGAACAGCTGATCCTGGAGAAAGTCCGCCAGACCGAACATGGCTCTTTTGTCGCCCTGGCACCCGACCAGGTCCGGCAGGTGTTCGGCAGTCTCAAGCAAGCGGTGGCGGCCGAATCCGCCCAGGGCCGCAATCCGGTTGTCTTGGCTGCACCTTCGGTCCGGCCGCATTTCAAACGCCTGGCCGAACCCATCATCCCGGACCTGACGGTCCTGTCCTACAACGAAATCGACAACCAGGTCGAAATTCTTGCTGAAAGGATGGTCAGCCTGAACACATGAACCAGCTTCCTACACCTTCCACCGAACCGGCTGCCGGCTCGGCACCGGCGCACAATCTGGCGCTTGACCTGCTGTGGCAGACCTATGCCCGGACCCGTGACCTCGAGTGCCGCAACGAGCTGCTGCTGCACTACATCGGCCTGGTCAAGCGGGTTGTCAACCGCCTGTATCCCTCGACCCAGTCCTATCATGACTACGATGACTTGATCAGCACCGGTGTCATCGGCCTGATGGATGCCTTCGAGCGCTTTGACCTGGCCCGGGGTGTCCCGTTCGAGTCCTATGCCCAGCTGAGGATCCGGGGTGAAATCATCGACTACATGCGCCGCCAGGACTTTGCCCCCACCCACTTGCGGCTCAAGGTCCGGATGGTCGAGCGGGCGATCGACAGCCTGGGCCACAGCCTCGGCCGGACTCCGGGCGATGCCGAGCTGGCTGAGTATCTGCGACTCGATCTGGCGACGCTGCAGGAAATCCTGGGCGAGGCGCACTGCCTCAATGTGCTGCGGCTCGATGAGCTGCTCAGCACGGCCCAGGATGACGGCCTGGACATCCCGGAGGACAGCCGGATCGAGGCGGCATTTGAAAAGCAGGAGCTCGAAAGGCTGCTGCGCGAGGAGATAGCGGCCCTGTCGGACAAGGAACAGCTGGTCTTGTCTTTGTACTACGACGAGGAGCTGACCCTCAAAGAAATCGGCCAGGTGCTTAAATTGTCGGAGTCCCGCATCTCGCAGATCCATTCCAGCGTCCTGCTCAAACTGAAAACCCGCCTGAATCGCCTGATGCGCGTCGAAGTGATCCGGAAATGACTCAAGTTATTGCCAAAAGCGTCGATATAGAGAGTAAGGCCGGGGCGATCGTAGGCACACGATGGACCGGCGAAATGAGGTAAGCCTAATGTTACGAGGACTCTATCTGGCTCATACCGGTATGCTGACCCAGCAAAGGCGGATGGATGTGGTCACCAACAACCTGGCCAATGCGACGACGACCGGCTTCAAGCAGGACGATCTGCTCTCCCGTTCGTTTGAGGCGCAGCTGGTCAGCCGCCTCGAGGATCCAGCGGTGATGGGCACCCCCACACCAGTCGGGACTTTCAGCCAGGGCGTGCACATCGATGAAATCGCCACCTCGTTTGACCAGGGTGCGCTGGAAGAAACCGGTCTTGCGACCGATCTGGCCTTGAGCGGGGATGCCCTGTTTGCCGTGGAAACCCCCGCAGGCGAGCGCTACACCCGGTCGGGCAATTTCAAGGTTTCTGCCGCAGGGATCCTGACCACCCAGGAGGGCTGGCCCGTGCTCGGGACAGAGGGCCCTCTGAACATCGGCCAGAACGGTTTTGCTGTCAGTCCGAGCGGACGAATCCAGACACCGGACGGTAGCCTCCAGTTGCGCCTGGTCGAATTCGACAACCCTCAGGGACTGCGCAAGGAAGGCGCCAACCTCTACAGCAATTTTAATGCAACCATAAAGGAAACAGCCGGGACCAGCGAAGTCCGCCAGGGCTTTCTCGAAAGCTCGAACGTCGACCTGTCCAGCCAGATGGCCAGCATGATCGAAATCTACCGCAGCCACGAAATCAACCAGCGGATGGTCAAGATTTTTGACGAAAAACTGGGTAAGTCGGTCAATGAGATCGGCCGGCTCTGAGACAGGAGGAGGACACCATGTCAAACACCATGCGGACAGCCGCCGCGGGCCTTCTGGCTCAGCAGCAGCGCATCGACACCATAGCCAACAACATCGCCAACATCAACACCACCGGATATAAGAGTCAGCGGATCGATTTCGGGGATGCCCTGTACACAGCCATGCAAAATCCGGCCCAGCCGGCGGACAGCCAGACGGGTAACCTGCAGCTGGGTCATGGTCTGACCAGCCAGTCCGTGATCCGGGATGATCGCAGTGGTCCGCTGGACGTGACCGGACAGCCCCTGGACCTGGCACTCGACGGCCCGGGCTTTTTCCAGGTGGAATCAGCCGATGGCAGTGTGGCCTACACACGTGACGGTTCTTTTGGCCAGGTGGCGTTGGATGGACAATTTTTTCTGGTGACCTCAAGCGGCCAGTTCGTCCTCGATGCTGACAGACAGCGCATCTCAGCTAGCCAGTCTCTGGACTTCATGGCTATCACCCCGGATGGCCAGCTGGTGCAGGACAAAACACCCATCGCTCGGCTTGGCATCGTCCAGTTTGCCGATCCGTCCAGCCTGGAGTCCCTGGGTGGCAACGTGTATCGTGCCAGTGCGGCCTCCGGTGACCCTGTCGCGACCACAACCACCGTCCGCCAGGGGGCCCTCGAAGGGTCCAATGTCTCGCTGGCTGATGAAATGACCCGCCTGATGCAGGCCCAGCGCGCCTATTCCCTGATGAGCCGGGCCCTGACCACCGCCGACCAGATGAGGGCCACCGAAAACGACATCCGGCGCTGACCTTGCTGCAGCAAATTGACCTACGTCCAGACGAAAAGGAGGAATCCTTGTGAAAATCAATCCGCTCATTGCCTCGACTGCCATCCACCGTTATGAGAAAGTCGTCAGCCAGAAACAGGCAGCAGCGACGACCCTGGCCGCGCCCAGCGACACGGTCGAAATCTCCGACCGGGCCCAGCTGTTTGCCAGCCTGATCGGGGCTGCCCGCGAGTCCGAACTGGAGCCAAGCAACAAAATCCATGGCATCATCAACCGCCTTGCCGCAGGCCAATATACGATCGCGATCGACCGGGTGGCAGGAAAGATGCTTGGCCTGGATCGTGACGTGCCGCCGGATGACGCCGCTGGTGAATCCCTGTGACGCCGGCGATCGAGCCGGTGATCGCTGCGGTTACGGCGCAGAAAACGGCCTATGGTGAATTACTCCGCCTGGCCCGTGCCAAGCGCGAGACGATCGTCCGCGGGGACATCGAGCAGCTCGATGACATCCTGGCTGCCGAAGCGACCCTGCTGCACCAGCTGGGTCATCTCGAGCAGAGCCGGTCCCAGGCCAGCCAGGTCCTGGCTGACCAGCTCGGGCTGGAAACGGCAGCTCTTTCCTGGCCAAACCTGCCCTGGCAATCGGCGGAGCAACGCCGGGCCATGGAACAGCTGCAGGCTGATTTTGCCGGGATCCTGGGTGATTTGCAGCAGGTCAACGAGGTCAATTCGCGCCTGTTGACGATGCATCTGGACTATGTCCACGAGCTCATGGATACGGCGACCCGGACGGTCGAGACCACGGCCTATGATGCTGCCGGCAATCTCAACCGTACGAAAAGCCAGGCGCAAAGTCTGTTTGATAAAGTCTGGTGAGGTGAGCATGAGCAGTACATTTTCCGGTTTTGATATTGCCCGCAAAGCGTTGTCGGTCAGCCAGAAGGCGATGGACGTCACCGGCCACAACATCGCCAATGCCAATACGCCCGGATACACCCGCCAGCGCCTGGTCGTCGCCTCGGTCGAGGCGACCGGGATACAGAGCCGTTTTGCCGTGTCCGAGCGCGGCGCCGTCGGGGGTGGGGTGGAGGCCGTGACGGTCGAACAGATCCGCAATGCCTTTCTCGACCGCCAGTACTGGCGGGAGAACGCCACCAGCAGCGAGCTGACCGCCCGGTCCGAGCATCTGGCCTATGTTGAGAGCGTCTTTGACGAGCTCTCCGGAACGGGTCTGTCCAATGCCCTGGCCAAGTTCTCAGCCAGTGTGCAGGAAGTGGCCAAAAATCCGGTCAGCCCGGAGTTCCGGACCAATCTGGTCCAGAACGCCCAGATTCTGACGGAGACCTTCAACCATGCGGCCAGCCAGCTGCTGGACAAGCAGACCGACCTCGACCAGACGATCGCCGCCCAGGTCCTCCAGGTCAATGACATTGCCGTGACACTGGCTGATTACAACGGCCAGATCGCCCGCTATGAGCTGTCCGGCCAGCGAGCCAACGATCTGCGCGACAAGCGCAATGCCCTGCTCGACGAATTATCCGGGCTGGTCCAGTTCACTGCTGTGGAGACGGGCGAGGGCAAACTTCAGGTTTATATCGGCGACAGCAGTGAGCCAGACAATTTGCTGGTGAGTCACACAACCAGCCGGTCGCTGTCTGCGACAGCGACCCTGGCCAACCCCCTGAACAGCTCGGGGCCAAACCTGCTGGCTGTAACCTGGAGTGACGGTCCCAGCCTGGACCTGTCCAGCGGCAGCCTCAAGGGCCTTTTCGATCTGCGCGATGGCGCGGCGGCGGATGCGATCGGCCTGCCCTATCTGGCCAGCCAGCTGGATGAACTGGCGCAGGGGATCGCGACTGCGTTCAACATCCAGCATCAGGCCGGCTATACCCTGACCAACCCTTCTGCTACCGGAGGCAATTTTTTCTCTGGCACCGGGGCGGCTGACTTGGCTGTGGATGCAGCCATTCTGGCCGATATCAACACGATTGCCCTGGCCGGGGATCCCGTTACCTTCAGCAGCAGTGGCACACCGGATGCCCTCGGGGATAATGTCAATGCGCTCCGGATGGGCGACCTGTTCACCAGCCAGACTATTCCAGACATCGGCAGTTTTTCCGGCTTTCTGGGCACCTTCATCGGATCGCTGGCGATCGAAACGGCCCATACCGACAGCCGGCTTTCTGGCCAGCAGATCCTGGTCGAGAGCATCGACCAGCAGCGCGAATCAGTCGCTGGCGTCTCGATGGATGAAGAAATGACCAACCTGGTCCGTTTTGAGAAAAGCTATGCCGCGGCAGCCCGTCTGGTGACCGCGATCGACGAAATGCTTGATGTCCTGATCAACCGCACCGGCGTCGTCGGCCGATAACATGAACGGGATGTCCGGCCAAGACTGGCATCCCCAGCGAGGTATGAACGCATGCGCCTGACCAACTCCATGATGTCGGACAATTACCTGAACAACTTGCAGCGCAACATGAGCCGGATGAACCAGTTCCAGAGCCAGATGGCGACCAATCGCAAACTGGTCCGCCTGTCTGATGACCCGGCCTCTGCGATGGGAGCCCTTGCCATCCGCGACAAACTCGCCAAGCTCGAGCAATACCAGCGCAACATAGGCGATGCCCAGGCCTGGCTGACCCAGAGTGAGACAGCTGTGCTGGAGATCAACGAGGTGGTCAAGACGGCCTATGAACGGGCGGTCCAGGGGGCTACCGGCACGAATGACGCCGAGGACAAACAGGCGATCGCCGGCCAGGTCCGCCAGCTGCGCGACCACCTCGTCCAGGTGGCCAATGCGTCCTATGGCAACACCTTCATCTTTGGTGGCTACGCCACGACCGATCCGCCCTTTGCCGTTGCAGCCGATGGGACCGTGACATACCAGGGTGAGAACCTGGCCGATCCGGCCCTCGACCCCGCCCGACTCACCGCACTCCAGGACCAGGTGGTCCAATACCAGATCGGGACCAACCTGACGACCCAGATTTCTATCAACGGCATTGAGCTGGTGGGCAGCGGAGCAGACAATCTGTTCGCGGTTTTTGACGAGCTGATAGCAAGCCTTGAGAGCGATGGCTCGTCGGACCAGATCTCGCAAAGCATTAATAAGCTCAAACAGAAGCAAGTCGATGTCCTGGACCTGGCTACGGATCTCGGTGGTCGCATGAACCGGATCGACCTGATCAAGAACCGCTATGAGAATGACCAGATCAATTATGAGACGGTCAAATCCGAAGTCGAAGACGCCGACTTGGCCGAAGTCGTGATGAACCTGAAAATGGCTGAAGCGGTCTACCAGGCTGCCTTGGCGATCGGTGACCAAGTCATCCAGCCCTCCCTGGTCGATTTCCTGAAATAAACGAGCGGAGAATGAGAAATGGACATTTTAACGCGAATCTTTGGTAAAATAACGATCAACCCCGATCAGGTGCTCCAGTTCGCAGAGGGGTTGCCTGGCTTTGAGATGCTGCGGCGCTTCACCCTGGTGGACCTCGAGCAGACCCGGCCCTTTGTCTGGCTCCAGTCGCTCGAACAGGATGTCGCCCTGCCGCTGATCAGCCCCTTCATGATCCATCCAGACTATTCCCCGGACATCGACGATGCCGCCATCGTTGAGCTCGATCTGGCGAGGGAAGAGGACTTGATGGTCTATGCAGTGGTCGTGATCCCGCCGGACGTCTCGCGCATGACCGCCAATCTGGCTGCCCCAGTCCTGATCAACATGAAAAACAACCAAGGCTGCCAAGTCATCGTCGAGGATGACCGCTACCCGATTCGCCAGCCGATCTTCGCAGCGGTGTATGCCGGCCCCAAGGAGGACTCTGACCATGCTCGTGGTGACCCGTAAAATCAATGAAGCTTTCCTCTTAGGTGAGGATGTCAAGATCGTCATCCTCGATATAGATTCCGAGCGGGTCAAGATCGGCATCGAAGCACCGCGCTCGCTGAAAATCCTGCGCGCCGAACTGCTAAGGGAAGTCGGCTCGCTCAACCAGGAAGCCAATGTGGCAGACATCTCCGTGCTCTCCCAGCTCGGTGCTGCCACCGGTCAGACGGAACTGGGAGCAGAAATTCTCCAGACGGAATTGGAAAAATAAATCGTAAATTTTGAAATGAACACTTAAGTTATCCCGAAATCCTGCGATATAGATAGTAAGAGCGGTTCAGCCAGCCAACCGGCGGCGCCCCGGAACAGCCGGACGGATCGCCCGAACAATAAAAGGCAGCGCACGGATGCGCAGCCCGAACACAATTCAAGGAGGATCTTTTTTTATGCGTATCAACAACAACATGATGGCCATGAACACTCACAGACAACTGGGAATTGCCAACGCCGCTGGTGCAAAATCGATGAGCAAACTGTCGTCTGGCATGCGAATCAACTCTGCTGCCGATGACGCCGCAGGTCTCTCGATCTCGGAAAAAATGCGCGGTCAGATCCGTGGTCTGAACCAGGCTTCCCGCAATGCCCAGGATGGCATTTCCATGATCCAGACAGCTGAAGGCGCACTGCAGGAGACGGAATCGATTTTGCAGCGCATGCGGGAGCTGTCTGTTCAAGGTGCAAATGAGACACTGGCGTCCGAGGACAGAACTGCGATCGGGACTGAGCTCAAAGCCTTGTCGGAAGAGATCGATCGAATTGCTGATAACACCAAGTTCAATGGTAAAACGTTGCTGAATGGTGATTTGGCAGGAGCCCAGCTCGATTCAACTGGCGAAGTAGTCGTTGGCACAGCTTTGGCTACTGGTGCAGCAGCAGCAGTTACTTCAATTGACGTGTCTGGTGCTGAATCCAATGAGGACTACACATTTACTGCATCTGGAACTGCAGGAAATCTTATCTTGACCCGGGTTTCTGATTCGGTTTCTCAAGAAATCACACTGGATGCCACCATCGGGGTAGATGGTACGATGAACCTGAACTTTGAAGAACTGGGTGTGAACCTGACAATCAGTGGCGCTTCAGCAAAAACTGCTGCCAATATCGTGACGGACCTGTCCACTGCAGCAACTGACACCATTTCAACCATGGCTGGCAGCACAGCGGCCAAGATCCACATCGGATCTGACTCTGATCAGGATCTTTCCGTAACGTTTGGTGATATGACTACAGCTCAGCTTGGTACAACACCCGGAGCAACAGATCTTGAAACATTGGTCACGAATGTCGCTGCAGAGAGCATTGTCAGCACAAATGCCCAAGCAAACACCTTGATTGAGCAGCTGGATGTGGCCATTGGCCAGGTTTCAACACAGCGCAGCCAGTTTGGTGCTGTTCAGAACCGTCTCGAGCACACCATCAAGAACCTTGACACCTCGGCCGAAAACCTGCAGGCTTCCGAGTCTCGTATCCGTGACGTCGACATGGCCAAGGAAATGATGGAACTGACCAAGAACAACATCCTCCAGCAGGCGGCTCAGGCGATGCTGGCCCAGGCCAACCAGGCGCCGCAGGGTGTCCTCCAGCTTCTCCGCTAATCATTCCTTTTCGTTTAACTGAATGGACCATCCAGGTAGGGGCACCATGGCCGCTCCTGCCTGGAGAATCCCTTTGACTGACTCTTTCCCAGTCGCAGACCACACAGGATCCGGTTCATGATCCCCTCTGCCTGGCGTGTCCAGACAGCCGGGTGCTGTGTTTCCTGCGCCTAGATCATATCCGAAAGCAGGTGTCCCCATGACAAGTTCCAATCTGCGCCTCTCAGGCCTGGCATCAGGCCTCGACACCGAGTCGATGGTCCAGAGCCTGATGAAAGTCGAGCAACTCAAAGTCGACCGGGTGATCCAGCAGAAAACGCGTTTCGAATGGGCCCGTGAAGCCCGCCAGGCCGTGGACCAGAAGGTCAGCGATTTCCGCCGTGCGACGATGAGCGTCCTCTCGCCCGACACCAACCTGATGTCCGCCAGCGCCTACAACACCTATACCGTGAAGACGACTTCGACCAGCATCGCGGTCGGCCTGTCCGCCACCGAAGCAGCCACAGCAGGTACGGTCGTGATCGACCGGATTGACCGGCTGGCCACGGCCGCCTCGATGACCAGCGGTGGAGCCATCGCAACAGACACACTCAGCCGCAGCTCGACACTGGAAAACCTTGCCCTCAGCACGCCTTTGACCTTTGATGCCAATGGCGAGGTCTCGTTTGAAATCAACGACGTCGCCTTCACCTTTCAGAAAACCGACACCCTGCAGACGATGTTTAACGAGATCAACGCCAGTTCAGCCAATGTCGTGATCAGCTATTCCGAGCTGACCAACAAGATCTCGATTTCTTCGCGCACCACCGGCGCCGCATCCAGCCTGACGATTGAGAACATCAGCGGCAACGCGATGAGCAATGATGGCGTGACCCCCTCTGCCTTCGACCTTTCGGCCACTATTATCACGGCTGGCCAGGACGCGAGTTTATCGATCAATGGCACCGCCATCACCCGCAGCAGCAACTTTTTCACAATCGATGGCCTGCGCTACCAGCTGTCCGAGCCGACCGCGTCCAGCGTCTCGTTCACCGTCGCCCGCGACATCGAACCTGCTTTGAAGAAGATCCAGTCCTTTGTGACCCTCTACAACGACCTGGTCGATTTTGCCCAGGGCAAGCTGAGCGAGGACGTCAATCGCGACTATGCCCCGCTGACCGACGAACAGCGCGAATCGATGAGCGAGACCGACATCGAACTCTGGGAAGAGAAGGCCAAGAGTGGCCTTTTAAAGAACGACCGCAATCTCCAACGATTGATGTCCGATATGCGCCGCAGTCTGTACGACGCGGTTGCCGGGATTGGCAAAAGCCCAGCCGACATCGGCCTCGAGACAGGCAGCTACCTCGAGAAAGGGAAAATCTCCCTCGACGAGACGGTCCTGCGCAATGCCCTGACCAACAATCCGGACGAAGTGATGCAGGTTTTCACCAAGACCAGCACAGCCACCGATGCTGCGACCCAATACAGCGAATCCGGTCTTATAAACCGCTTGGCCAGTGCCTTCACCACTTACAGCGCGACCTTCAGTCTGGCCAATTACACGCGCGATCTCGACGCTTACAGCAAGCAGATCACCACTCTCAATGACAAGCTCGTCGACAAGGAAGACGCCTACTGGCGCAAATTTACAGCCATGGAGACCGCCCTGAGCCAGATGCAGTCCCAGAGCAGCTGGCTGGCCCAGCAATTTGCCTGAGTAAAGGAGACCCCGTATGAATGGATACAAAGGCTACAACCAATACCGTGAGCAGCAGGTCCTGACCGCCAGTCCGGGCGACCTGATCCTGATGCTTTACGATGGCGTCATTCGCCAGATCCGACTGGCCCGGGCCGCCATCGCCGAGCAAAAACCGGGTGAAGCCGGGACCGCACTGGTCAAAGCCCAGGAAATCATCGATGCCCTGATCGACAGCCTTGATCTGGATAACGACCTGTCCACCCACCTGCTCAAGCTCTATGAATTCTTCAACCGCGAACTGGTCGAAAGCAACATCAGCAAGGATTCTGGCCGGGCTTTGGCGGTGGAAGAGATGCTCAGCGAACTGCGCGACACTTGGGAACAGGTGGTCCGCAGCTACCGCAGCCTCAACCGGGTAGTGGGCGAATGAATCCGTTTTCCGGCCGCATGACCTCACACCAATCCGAAAGCAAGCGGATCCTCACGTTGCTGCAAAACCTGCGCGACTTGACACTCCACTGCCTGCAACTGGTGGAGCAAGAGGAGCAAGACGAACTGAGTTTCTGGCTGATCCGGCGCCGGGCCTGCATGGAAGAGATCGACCAGATCCAGGAATCATCCGCACCGGGCCAAGGACTTTCTGCTGGCGCTGGACTGGACGATTCCGAAATACCTGCCCTCTCGGATCTGCTGCATGTGATCGAAATTCTCGACCAGGATTTGCAGCGTGCGTCCACGAACAAGCGCGACCAGTATCAGGACAACTTGAAAAAAATCCATGCTCCATCTGGAGGTCTGGCACCCGCAGCGGTTTATCCAGCCACAGGGCGCTTTCTTGACAGGATCGGCTGAAACCAACTTGCGTGATCTAACATCCACCACCATCAAACCGGGAGAGTATCTATGAAAAAAGTACTGATCGTTGACGATGCCGCCTTCATGCGCCTGACCATTCGCAACATGCTCGAGAAAAACGGCTATGAAGTCGTGGGCGAGGCGGAAAACGGCCAGGTGGCTATAACCAAATACCATGCCCTGAACCCCGACATTGTGACCATGGACATCACCATGCCGGAGGTCGATGGACTGGCCGCGCTCAAGGCGATCCGCCAGATCAATCCCCAGGCCCAGATCATCATGATGTCAGCCATGGGTCAGCAAGCCATGGTCAAGGAAGCGGTCGTGGCCGGTGCCCGGGGATTCATCGTCAAGCCATTCAAGGAAGAAACCGTCCTTCAGGCCCTGAGCAAATTTTAATAAGCAAGAGGAGATGCACATGGCCAGTGAGATTCTAGATCGCGACCCGATCCTCGAGATGTTCCTGTTCGAGAGTGTCCAGCTGATCGAGCAGCTTGAGGAACAACTGCTCGACATTGAGCGTAGCCAGCACTTGACTGCCATTCATGTGGATGCCATTTTCCGCATCATGCACACGATCAAGGGGTCGTCGGCCATGATGGAATTCGACGCCCTGGCCCAGCTGGCCCATGCACTGGAAGACTTGTTTGAACACTACCGCAGTCAGCCAGACACAGGGGTGGATTGTGGTCGTCTGGCCGATCTCGTACTCAAGGCGGTCGATTTCTGCAAAAGGGAAATTGCCAAGATCGAGCGGGGGGAATCCCCCGATGGACAGCCAGAAGATTTGATCACCCAGATCCGGGCGTTTTTCGCCGCCTCAATGGCCACACACTCCCAGGCAGAGACGTGGATCCAGCCTGAACGGTATCAGGCCCGGCTCTGGTTTGAGCCAGGCTGTGCCATGGAGAACCTGCGCGCCTTTTCAGCCATTCACAGCTTGATGCCTTTGACCGAAGAGATGACCTATGTCCCGGCAGATATTGCCGACAATGAAGACAGCACCAGCCTGATTCGGGAACAAGGGTTTTACATCCGCTTCACCTCGGCAGCCGAGCCCGCCATTTTACAGACAACCTTGGAGCAGACCTTGTTTCTGGAACGCCTTGAATTCGAGACGATGCCCCAGCACGAACCTGTACGCGACGAATCCGGTGAGATCCCGGCCCTCTCACCGGACCAGGGGGAGAAATCTGCCACTGGCAGCAGCCTGATCAGCGTACCGGTCCGAAAACTCGACCAGCTGATGGATCTGGTCGGCGAGCTGGTGATTTCGGAAGCGATGGTGATCAAGAATCCTGAGCTCGAAGGCCTGGAATTGCCTTCCTTCCAGAAGGCTGCCCGCCAGCTGTTCAAGCTGACCAATGAACTGCAAGACCTCGCCATGTCGATCCGGATGGTCCCGGTGGCAGCAACTTTCCAGAAGATGCAGCGGATCGTCCGCGACATGAACCGCAAGCTCGGCAAAGATGTCGATTTGCAGCTTTCCGGTGAAGAAACCGAAGTCGACAAAAGCATCATCGACAACCTGGCCGATCCCCTGATGCACCTGATCCGCAATGCTCTCGACCATGGCATCGAATCACCCGACGAACGGGCAGCCGCCGGCAAGCCAGC
>JAQUEY010000111.1 GCA_028684955.1 Eubacteriales bacterium
CAGGTCAAGGGCAATCCCAGGGCCTGCCTGTTCACAGAACCTCTCTGGGGTATTCCATTCAATCTGTACGCCCCTTTCATCACGCTTTACATGTATGCCCTGGGGGTCAAAGACCAGCAGATCGGCCTGATCCTGACGATCGGCATGGTCCTGCAGGTTTTCACAGCTGCCATGGGCGGGATTGTCACCGACAAATTCGGCCGCCGCAAGGTGACTTTCTTCATTGATCTCATTGCCTGGAGCATCCCTGCCCTGATCTGGATGCTGGCCCAGAATTTCTGGTGGTTCCTGGCTGCCGCCATTTTCAACAGCCTGTGGCATATCACCAATACGTCCTGGCAATGTTTGCTGGTCGAGGACACACCGCCACACTTACTGGTCAATATTTACACCTGGGTCAACATCGCTGGCCTTCTGGCCGTCTTTTTCGCTCCGCTTTCGACCTTGCTGGTTGACCGCTATTCGCTGGTGCCAACTGTCAGAGTCCTCTATCTGCTGGCGTTCGTCCTCATGACCGCCAAATTTGTCATCCTGTATGTCTGGAGCACAGAGACCCGACAAGGTGTCAAACGGATGACAGAAACGAAGCAGGAATCCATGATGTCCCTGCTGCTGGGCTATCAAAAGGTGTTCAGCAAAGTGATACGATCCAAGGAAATGCGTCTGGCTCTCGTCATTTCGGTGATCGTCAACATCACGTCGATTTCGATCACCAACTTTTTTGCTCTCTACATCACCCAGGATGTTGGAATTCCAGAAAAATACGTGGCCCTCTTCCCGATCGGACGGGCTGTCATCATGTTGCTTTTCATGTTCATCATCCAGCCGCTGACCAATCGCCTGCATTATCGGTCCGTTTTTCTGACCGGCTTTGGCATCTACCTGGCCAGTCATGTTTTCCTGATTCTGTCACGTCCGGACAGCCAGCTGTTGGTCATCGTTTACACACTGCTGGAAGCAGTTGCTTATGCCCTGGTTGTGCCGCGGCGCGATGCGCTGGGCGCAGTCTTCTATGACAAAGAAGACCGGGCCCGGGTCATGAGCCTGATCTACGTCATCATGATTGCCATCTCGTCACCTTTCGGCTCCATCCTGGGCTATCTGTCCTCCCTCGATCGGCGCCTGCCGTTCGCCTTGAACATACTCCTGTTCCTCTTGCTTGCTGTTGTGGTGGCAACCTCGAAAGTGCTCGCGCGCCCGGAGTTGGAGCAAGACGCCTGAGTGACGTTGACAAGAGCCGAAAAAGGGTTCATGCTGATTATGGGCATAAGCCCAATACATGTCACACGGATCGCCCATACCACAGCCCAGCCCTGCAATCAGGTCACTTGTCCGCAATGCGGTGCCAAAATGACACGCGCATAGCAAATAGCAGCAAAACAAAAAAGAGGATCCCAGGCCAGGTTGCCTGGGATCCTTCGTTGTGGAACGTGTCTGACCTATTTAAGTCGAAATGTCAGATACCCCTTGTACTCAAGGACTTCTATTTCAGGAGATTGGCGCAATTTTTCCAGAAGATCGCTGGGTTGCATCTGCCCCCTGGTACGTAGAAAACCTTCGATCTCATGCTGGTTCATGGGATGGCGTTTGATAATGCTTTTGATCGCTTCATAATCATCTGTTATTTCACTGTGAAACCCTGTTGACGCCAACAGGTCAATCGAGATGCCACCGAGCAGGGTGACTGCCCGGGTCATGGTTTCTGGACTGGCTGCAGCAACCCACGTCTCAGCCGGAGGCCGAACCGGGGTGTTGATGTAGAGCCTGTCATAGTTCAACCGAGACAGCATGTCCTTGAACTGCTGAAGGCTCGCTTCGTTATCATTGATGCCAGCAATCAGCATGAGTTCAATCCAGAGTTGACCTTGATAGGCATGGGAAAAATCGATCAAACCCTGGTTCACCCGGGCAAATTCCAGGCTTCTGTGCGGCCGGTTGATCGTGTGCCACATGGCTTCGTCACAGGCGTCGAGGGAGGGCAGGACGATATCTGCGACCATCAGCTCTGACTGGACCTCGGGATCACCGAGCAAGGCACCGTTGGTGATCACTGCCACCGGCTTTTCCGTTCGGGTCTGGATCCCGTTGATCAGAGAACCCAGACCTGAATACAAGGTCGGTTCACCTTCGCCTACAATTGTCACCACGTCAAATGCAACCCTTTGGGCCAGGATCTGGTCGAATTCTGAGAGGATATCCTCGACTGGGTAGAATAGGGAACGGGTATTGGTCATGGGATGAGTTCGCCCCAGCTGGCAATAGATACAGGAATAATTGCACGTCTTTTTCGGGATTGGGCTGATCCCCAGTGACAAGCCCAGACGGCGCGAAGGGACAGGACCGTAGACAAACTGGTTCATGGAGACCTCCTGCTGTAGAAAGGATTATCCACATTATAAAACCCCAGTGGCTGGAATTGTCTCCGACCACTGGGGTTTTGTTAAGTTTGACTGGCTTTATATCCTGAAGATCTTGCAGGATAAGGCTGATTAGAAGCGGCTGCGGGGCTTGAAGCAGTCGCGGCAGAAGACGGGTTTGTCATTGCTCGGACGGAAGGGGACCATGGTCTCCTTGCCGCAGGCGGCGCAGATGGCCGGGAACATTTCGCGCTGTTCGGAACGGTAGTTGCCGCCGTTTCCGTAGCCACCACGGCTGCCACCGCGGTCGTTGTTGCGGTTCTGCTTGCGGGCTGCGCGGCAGTCCGGGCAACGGGTCGGCTCATTGGTGAAGCCTTTTTCAGCGTAGAAAGCCTGTTCGCTTTCGGTGAAGACGAAGGTAGCGCCGCAATCTTTGCATGAGAGTGATTTGTCCATTGTGTGTGTTTCCTTTTCCTATTGTGGCGCCGTGATCGATCGCCAGATTTGATTGTGCACCCCTTGGCAAGAAAAAACCCCCGAAACGATGTGCTCCAGGAGTCCTACCGGCTGTGGCCCCCACAGCGTTACCATTCCCTAGCGATCAGGCGAGACCTTGCAGTCTCTTTTCGAGCGGACTGTCTTAGTCCGGTGCGTGATTAGAATCATATCACGACTTTTTATATATTGCAACAGCAATTTATAGATATTGATTTATTGCTTTTAATGCGTGTAGTCGATCATACGGATTTCCTGGCCAACTTCACGTTCGATCGCAGCTTTCATCTGCTCGACATGGGGGCAGGGAAAACCAATCGGATTTCCGCGGGTGATGCAGGACGCCAGGGCAATGGTGTCGGCTCCCCGGCGGACCATTTCAGCCGCCCGGGTCACAGCTTTCTTACCTGAACACCCCCCACAGGTGTTCACCCCGATCAGCTCAATGTCTTCTTCAATCCCTTTAAAAGCCAGGACTTTTTTATCCATGACTTTGAAACAGGTTGTTGCAGGGCACATGTCTTCGGTTTGCAGACAACGGATCAGGCCAACTTTCACTTGGGACTTCCTCCTGGAAATAAACTTGATTCATACACTTCAATCGTAATGGCTCAATGCTGTGATGTTAGTTGCTGAGGCTACATTTCTGTTCGTCAGGCAAGGATTTTCGCCACACAAGCTTCAACGCGCTCGATCATGGCTTCGCGCATCAGGATGCAAGCCTGGAGCGTTTTCTGGTTTGCGAGGTGGTAGTAGATCTTGTTGCCAGCTCGCCGCGATGCGACCACGCCTTTTTCACGCATGACCGCCAGATGTTGCGAGACATTGGGTATGGGAACGTCCATGCGAGTGGCTAACTCTTCCACGCAAAGTTCGTCTTCGCCGAGCAAAAACAGGATTTCGATCCGTTTGGCATTGCCCATGAATTTGCAGAATTCTGCATGCATGTCATAGAGTTCTTTGCTGCTCTCCATTTTACTGGCCTCGTTTCAGTACGGTCAGGATCTGATCCACGACCAGATTGATTTCGGTTTTCTGGGTAAAGCGACCCAGACTGAACCGGACAGCTCCGCGACCGATTTCCGGGGAAACGCCCATAGCACTGAGGACCGGAGACAAGGCTGTCTCTCCCGAGTGGCAGGCTGAACCGGTCGAGGCAGCTACATCAGGTAGCTGAGCCAGCAGCTCGTGCCCATTCCAGCCCAGGAAACTGATGTTCAAGGTGTTAGGCAGGCGTTCGGTGGGGTGTCCATTGAGATGGATCTGGTCACCGAGGCCGATTTGCAGTTCGCTCCAGAAGTAGTCGGTCAGCTCGCGGATGATCGGATTGCTGAGCTGAACGAGGGCTATTTCACATGCCTGACCGAGGGCGACATCGTAAGGGACATTTTCAGTTCCTGCACGCAGTCCGCGTTCATGGCCGGCGCCATGGATCAGGGACTCAATCTCGATCCCCTGCCGGATGTACAAGGCGCCGATACCCTTTGGGGAATAGAGCTTGTGCCCGGCGAGGGTGAGTAAATCGACACCCAGCTCGTGGACGTCGGTAGCAATTTTGCCAACGGACTGGGCAGCATCGGTGTGGAACAGGGCGCCCTGGCGATGTGCCAGCTCTGAGAGCTGGCGGATCGGCTGGATGGTGCCGGTTTCGTTATTGGCATGCATGATACTGACCAGGATGGTACGGTCGGTCAGCGCCGCAGCCAGATCGTCAGGCCGGACCTGGCCCAGGACATCGACGGGCAGACAGGTGATCTCAAAACCCTGTGTGCTCAGCCAGGCGCAGACATTGAGCACAGCCGGATGCTCGGTCTCGGACGTGATGATGTGATTACCCTTGTCCTTGAGATGCCAGGCGACGCCTTTGAGTGCGGTGTTGTTGGACTCGCTGCCTCCACTGGTGAAGAGGACCTCGCTGGGCGTGCAGTTCAAAAGTTTTGCGACCTGGCCACGGGCCTTTTCCACGGCAGCCTTGGCTGTCTGGCCATAAGCATGGCTACTGGACGGGTTGCCGAAATGCTGGAAAATGTATGGCATCAAAGCCTTGGCTACGCCTGGGTCAACGGGTGTGGTGGCATTGTAATCCAGATAGATCATGACGTGCCTCCTGAGATTCCTGGCATATGTTCTATTTGCGAAAGTTTGCAAATACGAAAATAGGATATCAACTAGCCTAGTGGATTGTCAAATAGAACTGGCTTGAAACCTGCTGCGGCCATGCGTGAAAAAGCCAGGCAACAGGGCATTCTTGTCTATGCCTGGGATTAATTTTGCCAAATTAAAAGATTAGGTTAATCATCAATGAATGTTAAAATATTATTGACACTCTAATTGGCCAGTCTAGCAAGTCCTAAACAAGCTGAGTATTTATTAGTTAAAGGTATCATTATGATTAAAATCGCTATCTGTGACGATGATCAAAAACAACTCGATCTGATCCAAGATCATCTTGCTCAATATAAACACGAACATCCAAACGTGGACTGGACGGTCACTTCATTTGTTTCATCTTTAGAGATGATCTCTTTTGTCGAAGATCATGGAGGATTTGACATTTATCTCCTCGACATCTATATGACAGGAATTTCGGGCACTCAAGCGGCCAAACAACTGCGACAGCTTGGCGACAAGGGAGAAATCATCTTTCTGACCAGCTCTCGCGATAAGGCTTTGGAGGCTTTTGAAGTCGATGCTTGTCAGTATATAACCAAGCCGTATTCAGATCGTACACTTTTCCTGGCTTTGGACAAGGTTTTAAACCGCATGAATGTCGAACGCCGCCACTTCATTACCCTTAAAACAACAGAGGGAATGATGCGCCTTTATACAAGAAATGTGGTTTTTACTGAATCCGGCAGAAATAATTACCAAATTATTCATTTGGTCAACAAAGAAAAAATTGAAGTGCGTATGACATCGGCGGAACTTTTCGAACTTTTGGCCCCCGCCAAATTTTTTGTGAGATGTGGCGTCTCAGTCAATTTGAATTTAAAGTATGTCCGGCAAATTACGAAGGCGCTCATCGTCTTTGATACAGGTGAACAGATCACTTATCCTTATCGGGCTTACCAAAAGCTTAAGGAAGCGTTTTTATCTTTTCAGCTCTCCTCAGAGAAGTAAATGGGCAATAACCCACGAAAAGACGGCATTTGCCCCAGGATGCTTTTCGATTCAAACGATGTGCTAGGCTAGAAAATTGAGGAGGAAACGGCTGTGCTGTACTATGTCTTGGCGTTTTTATCTTTCCTGCAATCCGTAATAGGATTTACTTTGATTTCTTCCTCCGTGATGTTGATTAAAGAACCCATCAAAAGACGGATCGTCATGGGGCTGAGCGTCATGATTTTTGGAATCAGTCTTCTTTCTTATCTCCTCTATTCTTTAGGGACTGCTTCAGTGGAGCGCGTTGCGGTCCTTTTCATCTTAGGGATAGAACTTTCCTGGTTTTTGATTTGCTCCGGGGATCGCTTTTTTGTGTCTTTATTCAGCTTTTTGACCTTTGTCAATGTCTATGTCTCAATTGGTTTTTTCGGTGACACTTTTACCGTCGGTTTGGAAAGAAGTGCCGCTGCAGCCATGCTTATTGTGACACGTACGATCATTTATCTGATTGTGATTCCGCTCTTGTTCAAATTCGTTCGACCGCGGTTTCGGAATTTGGTTGAGGCGTTGGATCAAGAGTGGAGAACGGCGTTCCTGGTACCACTCATTTTTCTGATCCTGCAAATTGTGGTGCTGTACTATCCTCAGGCCTACTGGCATTGGGCACTGAATGACTGGTCAAGAATCATTATTGTGACTGTGTACGTGTTGTTTATGGCAGTCTATTATCTCCTGTACATTCAAGCTCATGCAATTGTAGAAAAATACGCTTTGGAAAAGCGTCAACTGCTCATGGCACAACAGGAAAAATTATGGGAAGCGGAACTGATTCGCCAAAAGGAAACAGCAATACTGGCGGCCAAACAGCGCCACGATCTGCATCACCACAACACGGTCGTCATGGGCTTGCTGCAAAGTGGAGAGATCGAGAAACTTCAGCGTTACATGAAAAGCTTTGACTCTACCATCGATGTGCAGAACAGCAGGTCCTATTGCATCAATCCCATCGCAAACAGCATCATGAATTATTATGCCTTCCAAGCCGAAAGTAAAAACATCAAAACCAGTTTTGATGTGAATATTCCGGACAACATTGGTATCGATCCGGTCGATTTAACGTGTATTCTTGGGAATGCATTAGAGAATGCACTTGAAGCTTGTCTGAGATTACCAACGGGCCAAGAGAAAGAAATTATGGTCAAAGCAATCTATCTTGATCATCGCTTGCGGGTGAGGGTTGAGAACACTTGCGATACCGATGTTCCTTTTGCCGGCGAACTGCCTGTAACGAATAAGGTCGGTGGGGGGACAGGAACAAGAAGCATCCTCTATACCGCCGAACGCTATGATGGAACAGCGGGCTTCATGGCCGTGGATGGTCAGTTTATCGCGCAAATTGTATTGAATGAGAAA
>JAQUEY010000112.1 GCA_028684955.1 Eubacteriales bacterium
CCAGCTCACGAAGAGAGCTGCTCATGTAGAAATAACTGGCTGGTATGGCGACCACAAAAACAATGGCCAGTAACAAGATATAGCTGGCAAAAATCCGGTTTCTGAAGTTGGGCAAACGTTTAGCCATGGTCAAATCCTGTCCAGTTTTTAATTTTTTACATGCATTATTTTTATATTTGATATTCTGCAGGACTGCAAGTCCATGCTAGCATGAACCCAGCCCAGGGAAAACCAGGGCAATTGAGAAGGAGAGAGAAGATGAAACGGATTGTATCACTCGCTTTGATTCTGGCTATGCTCTTTTCCGTAATGATCCTGTCTGCCTGTGGCAACGCAACCGCAGAGACAACAGCAGCTGCAGCAACAACTGCCGGCGAAGCTTCCTCGCAAGCCGCCTCTGCCGCCACCAATGAGCCTGTCACAATCTCGATCTTGACAGCCCAAGGCAGCTATCGTGCTGAAATCTTTGCCAAAATGGCAGCGGTCATGAAAGAAAAATATAACTATACCATTGATTTCCAGGTCCTGCCGGATGACCAGTACTACACGGTTGCCCGGGCCAAGGTTGCCACCAATGAAGTGCCTGACATCATCGAGTACAATACTCCTTCGAACAATATCGAACTCGGTGCAACCGAGAACTGTGTGCCCCTGAATGATCAGCCCTGGGCCAAACGCCTGATCAACCCGGACCTGCTCAAAGATCCCACCGATGGCAACATCTATGCCATGCCGCGTGATGTAGGCAGCTTCTTCGGCGCAGCTTATTTCAACAAGAAGCTTCTTGCTGAACTGGGCGTCAGCACTGAACAACCCCAGACGATGGATGAGTTCTATGCCCGCCTGCAGGAAATCAAAGACAAGAGCAATGGCAAAGTCACTCCCCTGTATGTCACCAACGCCGATACCTGGACCACCCAGGTCTACATGACCCTCGGTTTTGCCGTCTACAACTACCCCAATGACACCGATGTTTTCCAGAAACTCCTGAAAAATGAACTGACCTTCCCGGATGCCCCTGGTTTCAAGGAAGTCATGAACCAGTACAAGAAATTCTATGAACTCGGCCTGGTCAACAAAGACCACCTGTCTGCCAATTACGAATCCGCCAAAGAAGCCCTGCCTTCCGGCAAAGCCGCTGTCTACCTGAACGGTGAATGGTACGTTTCCGATGCCAAGGCCAAATTCCCGGATGCCGAATTCGGATCCTGGGTCGTCCCTTTCAATGATCAGCTGATCATGGGCACGGGCGCCTATGTCCGTGGCTGGTTCGCCATGAAGGGTGGCAAGCAGGTTGACAAGACCCTCGAATTCCTCGACCGCTGGTCTCAGCCTGAAATCATGGACATTTACTATGCCGACCTGGCTGGCTTCCCGGCCTTCAACGATGTCAATGGCGGCACCGTCGACCCCAGCGTCCAGGAACTCGTTGACAAATACCTCTCGACCGGCAAATACACCTACCAGATCAATGACCCGATGGGCGTCGCCAGCTCGATCTGGACCGAACTGTGGAAGCTCTATGTTGACATGGTTGCCCAGGACATCTCTGCTGAAGACACATTGGCTGACTGGCAGCAGATCTACGCCGACTACATGAAACAGAATCAGCAACCTGGTTTCTGATCACCCATTTCCTCATCTCAAACACTTGAACTGGAACAGGGCTGGCAGCTCGCTGCTGCCAGCCCTGTCTTGCCAGAAACCCAATCTTTTGGTCCAGTGGAAAGGCTCCTGATCATGCGAAAAAAAACATTGTTGCCATACCAGAAAAGCCTTGTCATCCCGGCAGTCCTGATTTTCAGTTTCTTTTTTGTTCTGCCAGTCCTGGCATCTTTTGTCCTGGCTTTTACGGACTGGAACCTCTCCCGCTTCACCACCCCAGTTTGGAATGGCCTGGATAACTTCCTGTATATTTTCACCGACCGCAAGTTTGGGCTTTCAGTTAAGAACACATTCATCTTTGCGATTTTTACTGCCGGTTTGAAAACGATCCTCGGACTATTTGTCGCCCTGGCTGTCAATCGTCCACTGAAAACCCGTAATCTCCTGAGGACGGTTTATTACATGCCGGCGGTTTTGTCCATGGTCGTTGTCGGCATCATGTTTGACGCCATTTTCCGCTTCGATGGCATGTTCAACCAGTTCCTCGGCACACTGGGGCTGGAAAGCCTGCAGCAGGACTGGGTTGGCGGCTACAAGACCGCCCTGCCAGTCGTCATCCTGGCCGATGTCTGGCGCTGGACAGGATTCAATATGGCCGTCTTCCTCGCCGGTCTGCAGAGCATACCTAATGATTATTATGAAGCTGCCCGGATTGATGGTGCCAGCAGCTGGCAGCAATTCCGCCGGATCACCGTGGCCTTGCTGATGCCTGCTTTCACCGTCAATATCGTTTTCAATACCATCGGTGGCCTGAAAGTCTTTGAACAAGTCTTTGTCATTACCGGTGGCGGCCCTGGTTTTGCCTCGCAAGTTTTCAGTACATACATCTATAGTGCTTTTTCACAAGGGCTGCTAGGCCGTTCGACTGCCATGAGCCTGATCCTGTTCATCACCGTCTTCACCTTGTCGACCCTGATGAACACCGTTCTGAAAAAAAAGGAGGTGAGTTAAGTCATGAAACCGAAAGACAAAGAGCGCTTGATCAATCTCATCGTTGAAATTGTTGTCATCGCCTGCAGTTTCCTGATTATCATTCCCCTTCTGGTCATGATTTTTGGCTCATTCAAAACTCCCGCCGAAGCCTTGAAATTCAATGCCCTTCCCCCGACAACCTGGGAATTTGCCAACTATTCCTTTGTCATCGTGACCGGCAAAATCCTTTTGTCCATGATGAACAGCATCATTGTCACCCTGGGTGTGCTGATCGCCTGTGTCGGCTCTGCCGCACTGGGTGGATTCATCCTCGCCCGTGTTGAAAGCAAATGGTCCCGCTTCCTCCAGTCCTTTTTCCTGGCTGGCATGGTCGCTCCCCTGCAGATCATCACCACTTTCGCCATGCTCAAGATGCTGAACCTGATTGGCACCCACTTTGCCGTCATCATGGTCATGGCCGCTGTTCAATTGCCCTGGGCGATCTTCATGTTCATCAATTTCATCAAAGGCATTCCCCGTGAACTGGATGAGGCCGCCTTTATCGATGGAGCCAGTACCCTGCGACTGTTCGTCTCAGTCATCTTGCCCACTTTAAAGCCGATCTTTGCCACCACAACCGTCATGACCGCCATGTTCGCCTGGAATGAGTTCATGATTCCGATCTATTTTTTCAACAATTCCAAGAACTGGACCATGCCCCTGACGGTCTACAACTTCTTCGGCCAGTATTTCAGCAATTGGAACTACGTCTTTGCCGATCTGGTCCTGACTGCGTTGCCGATCACGATCCTGTACCTTTTCAGCCAGAAATTCATCGTTGCCGGCCTGACCGCTGGCTCGGTCAAAGGCTGAGCATCCCTGACGATCGCAAGACACGCCCGGCTGACAGCTGAGCGAATAAACAGGAGGTCACCTTCATGTCTTCATCCAAGTACCATCCCCGCCAGTTCACCCCCGACATGGAATCTGTCCGGACCCATCAGGTTCCGCAATGGTTTGACGATTGCAAGCTGGGTATTTTCATCCACTGGGGGGCTTACTCAGTACCGGCATATGCGCCGCCGACCTGTGAACTGGGCGATATCCCGACCGATATCACCTGGTTTTCGAACAATCCGTACTCCGAATGGTATATGAACTCCATCCGCGTCGGTCAGGGACCTTCCTATGAACACCATTTAGCTACCTATGGTCAGGATTTTCCTTACGAGAATTTCACTGATATGTGGAAAGCTGAGAACTGGAATGCTAACGAATGGGCGGATTTGTTCAAGAAATCAGGCGCTGGCTACATCGTGCCAGTCACAAAGCATCACGACGGCTTTTGCCTCTGGCCGAGTCAATACACCGACTACCACACGGGAAATCGTGGCCCGATGCGCGATATCATTGGCGAATTGGCCGCGGCTGTCCGTAACGAAGGTATGAAGTTTGGCGTCTACTACTCAGGCATCCTCGACTGGACCCATACAACGGTACCGATTTTTGATGATTTCGATGTCCACAATCCCCCCAATGTCACTGCAGCCTATGCCGACTACGCTTTCAACCAGGTCACGGAGCTGATCGATCGTTATCAGCCTTCCGTCCTCTGGAATGACATAGATTGGCCGAAAAAGGGCCTCGTCGACCTCCCTGTATTGTTCTCCTACTACTACAACAATGTGCCGGAGGGTGTCGTCAATGACCGCTGGAATGGCGTCTGGGCCGACTACACGACCAAGGAATACAAGTATGGCCAGATGACGCTAGATAAGAAGTGGGAAATGTGCCGCGGCCTGGGCTTGTCTTTTGCCTACAACCAGGTTGAAACTGACGAACACTATATCCAGCCGAACAAGCTGATTGCCCTGCTTCTGGAAAGTGTCAGTCACAATGGCAATCTCCTGATCAATGTTGGTCCAAAAGCCGATGGCACAATCCCTGTCGAACAGCGGGACCGCCTGCTCTACCTTGGCCAGTGGCTCTCTATCAACGGTGATGCGATCTATGGAACAAAAACCTGGACTCGCCAACAAGAGCGCCTGGCTGGTGGCATCGATGTCTACTTCACCAGCAAGAATGACAACGTCTTTGTTATACTCGACAATGTCGCAGCTGGCAGCAGCAAGGTTGTCATACCTGGTCTGGCCGAAGCTGCAACGACCATCCGGCCGCTTGCTGAGACACAAGCCAAATTCACCGCTCAGGGACCTGATCTCGTGATCGATTTGGCCAATACTGCTGAGGGTTCGCCTGCTATTGCCTTTGCTTTTAGTTAAGTCTCGGCGACTATCGCCCAAAAATAATGAACAAACATAAATTTCTCCTGGAGATTTGCGTTGATTCCCTGCCTTCAGCCTTGGCTGCTGTGCAGGGCGGCGCAGATCGCCTTGAATTATGCAGCGATCTGCTGATTGGCGGGACTACTCCTGATCTTAGCCTATTTGAACAGGTCAGGCGATCCTGCCCGATCCCTATCCATGTCCTGATCCGGCCCAGAGCAGGACATTTTTTTTATTCTGATGCCGAGTTTGAACAGATCAAGGATCAGGTTCGCCGCTTCCGTTCAGCCGGTGCGGATGGCTTGGTGATTGGGCTGCTGACTCCGGAGAGATGGCTTGATCTACTGCGTTTGCAGACGCTGACAAGCCAGACCTCTGCTTGCCATCTCACCTTGCACCGCGCTTTCGATTGGGTGATTGATCCACAAACAGCACTGGAACAAGCCATATCATTGGGCTTTGATACGATTTTGACCTCGGGTCAGCAGGCGACAGCATTTGAAGGTCTGGATTTGCTATGTATGCTCATTCGTCAAGCAGCCGGACGGATTGACATCATGGCTGGGGGAGGAGTTAATGACCAGAACATCCCTCAGATTCACCTACAATCAGGGATCAGGACTTACCATCTGTCGGGGAAAATCCGCCTGCCCAGCCATTTGTCAGATCATCAGTCATTGATCCAATTTGGGCGTGATTCTACGGAAGACTTGGAACTTTGGCAGACCAGTGTAGAAAAGGTCCGGGATTGCCGGCGAGTTCTGGATAAGCTATTGGAAAACTTTGATGCTTGATTCTCGTCAATGTTTTGGTGGACATGGAAGTGACAGGAGTGATCATGTAATGAATGCCAAAGAGCGAGTGCGTACAGCTTTTGCCCATCAGGAAACAGACCGGATTCCCCTCAGCATGCGTTGTGTGGAAACCGCCTGGGAGAACTTGAAACATTATCTCCAGGTCGATTCCGAAGAAGCTGTGATGCGGCATTTTGACATTGATATCCGCTGCCTGGATTTGCCGCCATACATCGGCCCTGAACTGCCACCTCCGTATGAGAACGAACATGGAGAGCTGGTTGTACCAAATTTTTTTGGCGGCAAGACGGTCCGCAAGTGGAATGGGGTCGAGTACAACTGGCTCCATTTCGACCCTCCCTATGACTGCATCAAAAGCATGGCCGATTTCGAACACTTCACAGGCTGGCCAAATCCGGACCATTTTGATTACGCTGCGGTTGCCCGGTTTGTTTCTTCGCACCAGGATAAGGCCATCCGGATTGGCTGGCCCGGCCCCTACCAGGTGTTCACCCTGCTCTATGACACCGAGACCTTCTACATCAACATGATCGAAGAGCCAGAGCTGCTAAAAGCGATGCTTGACCGCTTCTGCCAGTCCTTCCTTGAAATCTACGACCGCATGTTAGAAGCTGCACAAGGGTCAATCGACATCCTGTGCTGCAGTGATGACTATGGGACTCAAATCAGTACTTTGTTCAGCCCCGCCATGTGGGACGATTTCTTCGCTGAAAACACGAAAAAATTCGTCCAGCTGGCCCATCGCCACGGTGCCTTTTACATGCAGCATTCCTGCGGCGCGGTCCGGCCAATCATCCCCAACCTGCTGGCCTGTGGCATAAATGCCCTCGACCCGATCCAGAAGGTGCGCGGTATGGAGGTCGATCAGCTCAAGTCAGACTTTGGCCGTGAACTGCTATTTCATGGCGGCATCGACACCCAGGGCGTCCTGCCTTTTGGCACCCCGCAAGAAGTTTTTGCCGAGACCACCCGCGTCATCCAGGCCCTTGGTCGAAACGGTGGTTTCATTCTCTGTGGCAGCCAGGATTTTGAAGGCGACGTCCCACCGGAAAACATCTGTGCACTCTATGAGGCAGCCAGGGTGTTCCGGAGATGACGGCGATACGATTTCCCAGATGAACCCAAACGAGGTGCTTACTGGAGTTTCTGGTTCCAGTATTCGTTGGGGGTCAGCCCTGTCGTCTGCTTGAACACCTTGAAGAAATAGGTATACTGCGAAAAACCGCAGGCGGTGGCAACGTCTTTGAGGCGCATGCCGCCGGACGAGATGAGCTGGCAAGCATGCTCAATCCGGTAATGAGTCAAATATTCGTTGAAGCCTTTGCCGATTTCTTCCTTGAAGGCGCGGCTGAGGTAGGTGTGGCTGACTCCGGCTGATTCTGCGGCTTCACTCAGGGTGATCGGCTGGTTGAAATGGGCCTGGATGTAGCTCAGGGCCTTGGAAACGACGGGGCTGTGGCGTTCATGGCAGCCGGCCAGACGAATGAAGTGGATGACTTCAGCAAATTTTTCGATCAGCCAGGCCTTGAGGGCTTCCATGGTGTCGAACCGGTTGATCCGGTCGTAGGCGTCCATCGGGTCATAGGATTTTGGCTCGCTGGTCAGGTTCATGTCGCGCAGGATCCGGCCCAGCAAGTGGATCAGCTCGATGCAGATGATCTTGAAGGATCTGTTGCTCAG
>JAQUEY010000113.1 GCA_028684955.1 Eubacteriales bacterium
TAAGTTGATTGCCGAGATGATGAGTTATGTTGCGTTATGGTAGAGGGGATGGGCTTTGAGCAGCAGAATTGTGCAGCAGACCCTGGAAGGGCTGGCCGTCTCTGCCATGCCCAGGGTTAGGACCACGGACGGCCATCTGCTGGACTGGGATAGAGAGGCCATAGCCAAGCAGCTCCTCAAGGAGACGAAGCTATCTGAACAATTTTACAAAGAGCCTGGCATAACCGCTGAAGAGGCCCAGGATATCGCCAAAGAGGTAGAGCGCCGGGTGCGGTGGATGAACGTCCAGTACCTGAGCGGCCCGCTCGTGCGTGAGATCATGAATGTGGTCCTCCTGGAGAGGCACCACACTGAGTGGCGCAACATCTGTACCCGCGTGGGAACTCCGGTCTTCGATGCCCACCTCATCGACATCGGCACGGGCTTTGAGTCCAAAGAGAATGCCAACCTCCAGGAAAATGCCGAGACCAGCCACAAGAAGAAGGCTGACAAGATCAGCAAGGAGCAGTACCTGCTGCTTCTGCCGCCCCATCTCGCCGATCGTCACCTGGCCGGAGACCTGCATATTCACGATCTGGAATACTTCGGGACAAGGCCGTTTTGCATTGACGGCAGTACAGCGGTGCCCGTAATCGATAAAGGCCGAACAACCATAATGAGGCCGGACGAGCTACCCTTTGATAGTGATTATTACTATCCAGAGGACCTCTTTGCCATCTCACCGCGCGGGCCCAAAAAAGTCAGAAAAGTATCTCGGCGTACCGCCGATAGCGATCTGCTGAAGATAAAGACCAGTAGCGGCAAATCTCTAATGGTCACTCGAGAGCACAGAATTCCGACAAAGGAGAAAGGCATACGAAAGGCTGAAGATATTAAACAGGGGGATGTCTTAGGCGGAGCCTGGGAATAAGTCCTCAGAGTTGATCGCCTGGGCCAGGTTCATCTTGAATTCCTGGTACCCTTGCAGGCGCAACGTCCGGCAGAACCGGAACACACTGGTGTCGCCCACGGCACAGGCATCAGCCAGATCCGTGATCGACATGTACAGCACCTCACTGGGTTTGGACAAGACAAAATCGGCGACTTTTTTCTCTGCCTTGGTGAAGTCCTGGTAATTGGCATGAATCCGGGTGAATAAATCGGTATTGGCCATGTCATATTCCTCCTGATGCTCGGTTTTTTCTGCCGATGGCAACCATACCGTACAGACCTGCCTGGTTGCCCAATAAAGCGGGCCGGATCACAAGACCGCGCGCAAACGATGGCATGGTCCGATCGATGGTGTGGCGCAAGATCTGCTGGAAAATGTCCTCATCTGACAGAATACCACCCCCGAGCACAATCAGGGATGGATTGAAGCTGTGGATCAGGGAAGAAAGTCCACAAGCCACTTCCTCAGCCCAATTTTCGATGACAGATTCGACGCCCGGCACAGCAGCATCCCTTGCTGCAGTCAGCAGACGGCCATTCGACCAGGCTGGGTTGACCCGCGCAGCTTGGCGGACCAGTGCCGCAGCAGATGCATATTGCTCATAGCAGCCGTTCTGGCCGCACGTGCAGGCTAAACCATCTTGTGCATGGGTCACCAGATGGCCAAACTCCCCAGCCAGGCCAGAAAGTCCGCGGTAGATCTGCCCGTTCATCACGATCGCACCGCCAATCCCCGTACCATAGGTCAGGCAGAGAAAATCAGGTGTTCCACGGGCGCTGCCAAAGAAAGCTTCACCCAGTGCAGCGGCATTGACATCGTTTTCGACATCGACCGGCACCCGCCAGCCCTGGTTCAGAATCTCAGCCAGCGGGGTGCCGGTATAACCCGGGATATTGTCATTGGCAAAGATAATCCGACCGGCCAGGGAATCGACCTGGCCAGCCGTGCTGACACCAATCCGGTCGATTCCCTGGGCAGCGTACGAACCGATCAGGTCATGCAGACGCGAGAGCAATGCTTGTGCACCTTCACGACCGTCGGATGCGGTTTCACGAAAATCCGCCAGCACCCCTGAAGGCGTGTACAAGGCGGATTTGATGGCCGTACCACCGATATCGATCACCAGTTGATTCATCGCCAACCTCACACAAAAGTATCAGCAGTATTTTTGGGTCGCAGCTTCGATCTGGGCGGCACAAGCCTCTACAATGGCCTGGTCCTGCGGCACCAGACTCGACAGCGGTGCACGCACGTCGCCGATTTCGACGCCCTTCAGGCGCAAGATCGCTTTCATGACGGCATAGAGGTTGCCTTTGGCAGCACACATATTGAGAATGATCCGGGTGACCTCCGCCTGGACTTCTCGCGCTTCCAACATGCGCCCCTCACCGAACAAGCGCTGAATGGTCAAGAACAATTCTGGCATGACACCGTAGGTGCCGCCGATACCACCCTGGGCACCGGCTGCCAGGCCAGATAGGAATTGCTCATCCGGTCCATTGAAAACAACAAAATCGTCGCCACCCGCTTCGAGCCACTGAGAGATGTCGAGCACTGCCATGGAGGAATTCTTGACCCCGATGACGCGCGGATTTTTCATCATTTCCTTCAAAAGAGACACAGACAGTGCGACACCAGCCAGTTGGGGGATGTTGTAGATGATGAAATCGGTGTTGGGAGCGGCAGCTGAAATCGCATTCCAGTACGCTGCAATACCAGCGTCCGGCAGGCGGAAATAGATCGGTGGGATGGCGGCAATTGCATCGACACCCAGGCTCTCGGCATGAGCTGCCAGTTCCTGGCTATCACGAGTGTTGTTGCAGGCCACATGCGCGATGACGACGATCTCACCGCGGGCTTCGGTCATGACGGCTTCCAGTACCTGTTTGCGCTCAGCCACACCCTGGTAGATGCACTCGCCGGACGAGCCCCCAACATAGAGCCCCTGGACCCCTTTGTCAACCAAGTGACGTGTCAGGCTGCGGACTCTTTCGCTGCTGACCTCGCCCTGATCGTCATAGCAGGCATACAAAGCAGGGAAGACACCGGTGAATTTTTCTTTTCTGTTCATGATTTTCCTTCTTTCCGACTCTTTTGAGCGAACTTGATTAGTGATCACGATCTTCTGATAAAGCGGCGACAAACCGTTTGGTAATTTCCATGGGGCGGGTGATGGCCGAGCCGACGACAGTGGTAAGGACACCCAAGTCCATAGCCTGGCGGAATTGCTCGGGTGTGATAATGTTGCCTTCGGCAATCACTGGCTTGCCGCACGTCTGGACCAGCTCATCGATCATGTCAAAGGGCGGCAGTTCCCGGCCAGCTGTGTAGGATGTATAACCGGCCAAGGTTGTCCCGATCAGGTCAAACCCCATCTGAGCAGCAGCCAAACCTTCTTCCACATTTGAGCAGTCGGCCATGAACAGCTGGTCCGGATATTTGGACTTGGCTTTTTGGAACAGTTCTTCGAGCGAAATACCACCCGGATGAGTTCGGACGGTGGCATCCAGGGCAATGATCTCTACTCCAGCAGCCACGAGTTCGTCAATCTCAGCCAGGGTTGGTGTGATATAGACATCCGGCTGGTCCGGATAGACCTTCTTGATGATGCCGATGATCGGCAGATCAACCACTTTGCGAATTTCCTCGATATCCGCCACCGTATTGGCACGAATGCCGATGGCACCGCCGCGGAAAGCTGCATAGGCCATCCGGCCCATGATGAATGAGCTGTGTAAAGGCTCATCCGGCAAAGCCTGGCACGAGACGACGAGGCCGCCGCGCAATTTCTCGATTGTCTGCTGATTTTCAGTCACCATGTAGGTCTCTCCCAATTCATTATAGACTGTTTTTTCGTGATTTTGGAAAAATTTTCTTTTTTTATCGTAAATCACACTTGAATCTTAGACTCATTTCTCATCAAATTACAATGTTTTTCTATCTAATAAAAGAATTTTTGTACACTTGCATAAATTGGGAAAATATTTTTTGTTATTTTTATTTATTGAAAATATTTTTCTTTAGGTCTACTATGAGCTTGTCCGGTATCCGGATCCGATTTTCCAGTACAATAACAAGAAGGAAGGAAATCATCATGAAACAGCGTCGGTTCCATGTCCTCGCACTCAGTCTTCTCATGGTCCTGAGTCTCGCGCTGACTGCCTGTGGTGGCACAGCCACCACAACCCCCAGCGCAGCGGCTACCTCCGCAACCGCAACAGCAACAACGGCACCTGCAGAAGGTGGCGCCAAAGTTGTCTACACCAATGGAGGCCCGGAAGAATTTTTCGAAACACCCTGGCTTAATCCGGGCACTTTCATGTACAACAAATCCGTCTACGCCCATTTGATCGTCGCTGATGAGAACCTTAGCCCAGTCCCCACTGCCCCGGACGCTCTTGCGACCTATGAATACAGCGCCGACGGCAAGACACTGACCTTCAACTTGCGTGATGATGCCTACTGGCACGATGGCGAAAAAGTCACAGCCGAAGACATCAAATGGAGCATCGAATATTCAACGAAGACCGCTGTCCTGAACTCGGTATTCATGGAAACCTTCAAAGCCATCGCTGGCAGCGAGGGAGGCAAGGCTGAAACCTTCAGTGGCATTGTTGTTGACGGCAACAAAATCACCATCACCTTTGATGCGATCGCTCCGGATGCCCTGCTGACCTTCACCCAGTTTGCCCCCCTGCCAAAAAAATATTTTACCGACATTGATCCTTTGAAATTCCAGCAAGCCCCTTTCTTCCAGAAGCCAATCGGTTCCGGCCCCTTCTATGTCGCTGAAGTCCAGATGAAAAACTTCACGACCCTCAAGCCCTTTGACAAATACTACAATGGTGTTGCCGCATTCGACATCCAGCTGTTGCCCAGCGCTGGCGACAGCGATCCGAACCTGGTCACCCGTGTCAAGTCCGGCCAGCTCGATTATGGCTACACCAAGAACGTTGCTGATCTGCAGAGCCTCGAAGGCACCCCTGGCATCACCATCACACCGATTGATGTCCGCTACACACGTCTTTTCTACCTCAACAAATTCCCCAAGGCCGATGGCAAACCCTCGCCGCTCGCCGATCCCCGCGTCCGCCAGGCCATCCGCTACGCCATCGACATGCAATCCATTTGTGACGGTCTTTTCATGGGAGCTGCCATTCCCGCTGACGTCATGATCCCTGGTGCCAACGACAAAGCTTCCGGACTGAACGCATACACCTATGATGTTGAAAAAGCCAAACAACTGCTGGCCGATGCCAAATGGGACAGTAACACCGTTCTCAAGGTTGTCTATTACTACAAAGACCAAGCCACCGTCGACCTGATGACCGCAGTCCAGGCATACCTCAAAGATGTCGGCATCCAGATGGACTTCCAGCTGGTCGAAGGCGATCTGGCCACCATTCTCTGGAAAGCTCCAGAAGACCAGGTCAACGGTCCCTCTGCAGTCGACTGGGATATGGCCTATGCCGCCAACGCCGCTCTGTCTTTGCATGAGTATTACAACCGCTATCGCACCGGTTCTGCCACCAACTCCCACACCCCCCAAGACGACACACTCAACGCCCTGATCGACGCCACGAATGCTTCGGCCGATGTTAATGTCCAGCTGGAAGCTTTCAAGGAATTGAGCAAGTACGAGAATGAAAGCATGTTTACCATGGCCTTGTACTACCAGCCGATTTTCCTGATCACCAGCGACCGTCTCGGCGAGATCAAAAAGGGCACCCCGCAATTCAATTATGACTGGGGCATCCAGAACTGGAACATCCAGTAAGCGTCTGGCTCTTTAAGCCAATCTGGCTCGAGGGAAGGGCCGGTCACCACCGGTCCTTCCCTTTTTCTCTCACAGGACCACCTGAACCAATGGAGGGTATGTATGCTCAAATTCTCCCTGAAAAAGATCCTGGCCATGATCCCCATGGCCCTGGTCATCTCCTTCCTCATCTACCTCGGCCTCGAACTGACGCCGGGCGATGCCGTTTCCTACATGATCCCTCCCGATCAGCTTGCCAATGTCTCCCCGGAGAAACTGGAAGCCATCCGCGAACTCTACGGCCTCAATGATCCATTCATCGTCCGTTATTTCCGCTGGCTGCTCCAGATGCTGCAAGGAAATTTTGGCTTCTCCCTGACCAATGGTGTTCCAATCAAAAAGATCTTGCTCGAAACCTATCCCGCCACACTCGAACTCTCTGTGGCGGCGCTCCTGATCTCGACCCTTCTCGGCAGCTTCCTTGGCATCGTCAGTGCCATCCGGCGCGGATCGATCGCCGATAATGCCCTGACAGTCGCCGGCATGCTGGGCGTCTCGATCCCGCAGTTTTTCCTCGGCATGGTCAGCATCCTTCTCTTCGCCCTCCAGCTCAAATGGCTGCCGATCGGCGGACGGATGCTGCCCGGCCAGACGGACCTCATCAGCCACATCCGCTTCCTGATCCTGCCAGCGGTCGTACTGGGCGTCACACTCACCGCCGGTGTCATGCGCTACTCGCGTTCGAGCATGCTCGACACCATGAACAAAGACTACATCCGTACCGCCCGGTCCAAGGGTTTGCCGGAATGGCGCGTCAACCTCATCCACGGCTTTCGTGTCGCCATCACACCGGTCGTTGTTTTGATCGGTTTCCGCCTGCCGATGTTGATTGGTGGTTCGGTTGTCATCGAAACCATTTTCCAGTGGCCAGGCATCGGTAACGCCTTCAACATGGCAGTCCGTGGCCAGAACTATCCCCTGGTCATGATGATCGCCCTATTTTCCGTTTTCGCTGTCCTGTTCGCCAGCTTGCTGGTCGATATCCTGACCGCCGCACTCGACCCCCGCGTCAAATTGCATTAAGGAGTAGCCCATGTTCACTATCACCCGTGCCCGGACCCGGCTCGACCGCCAATTTGACCGCATCCGTGACCGTGAAGAGGCTGGCCTAAACAAGAGAAGTACAGCCAGCCGAGCCCTGCGCAAATTATTGAACAACCGCCTGGCCATGTTTGGACTGGCAGTCTTCCTGCTCATCCTCCTGTCGAGTGCCTTTGCCCCCTTGCTGACCTCCTATGATCCGCTGGGTGTTGATATGCGCTCTATTTTGAAAAAGCCGTCGCTTCTGCACCTCTTTGGTACCGACAAGCTCGGCCGGGATGTTTTCACCCGCGTCCTGTACGGAGGCCGGATCTCCATTTTTGTCGGTTTGGGATCAGCCTTGGGCGCTGCATCAATCGGCGTCCTGCTCGGTGCCTATGGCGGCTACAAAGGTGGCTGGTTTGACAAGACCGTCATCCGTTTCTCCGAGATCTTCATGTCCTTTCCTCAGCTTATCCTGGTCATGATGCTGGTCTCCATTTTCGGCCAGGGGCTATCCAACCTGATGATCATTTTCATCATTACTGG
>JAQUEY010000017.1 GCA_028684955.1 Eubacteriales bacterium
AAACACATCGACCGTGCTCTGGTCGAGCAACTGTCCCTGCCGGATTTGCGCGGCAATATTTTTGACATGACCGATGCGATCTCCCGCGGACATACTTCCCGGGCTCTGGAGCTGCTGGACTTGCTTTTAGGCCAGAAAGAGCCGGTACAGCTGATTTCCTTCATGTTGGCGCGCCATTTCCGCCAGCTGATCTGTGCCAAAGACCTCGGCCGTTCCGATGCCCTGGTGCGTGAGCTCAAAGTGATGCCCTTTGTGGCCAACCGGCTCCTGCAGCAGGCCAAGCTGATCTCGATAGAGCGGATGGAGCAGATCTACGGCCTGTGCTTTGAAACCGATCTGGCTGTCAAAACTGGCCAGCTGCCTGAACGGACGGCTCTGGAAATGCTGCTGGTGACTGCTGCTTCAGCGGCTAAATCCGCCTGATCTGGTCCGGAAACGTTCAAAAATCGCCTTTCAATCGTTTGCAAAACGCCCCTGTTTCGTAACCTGGTCGATTGACTCTGGATTCATCCGTTCCGTATAATGAGGGCCGTATTTGATAGCCGATAGAGGCTGGCCGCGGAGGTGCCTATGACCAAGATTGCCATGAAAACGCCGCTCGTTGAGATGGACGGCGACGAAATGACCCGTATTATCTGGAAACAGATCAAGGAGATTGTCCTTGAGCCGTTTGTTGACCTCAAGACTGAATATTATGACCTGGGCCTTGAATACCGCGACCAGACTGATGACCAGGTGACAATCGACTCGGCCAAGCGCACGCTCGAACTTGGCGTCGCCGTCAAATGTGCCACCATCACTCCCAATGCCCAGCGCGTGGAGGAATATAAGCTCAAGCAGATGTGGAAAAGCCCGAACGGCACGATCCGGGCCATCCTCGACGGCACAGTTTTCCGGGCTCCGATCCTGGTTGACTGCATCCAGCCCTTTGTCGCCAGCTGGCGCAAACCGATCACCATTGCCCGTCACGCCTATGGCGATGTCTACCGCGACTCCGAGATGAAAGTCGACGGCCCCTGCAAGGCCGAACTGCTGCTGACGATGCCGGATGGCTCGACGAAAAAGCAACTGATCCACGATTTCCAAGGTGCCGGTGTTGTCCTTGGCATGCACAACCTTGACGATTCGATCGCAAGCTTTGCCCGTTCCTGTTTCAATTATGCCCTCGACCTCAAGCAGGATCTCTGGTTTGCAACCAAGGATACCATTTCCAAGACCTACGACCATCGTTTCAAAGACATTTTCCAGGAAATCTACGATGCCGAATTCGACACGCTGTTCAAGGCCGCCGGGATCGAGTATTTCTACACCCTGATCGATGATGTCGTCGCTCGGGTCATGCGTTCTGAGGGCGGTTTCCTCTGGGCCTGCAAGAACTACGACGGCGATGTCATGTCCGACATGATTGCGTCTGCCTGCGGCAGCCTGGCCATGATGACGTCAGTGCTCGTTTCGCCTCAGGGCCAGTACGAGTACGAAGCGGCCCACGGCACCGTCACTCGTCACTATTACCGTTACCTCAAGGGGGAGAAGACCTCGACCAACCCGATGGCGACCTTGTTTGCCTGGACCGGGGCCCTGAGAAAGCGCGGCGAGCTTGACGAGCTGCCGGATCTGATGGCTTTTGCTGACCAGGTGGAAAAAGTCTCGCTCCAGCTGATCGAAGAAGGCACTGTCACCGGCGATTTGCGGAGCCTGGTCAACCTCGACACCGTCACCGTCGTCGACACCGAAGGCTTCCTCCAAGCGATTGCCGACCGTTTGTAAACCAATTTATTGGTAATCGCATGTGATTGCCAACCGCTTGTGATCGCCGAACACATTTAACATCACCTTTCATCATTTTACTTTCAAGGAGAAAACCGCATGAGCTACCATGCCCAATGGCTGTCAAAGATCGAGGACAGCGCCAATCCGACTGAATACCAGGCTTTTGTAGAGCGCTACTACACCCTCGAAAAAGACGCTTATGACCAGATTTTCACAGCAGGCCAGGATACCATCCAGGGCAAGGCGTCAGAGATGGCCCGGTCCCTTGGATTTGGCAAGGACATGGTGGTCTATCTGGGTTTTCTCGACGGCATCAATTCCTGCCTCCAGGAAGAACTCGACCTGGAATCGGTCGAGGATGACACAGAACTGGCCCTCAAGATCGATTTTGAGAAATTGTACTGGAAAATGCATGAAGTCAAGGCCGACTGGCTTTATTCGCTCGAGAGCTGGGACAACGTCCTCAGCAGTGAGCGGCGCAACGAGTTGGCCAAGTCCTATCGCCAATCCAAAATTGTCCGCCACGAGAAGGTCGGCCGCAACGATCCTTGCCCCTGCGGCAGTGGCAAGAAATACAAGGCCTGTTGTGGGAAAAACGCATGAACGCGTCGGTGCGCCAGCTTTACCGCAACACTGCTGACTACGCCGGCCAGTCTGTGACTGTTTCGGGCTGGGTGCGTACGATCCGCGACCAGAAGCAGTTTGGATTTATCAGTTTAAACGATGGAACCTTTTTTCTGCCGCTTCAGGTTGTCTTCACCCGGGACAGACTGTCCAATTATGACCAGATCGCCCGGACCGGCAACGGTGCGGCCCTGATCGTGACCGGCCAGCTGACACTGACGCCGGGCGCCAAACAGCCTTTTGAGCTACAGGCCGAAAAGGTCGAGATCGAAGGCGAGTGTCCGCCGGATTACCCGCTCCAGCCCAAGCGCCATTCGCCTGAGTTCCTGCGCACCATCGCCCATCTGCGCCCACGGACCAACCTGCTGTCAGCAGCCTTCCGGGTCCGTTCGGTGGCAGCCTTTGCCATCCACCGGTTCTTCAATGAGCGGGATTTTGTCTATGTCCATACGCCGATCATCACGGGCAGTGACGCTGAAGGCGCCGGCCAGATGTTTGCGGTCACGACCCTGGATCTTGGCAAACCGCCTCGCCTTGATGATGGTGCGATTGATTTCGGAGAGGATTTCTTTGGCAAGAAAACAAGCCTGACGGTCAGTGGCCAGTTGTCCGGCGAGACTTTTGCCATGGCATTCAAGAACATCTACACCTTTGGCCCGACTTTCCGGGCTGAAAAGTCGAACACGGTCAAGCACGCGGCGGAGTTCTGGATGATCGAGCCTGAGATCGCCTTTGCGGATTTGAACGACGACATGGCTCTGGCAGAAGACCTGATCAAGTTCATCATCCGCCAAGTGATCGCCGACTGTCCGGAGGAAATGGCCTTTTTCAATGAGTTTGTCGACAAGGGCCTTCTGGATCGCCTGCACAATGTCATCGACAATGAGTTTGGCGTCGTCACCTACACCGAGGCAATCGAGCTTCTGGAAAAAGCACCGGTCCAGTTTGAGTATCCGGTCAGTTGGGGCTGCGACTTGCAGACCGAGCATGAGCGTTACCTGACCGAGACGGTTTTCCAAAAGCCGATCTTTGTCATCCATTATCCCAAGCAGATCAAAGCCTTTTACATGAAGCTCAATGAAGACAACCGCACGGTTGCTGCGATGGATTGCCTGGTGCCGGGGATCGGCGAGATCATCGGTGGCAGCCAGCGCGAAGACAACTACGAAAAGCTCAAAACCCGGATCGAAGAGCTGGGCATGGCTTGTGAGGACTATGACTGGTACCTCGATCTGCGCCGCTTCGGCTCTGCCCGTCACGCCGGGTTCGGCCTTGGCTTTGAGCGTCTGATCATGTACCTGACCGGCATTGCCAATATCCGCGATGTCATCCCTTATCCCCGCACGACGGGATCAGCTGAGTTCTGATGTCGACCTCGATGGTGCCATTCATCCTCGGATCTGCTTCGCCCAGGCGGCGTGAGCTTTTGGCCCGTCTGGTTCCTGAGGCGTCGATTGCGGTGAGTCCGGTCGATCTGGATGAAGCTTCTCTGATCGAGGGCTGGCTCAGCCAGCATCCGGGATCCCGTCTCGGCCTGAGTTCAATCTGGGCGGCCAGGATCGCCCGCGACCTGGCCGAGGCCAAGATGGTCGCCCTGGTGGAGAGCCGGGCCAAGGCCCGGGAAACTGGCCAGGTTGCGGAACACCAGGACGGATCCGATGGCGTAGTGCTGGTGACAGCCGATACAATCGTCGTGCTCGGTGACCAGATCCTGGGCAAACCGGCGGACGAAGCCGATGCGAGGCGCATGCTGCAAAGCCTGTCCGGTCGTGAACACACGGTTCTGACCGGTCTGTGCATCCGGGTCGAAATCCAAGGCTCCATGCAGCAGTTTTCTGCTGCCGAGCAGACTCAGGTCACCTTTTCCGAACTGACCCCTGCCCAGATCGCCTGGTACATCCAGACGGGTGAACCGTTTGACAAGGCAGGGGCTTATGGGATCCAGGGTTACGGCAGCGTCCTGGTCAAATCCATCCAAGGCTGCTACTACAATGTTGTCGGATTGCCGATCCACCGGTTGCTGGTCCTTTTGGAACAGGCACGGACGGCGTTTTCCTTCGATTCTGATTCGTTTCATCTCTTGCCCTGGTGATCGGCTGTCCCTTGCACTGCGCACAGGGGGAGCACGAAATGTCTACTACCAATCGCCTGACCATGAAATCGATTCCTGTTTCAGACCGGCCGACGGAAAAACTGAGCCGTCTGGGCGGCAGCGCCTTGTCTGACGCCGAACTACTGGCCGTCATCATCCGCAGCGGCACGGTCCAGGAATCCGCCTTGTCTGTCTGCCAGCGTTTGCTGGCCGGGGAGGGGGGACCGCAAGATACAGCCAGCGGGCTGAGGGTTTTGCTCGACAAAAACCTCGAGGAGCTGAAAGCTGTGCCCGGGATTGGCCCGGTCCGGGCCGCCCAGATCAAAGCCGCGCTTGAGCTCGGCAATCGCCTGCAAAGCCAGGGACATCCGGCGAGCCGACCGGCTGTCCGTGTTCCGGAAGATGCGATCCAGGCTCTGGAAAGTGAGATGCGGTTCCTGCCGCGCGAGGAATTCCGGGCCATTTTGCTCGACATCCGCAACCGGATCATCCGGGTCAGCTCGATTTCGGCAGGATCGCTGAACGCAGCGATCGTCCATCCGCGTGATTTGTTCCGCGACGCCGTCAAATCCAATGCGGCAGCCCTGATTCTGGCTCATAACCACCCCAGCGGCGACAGCACACCCAGCAAGGAAGACATCGACGCCACCTTGCGGTTCATGGAGATGGGCAAACTGATGGGCATAAGGATTGTCGACCACATTGTCATCGCCCAGGGCGGGTCAGTGAGCATGCGCCAGCTGGGCCTGATTTGATCCTGCTGCAGATTTGCGCTATCATGGTCCAGAAATTTCAAATCCGCCACACCACGCATGAGGATACAGGATGCCCAGAAATAGCCGCAGTCCGATCTACTTCATCATCCTTGTGACGATCAGCCTGATCGTCCTGGTCATCGCGTCTTCTTTTCCCGGCAGCATTATAAACCAGCTGAGCAGCCCGTTTTCCGTCATTCTCGAACCCATCCAGAAAAGTGTCCTGAACGTGACGGATCTGGTTCGCACCGGTTCTGCCGCCGTTTTTGAAGGCGCCCAGATCCGGCGTGAAAACGAGGCGCTCCAGCTCGAAAACGCCACTTTGCGCAACCAGGTGACGCAACTTGAAGAGGCGGGACGCCAGTACGAAGAGCTCAAGTCTGCCTTGCAACTCAAGGATAAATACGACCGCTATGAAATCATCGGTGGCCGCCTGATGACCCGCGAAATCGGCGACTGGTTTGATGTGTTCCGGATTGACATCGGGATCTCGGACGGCCTTTCAGTCGGCGAAACCGAATCATTTGCCGTGGTCGATGCCCAGTCTCGCCTGGTCGGCCGGATCCTGTCCACCGATGCGACCTCCGCCAAGATCCTGCCAGTCATTCACGAAGGTTTTTCTGTCAGTGGCAAGATCGACTCGGTCAACGGTGACTTGCTCCGGGTACGCGGTGATTATGACCTCAAAGACCAGGGACTGTGCATGGTCGACCAGATCCCGATGACTGCGAGCATTCACGTGGGCGACATCCTGGTGACCAGCGGACTGGGCGGGATTTTTCCGTCGGGTATCGAAATCGGCGAGATCATCGAGATCCGGGAGTCTTTGTCGGTTCAAAATCGCCAGGCTGTGCTCCGGCCGTCTGTCGACATGCAAAACGTGTCGGTCGTCTTTGTCATGAAAGGCCAGTGACATGCGCACGCAACAGCCACTGGCCCGTCCCATCCTGATCTATGCGGTCTACGGTGTGGTTTTTGCCATCCTTCAAGTGACCGTTCTGCCTGAACTGGATTTCCTGAAGGTCCGGCCTGACCTGACCTTGATCCTTTCGATCCTGACCGGCTACTTGTTTGGCCGGATCGATGGCCTCTTCCTCGGGCTGGCTGCCGGTTTCCTGCGCGATATGCTGGCCGGCCGGACCCTTGGCCTGGGCATGCTGCTTCTGATGTATGCAGCGCTGGCTGCCCATTACCTGCTGCGGGATTTTTTCCGGCGCAAGACCTGGATGGGCCTGGTCCAGATTTTCCTGGTCACCTTGCTCTATGAACTGGCCCTGGTCTTGATGAGCTGGTTTTTTCCGATGCTGCCGGACCAGGTACCATCTTTTGGACAGCTGATGGCTCGCATGGCCACGACGATGCCACTCCAGGGACTGGCCAATGTGGCTTTTGGGGTGCCGATCTTGCTGCTTTTACGTTACAAAGGTCCCTATGACCCGCGGGTCTTAGATGAAGATCTTGACGATGGATCGACAGGAGAAGGCAAATGGCGCCTGATCTGAAAAACGAAAGTTATTTCACGTTTGACAAGCGTGCGAAGTCGGACCGGGTCCATGGCGATTCGCCAGACCGTCTCGGCTCCAAAGTCTATCAGGCTCTGACCAGCCGCTACACGGTGCTGGCCATTGTTTTTGTCCTGGCAGGGGCCCTGATTTTCTACAACACGGCAGCCCTGCAGCTCAATGCCTCCTCTGTGGCCGGCATTGCTGAGTCCAGTGGCATTTCACGCCAGATGACCGTGCATGCCCCGCGGGGTGATATCCTGGACATCAATGGCATCCCGCTGGCCTATTCCAGGCCCGTGTCTGTCCTGTACCTGACCTATGCGGGGCTCGACAACGAAGACTTGAACGACATGCTGCTCGACCTTTCCCTGGTCCTGGACAGTCACCAGATCGAATGGACCAGCAAATTATCATCTTACCTGGACTTCACCCCGGAGCAAGGACCGTTTTTCGCCCGTGAATGGGATGCAATCTCGTTCTGGCAGACGGACTTGTATCTGCTCGGCCTGAAAGATCCAGCCGACGGCCAGGTATCGGACTATACCAATGACCTGGTCAAAAGCACGGCCAGGGAGTTGTTTGACTATTTCCTCTACAACCGCTTCCGGATCGAAGACCCCGATCAGCCGCGCCGGTTCAGTGACGAACAGGCCTATGCGATCATGAAACTGCGCTACACCCTGATGCAGAATAACTGGTTGTTCACCAACGGAACGCCGCTGGAGATTGCCCGCAACATCAGCCCGGATGTGATCAGCCTGATCAACGAACAGAATTTCCGCTTTCGCGGCGTGGTGATCGGACAGGATTCCACCCGGGCCTATTCATCGGAAGCCAGTCTGGCCAGCCATGTCATTGGCTATTCGGGCCGGATATCCTCGAGCCAGTACGAAGAACTCAAGCCCTTGGGCTATGCGCCGGACGCCCTGGTTGGCCAGGCCGGGATTGAACTGATTGCCGAACGCTATCTTTCCGGCCGTGACGGGGTCAAGCCCTATAACATCTGGTCAGTTGCCAACGAAGAAGGGACCTTTTTCTCAGAGTCGATCGGTAAGGATCCCGTCCCGGGCTATGATGTCCGGCTGACCTTGGACATGCCTCTGCAAAAGGTTGCCCAGGAGTCGCTGGCCCGGACCATCGCTGAAATCCGTGCCAACAAGACGGCTCAGAATTTTGGCGATGCCAATGCCGGTGCAGTCGTCATGCTTGATGTCCGGACCGGGGGTGTCCTGGCCATGGCCAGCTACCCGTATTATGATCCGAACGATTTCATCCTCCAGCTGACCGACGAGGCTGCAGCAGACCGGGTTGAGACGTATCTGACCGATAATGTTGAAAAACCGATGATCAACCGGGCGATCCAGGAGATTTATGCTCCCGGTTCGACGTTCAAGCCGGCGACCGCCGTCGCGGCTCTGGAATCAGGAGCCATCACGCCCTTTTCCAACACGATCCGCTGTGTCGGCACAGAGAGCTTTGCCAATTGGACTTGGCGCTGTCTGGAGTACCCGCATGGCGGCCATGGCGACCTGACGCTAAGCCGGGGCATGGCCACATCCTGCAACATGTATTTCTACCATCTGGGTCTCTTGGCCGGGATCGATGCGATCGACCAGTGGGCCGGGATCCTCGGCCTGGGTGAGCTGACCGGGATCGATCTGCCTGGAGAGGCACGCGGCTACCGCTCGGGCAGGGATACCAAGCAGCTCTTGCGCAGCAATCCGGCCGACCAGATCTGGTATCCCGCTGATACGTGCCAGACGGCGATCGGCCAGTTTGACAACAGCTATACGATCATCCAGCTGGCTACCTACACCGCTGCGCTGGCGACTGGCCAGAAAGTGACGCCCCATCTGATCGATTCGATCACAACTTCCGATGGTGTCCTGGTCAAGGACTCGTCGGACCTGGCCCCGGTTGACCTCGGGATCTCACCGGCAACACTGACAGCAGTCCGGGAAGCCATGGTGGCTGTCACGACGGATGTAGAAGGCACCGCCCGGGTTTTCAAGGATTTCCCGGTTCCGGTCGCCGCCAAGACCGGCACAGCGGAAACAGGCTTTGAAGACTTCTCATCGTCCAATGGTTTGTTTATCGCTTATGCTCCGGCGGACAATCCACAAGTCGCCATCGCCCAGATTGTCGAACGGGGTGCCTGGGGGTCGAACACGATCGGCATCGCCAAGGATTTGTTCGAGGCCTATTTTGGAATTGAAACCGCTTCTTAAGTATTTACGCCCCGTTCATATTTTACCCTTGTATCCTTTGTGAATGATCGATAGAATATAACCACAAATTATGCAATGTTTGGGATATGTTCAACATTCAGACATAGATGGGGGAACCAACCGTGAACATCGTCCTGTTGGCCGATAATCCGAAAAACGAATTACTTGTCAATTTCTGCATCGCCTACAGCCAGATCCTGGGGCGTCACCAGATGTTTTCACTTTTCAACACCGCGCGCCTGATCCGGGATGCGACCCGTCTCCAGGTCGAGGCTTTGTCGACCGAGATTGCCAGCAGCTTTGACCAGCTGGCCAGCCGGGTCATGTACAACGAGATCGATGCAGTCATTTATTTGCGCGATCCGCTCCGCAGCAGCTACGACGCACCCAATGCGCTCCTGCGCGAGTGTGACAAGCACGCCATTCCTTTTGCTACCAATATTGCGACTGCGGAGATCCTGGTCCTGGCCATTGACCGCGGCGATCTGGACTGGCGCGAACTGGTCCGCTGATCGATGCGCGCTTTGCTGCAGCGCGTCCGCTCCGCTTCGGTCGAGATCGAAGGTGAGCGGACTGCTTTGATCGGTCACGGACTGCTGGTTTTTCTGGGGGTCACCCACACCGACAGTCCTGACGACGTCGCCTGGCTGGCTGGCAAGATCAGCCGCCTGCGTATTTTCGAAGATGATCAGGGCAAAATGAACCGTTCCGTGACAGACAGTGGCGGGGCGGTCCTTGTTGTGTCCCAGTTTACGCTGTATGCAGATACCCGGCGTGGTAATCGACCCGGCTTTGACCAGGCAGCTCCACCTGATCTGGCCAATACCTTGTACGAGTCATTGTGCAGTGCGCTGCGTGACCAGGGCCTGCCGGTCTCTACGGGCCGTTTCGCAGCTGACATGCAGGTCTGTCTGCAGAATGACGGCCCGGTCACAATCCTCATAGACAGCTCCGAGCGCACATTGAGCCGCAAGCAGCGACACGAGGAGGCCTTATGAAGATCATCGACCAGCCAGGGCTTGTCATTCACCAGCTTCCGGATGGACCCTTGCAAACCAATGCCTACTGGCTGGATACCGGGACGGTTTCTTGTCTGATCGATCCGATCCTGGACCCAAAAAACCGGCCTGTGGGAGCCTCGCGCCTGGGCTTGATCTTGGCTACGCACGGTCATTATGACCATATCGGCCGCTGCGACGACTGGAGGGCCCTGTCTCCAGTCAAACTGGCCATCCATGGCAACGAAGCTGATTACCTGACTGATGCCAAGCTCAACGGTTCAGTCTATTTTGGTGCCGAAGCTGAGCATTATCCGGCCGAGATTTCGCTCCATGATCAGCAGGTGATCCAGCTGGACAGCCGGACGAGTCTTCTGGTGATACACACGCCGGGCCATACGCCAGGGGGTATTTGCATTCTGGTCCTTGTTGACCAGCAAGCCAAGGCTCTGCTGACCGGGGATACGCTATTTGCCGGAACAGTGGGACGAGTTGACTTGCCCGGTGGAGTGGCTGCGCAATTGATGACATCGCTGGACCGGCTGGTTCGGATCGCGGAAATCCACGGCCAGGACCTCCCTGTCCTGCCTGGACACGGACCGACCACCACCATGCGCGCGGAGATGCGCGACAATCCCTTTCTGAACGGCAAAGCCCGGTTCAAGTAGCTTTGCATTTTTTCAGGGCTGGTGGTATCATAGGCCAAACGCACTGATCGAGAGAGTAGGCGGACGATTCCATTCTGGTCACTAGAGAGGGCATAGCCACAGGCTGAAAGCTGGCCCGGACCCAGAACCGCTGAAGTTCACTCGGGAGCTGCTGCCCTGAACGACTGGCATTGGTGCTTGTCTGGTAGGGGCCGCCGGATCGCTCCGTTACCAGCGATTGCAGAGTGCCATGGTTGTTTGCCTGCAGGGCTGGCCATGGAATTCGGGTGGTACCGCGGTTCTTCCGTCCCGTTATCAGGGGCGGATTTTTTCATTTTTTGGCACCGGTAGGGTGTGCCCAGGAGGTCATGCATGTCTGATTTAAAACAAGAACTTTCGCGCTTGCGCCATACGTTTGATGAAGCGATCGGTGTGGTGCAGGGCCACTCAAGCCAGGCCGTGGAGCAGCTGCGGGTCCAGTTCCTCGGTAAAAAAGGTGAGCTGACCTCGATTTTGCGCAGCATGGGCCAATTGCCTGCGGATGAACGGCCTGCTGTCGGCCAGCTGGCCAACCAGGTGCGTGAGCACATGGAATCCGGCCTCGAAGGGCTGCTTGCGACGATCAAGTCCAACGAACGTGAGCTGCGCCTCAAGCTAGACCGGATCGATGTCACGTTGCCGGGCCAGCGCCTTTTGCAGGGGACGCGTCATCCGCTGACCAAGGTCATTGACGAGATCTGCAGTGTTTTTGTCGGCATGGGTTTTTCAATCGCCGAAGGGCCGGAAGTCGAGCTTGATGAATACAATTTCGAACTGCTGCGCATCCCGGAAGGCCATCCGGCCCGCGACACGCAGGACACGTTCTACATCACCGACTCCATGGTCTTGCGCACCCAGACGTCGCCGGTCCAGATCCGGGTCATGAAAGAGCAAAAACCACCGATCAAAGTTGTCTGCCCGGGCAAGGTCTATCGCTCCGATGCCCTCGATGCGACCCATTCGCCGATTTTCCACCAGATCGAAGGCCTCGTGGTTGATCGTGGCGTGACCATGGGCGACCTGGTCGGATCGCTGCAGCTGTTTGCCCGCCAGCTCTTTGGCGAAAAAACCGAAATCCGCCTGCGCCCGCATCATTTTCCGTTCACGGAACCGAGCTGCGAGGTCGACATCACCTGCTGGAGCTGCGGCGGCACAGGGTGTCGGACCTGCAAGGGTGAAGGCTGGATCGAGGTGCTTGGCGCCGGCATGGTCCATCCCGGGGTCCTGAGGAACTGCGGCATTGACCCGGAAGTCTACAGCGGCTTTGCCTTTGGCATCGGCGTGGAACGGACCGCCATGGGCCGGTACGGCATCGACGACATCCGCAATTTCTATGAAAATGACCTGCGCTTCCTGCGCCAGTTCCGTTAATCGGGGAGGAAGAAGACTGCTATGAAAGTATCAATTGAATGGCTCAAGCAATACACCCCGGTGGATCTGCCGGTCAAAACGCTCACGGAGGGCCTGACCATGTCTGGCTCGAAAGTGGAGGGCGTCGAGGAACTTTTTGCCGATATCACCCGGGTGGTGACCGGACGGATCACGAAAATCGAGCGTCATCCGGGCGCTGACAAATTGCAGGTCTGCCAGGTGGATATTGGTTATGAGTCGCTGCAGATCATCACGGCGGCCACCAATGTGTTTGAGGGCGCCATCATTCCTGTCGCCCTCGATGGCTCGACTCTGGCCAAAGGTCTTAAAATCAAATCGGGCAAGCTGCGCGGTGAACTGTCGCAGGGCATGATGTGTTCGATCGAAGAGCTCGGCCTGACCGGCGCCGATTTCCCCTCCGGGGCGGTGCACGGGATCTTCATCCTGCCGGACACGACTGCGCTGGGACAAGACATCTTCGATGCGCTGGATATCCGCGACACCGTGATCGAATTCGAAATCACGTCCAACCGCGTCGACTGTTTTGCCGTCGAAGGACTGGCCCGTGAAACAGCCGTGACGTTCGACCTGCCTTTTTCCGAGATCCGGCCTCAGGTCCAGGCCACCAGCCCGCGTCTGTCCCAGGATCTGGCCAGTGTCGAGATCACGGCCCCGGACCTGTGCTACCGCTATGTCGGACGGGTGGTGGAAAATGTCCGCGTCGCGTCCTCGCCTGACTGGCTGCGCCGTCGCCTGCGCTGTGCCGGTATCCGGCCGATCAACAACATCGTCGACATCACGAATTATGTCATGCTCGAACTGGGCCAGCCGATGCATGCCTTTGATCTCGACCAGGTCGCCGGCCGCTCGATCATCGTGCGCCGGGCCGCACCGGGAGAAGTGCTGCGCACCCTGGACAGCGTCGACCGTACCCTCGACGACCAGATGCTGGTCATTGCCGATCGCGACCGGGCTGTGGCCCTGGCCGGCGTCATGGGCGCAGAAAATTCCGAGATCACGGCTGGGACAACAACGATTCTGCTCGAATCCGCGACGTTCAATCCCCAGGCGGTGCGCCGGGCAGCCAAGCTGGTCGGACTGCGGACCGACGCTTCCTCACGGTTTGAAAAAGGCCTCGACGTCTACAATGCCAGCCGCGCGATCGACCGCGCCTGCGAGCTGATTGAGCAGCTCGGCTGTGGCGACGTGCTCAAGGGACGGATCGATGCCTGGCCCTACCATCCGGAAGCCGTCACCTTGCTGTGCCGGCCCAAAGTTGTCAATGCATTCCTTGGGACATCCCTGGATGCAGAGGACATGAGCACGATCCTGACCCGCCTCGGCTGCATCGTGACCGAAGTGGCCGGAGACCTCAGCGTCCAGGTACCCAGCTACCGGCCTGATCTCGAGAGTGAAGCGGACCTGGCCGAGGAAATCGCCCGCATCCATGGTTATAACAAGATCGAGCCGACCTTGCTGTCCGGCAAGCAAACAACCCTGGGCGGTCTCACACCGAGCCAGAAAGCACTGGAGAAAATCAAGGATCTGATGATCGGCCAGGGTTTCTTTGAAGCGTGCACGTATTCCTTTGAAAGCCCGCGTGAACTAGACAAGCTGCTGTTGCCCGAAAACCATCCGCTGCGCCAGGTGGTCACAATCAGAAACCCGCTCGGCGAAGATTATTCAATCATGCGCCCGTCGATGGTCCCCAGTTTGCTGGAAATGGCCTCGACCAACTGGAACCGTTCCGTCGATGAAGGTCGCCTGTTCGAGCTGGCCTACACCTACCAGCCCCGGCAGTTGCCGATGACCGAACTGCCGGATGAAAAGCTCCACCTCGCGGCAGTCCTGTTTGACGAAACCCAGAAGGGTAAGGGCGCAGCCAATTTCCTGGCCATGAAAGGCGTTATCGAAGAGCTGTTTCTCCATCTGGGGATTCTCGAGGTGACTTTCCAGCGGTCTGAGCAGACGCCCTGGCTCCATCCCGGCCAGAGTGCCCAGATCCGGATCGGCCAGGAGATTGCCGGTACCATAGGCGTCGTCCATCCCGATGTGGCTGAGCGTTTTGCAGCTCCGGCCGGCACTGTTCTGCTGGATTTGCTGGCTGACGTGGTGCTGGCGCGCCGCAGCGACAAGCGGGTCTACCAGCCGCTGCCCAAATTCCCGGCCGTGACCCGCGACCTTGCGTTGCTGGTCGACAGTGACATCCTGGTGGCAGATCTGCAGGAGGCCATTCTGGCTGCCGGCGGCAGGAACCTCGAATCGGTTCGCCTGTTTGATGTTTACAGCGGCAAGCAAGTGCCGGAAGGGAAGAAATCGATTGCGTTCAACCTGGTGTTCCGGTCTGCTGAAAAAACCCTCAGCGATGACGAAATCGCCCCTGCGATCAAGAAAATCCTCAAGAAACTGGATGCCGATTTCGCTGCCCAGCTGCGGGAATGATTTTTCTTGCATAAATATTAAGACTGCTGTATAAAATACGTTTGAATAGACAATCTACCCTTGAATAAGGAAAGAATGGAGATCATGACATGAAACCTGCAACACGTTTAGCTGCTCTCGTTCTTGTTCTGGCCCTGGCCTTCTCAATGGCTGCCTGTGCCTCTGCCGAGGTCAAAATTGCCACCAAGGCAGATCTCGATGGCAAAGTGATCGGCACCCAGCTCGGGACCACCGGTGACACCATCGCCAATGAACAAGTCAAAGCCAAGTCCGTCGAATCCTTCAAACTCTTCGTGGACGCTGTCCAGTCCCTGAAGCAGAAAAAAGTTGACGCTGTCATCATGGACCGCTTCACGGCAGAAGTGTTCACCAAGCAGAACACCGACCTCGAAATTGTTGACGTTGGCTTCGATGCCGAAGAATACGCCATCGCAGTTGACAAGGGAAACAGTGAGCTGCTGGCCAAAGTCAACGAAGTCCTCAGTGAAATGAAGGCCAATGGAGCCCTCGAAGCGTCGGTCAATGCCCACGCGGATGAGGCTGGCAGCCTGCCGGACCTCAATGCCGGTGCTGCTGGCGGCAAGCTGGTCATGGGTACCAGTGCCGGATTCCCGCCTTTTGAGTACCTCGATGACAAGAACCAGGTCGTCGGTGTCGACGTCGACATCATGGCCGCTGTTGCCAAGAAGCTCGACATGGAGCTGGTGGTTGAGAACATGGACTTTGATGGCCTGATCCCGGCCCTCAATGGCGGCAAGATCGTAGCCATCGCTGCCGGCATGACCGTGACCGAAGAACGCAAAGTCAATGTCGATTTCTCGGAAACCTACTTTGACGCTTCCCAGGTGGTGGTTGTCCGCAAAGCCCAGTAATTAAGCATACGAATCAATGGGCCGGTCCGGGTCAGATCAAGCCGGACCGGCCTCTTTTTACAGATCAGGAGGCGGTGTACCATGCCATCGGACCAGATCAAGTACAAACGTTGGGGGGCCATCCTGGCACTTCTGAGCTTCGCTCTCGTGGCGGCCGTCTCCCTGCTGGTTGCCTTCCAGGACCAGCTGGGGATCCACTCGACGTTGCTCATGACCTTGCAAACGAATTTCTACAACGATTTCATCAAGGCCGACCGCTACCTGCTCCTGGTCAACGGCCTTCTTGTCACGCTCCAGATCACCGTGTTTTCTGTCATCGCCGGCACGATCATCGGCCTGTGCCTGGCCCTGGTCAAAGTGCTCGAGGGCAATGGCAAGTACATTTTCTTCCTGACCCGCTTTACCAACATCTATCTGACCGTGATCCGCGGCACACCTGCGGTCGTCCAGCTGATGATCATCTACTACGGGATCTTCGCCTCGGTCAACATCGACAAGATCTTTGTCGCGATCCTGGCCTTCTCGATCAACAGCGGCGCCTATGTCGCCGAGATCATCCGGGCCAGTATCCTGGCGGTTGACCGCGGCCAGATGGAAGCGGGCCGGACCCTGGGCCTGCCGTATGGCACGACGATGAAAAAGATCATTTTGCCGCAGGCATTCAAAAACATCCTGCCGGCCCTCTTCAACGAGCTGATCACCTTGTTGAAGGAGACATCCGTTGCCGCCTTTATCGCAGTCGCCGACCTGACCCGTTCCGGTGACATGATCCGGGCCAAGACCTATGATCCGTTCCTGCCGCTCTTGGCCGTCGCCCTGATTTACCTGGCCCTGGTCGTCGGCATGACGCACCTGGTGGGCCGTCTGGAAAGGAGACTTCGCCGCAGTGATAACCGTTAAGAATCTCTACAAGGATTTTGGCGAGGTCAAGGTCCTCAAGGATATCTGTGCAACCATCAGTGAAGGGGAGAAGATTGCCGTGATCGGCCCCTCCGGATCGGGCAAGAGCACGTTCCTGCGCTGCCTGAACATGCTGGACTTGCCGACTTCTGGCACGATCATCGTCGATGGCGAGGAAATCACCGCGCCCGGCGTGGATCTGAACAAAGTCCGGGCCAAAATGGGCATGGTCTTCCAGCATTTCAATTTATTCCCGCACCTGACGGTGCTGGAAAACATCACCCTGGCCCCGACGACCCTCGGTCTGATGACCCCGCAGCAGGCCAAGGAAAAGGCTTATTCACTCCTCGACCGGGTCGGCCTGCGGGAAAAGGCCGATGTCTACCCGATCAAATTGTCCGGCGGCCAGAAACAGCGCATCGCCATCGCCCGCGCCCTGGCGATGAATCCGGAAATCATGCTCTTTGATGAACCGACCTCAGCCCTCGACCCGGAAATGATTGGTGAAGTGCTCGATGTCATGCAGGAACTGGCCGAAGAAGGCATGACCATGGTGGTCGTGACCCACGAAATGGGCTTTGCCCGCCGGGTCGCCAGCCGCGTCTTCTTCATGGACGAAGGCCGGATCGCCGAGGAAGGTGTGCCCAAAGATATTTTTGAAAATCCGCAGAATCCGCGCACTCAGGAATTCTTGTCGAAAGTCCTCACCCACTGAAGAGAGGTCCAAAGCGCCTGACAGTGCCGGTTTTGAGTCTCTCGAAAAAAGTGCCTTGTCGCATCTTGGCGCGTTTTGTCGCCCGATCAGCACCCATCCGCATCACACCCTCTGGTACGCTTGTCACCAGGGGGTGTTTTCATGGCCCATACGTTACAGGCAGCACTGGTAATTCCTGTGGTCCTTGCAAGTCTAGCCACAACGACCGGTTTGCTCATGCCCGTTTTGCTGGCGCATGAGCAATCAGCCCGGCAGTTTGTCAGCGAACAGCAGCAACAGCTGACACTCGAACATCTCTACCAGATCCCGGCCGGTGATGAAACGGCCTTGCTGACCAGTCCACAGCAGCTGATCGCCTGGATGGTCCTGGCCGAAGATATCGTCGGTCTTTTGAACCGCTGAGAGGTGAGGGCGATGCTTGTGTCTTTTCAGCGCCGGCGCGGTGCGCTCAGTTTGCTCCTTCTGGTCATCATCGTTCCCCTGTTGCTGGTTTTTGCCACAGGCCTTTCGATCGCGCGCCGTATCCATGACGAAGCAGGTCTGGTCCGGGCAATGCGACAGCAGCTTGCGGCCAGCCTTGCGGGCTATGATCCTGACTTGTACCAGCAATTTGGTGTTTTCGGTGTGCCAGTGGAAAGTCTTGAGATGACTGTGTTTCAGGAGACAGTTCCAGTCCGCTATGCGACTGTATCAGCTGAGTTGTCTGCTGCCACGGACTTGTTCGATCAAGATGCGCTCGAACAACAGATCGACCGCACCATGAAACTGCGTCTGCCGGTTCTCTGGCTGGACCAGGTGTTTCGCCTGACGGGTCAACCAGATCTTTCAGACTGGCTGGACCAGGTGGTGCCTGGCAAGACCCCCAGTTTTGGATTTTCGAATCCAGAGCAGAGGAAGGGTGAGTCAATTTTTCCTGCGGATGTCCTTCCTGCGGATTTACTGAGCCAAATGCCAAAAGATCTGGCAAGCCTTTTAGAGGACCTGGTCCAAGAAAGCCTGGAGAGTGTCACGGAGGAGGACAAGCTCGAGATTCTGGAGCAGGCGCTTGACTGGCTGGGCGATCTTTCCGGACAGTCGTCCATTCTGGCGGCGCTGCCGGATGGTTCGGGTTATCTGTCCGGTTTGTCCGGCTGGCTGGATGAACTCTCATCAGGCCCGAACGCCCCTCTGGTGCACAAGGCCGGTCTGGCCGAATACTGCCTGGCCTATCTGACAACCGCGGTCACGGTGCGCCAGGAGGACGGCAAGACTGAGCCGCTGCAAACGATCCGAGGGCTAGACTTGGAGGATCTGGCCCAGACCCGTCCGGCTGAAATCGAGCGAATCATCACCGGCACCACGAACCCGGATACGGCCCGGCGTCAGGTGAAAACGGGCTTGACTGCTATCCGCAGCCTGATCCACCTGGCGGCCATCTTGGATGATGGGGCTGAAATGGCCTTGCTCAAGAGCGAAGCGACGGCCTTGGTGGCCATTTTGGCAGCCACAACCGGCATCTTGCTCGATCCTGAGAGCATCGCCTATTTACTGGCACTCAGCCAGGCGATCCTCCGGGGGACAGAGGACGTCGACGATCTGCAAAGTGGCCAGGCGATCCGCCTGATCCCTCCTTCCTTGCTGGACCAGCCGCTTGTGATGACCTATGCCGACCATTTGCGCCTGATGTTGCTGGTCCTGCCGACAGACACCTTGCTGGAGCGGATCGGGCTTTGCATCCAGCAGACCTTTCCCCAGGAGTATGCCTTTGCCATCAGATTATGTGTCCAGCCATCAACAGGATCCAGTCTGACTCGCTCAGGGATCGCCTTGGAGCTGTCCTATGCCAAAGACTAGATGCAGCTGCCACATTAGAAAAGGCAGCATCGTGCTCGAAGCTGCTCTGGCCTTGCCGCCGGTCCTGTTCCTGATCGCCTTGTTCCTGCACGGCCTGATCCTGGAACAAGAAAAAATACCTCTGACGCGAGCGGTTGATCGAGCGGCTGCCGAAATCGCCCTGGTCTTGCCCGTGTCGGATGTGAGCCAGGACTGGCTTGAAGACAGCCTTTCCAGCCTGGTTCTGGAGAAAGCCGGTCTTGGGGACCTGCTGGAGCCACTCGAACCAGACCTTTCTGGTGAGCTCTCAGAATGGGCTGGTGCCCTTGCAACGACAGGCCTCCAGGATTTTGCCCGGGCCAGAATCAGCCATTGGCTAAGGCGAGAGGGCGTGTCGGATCACAAGATTGCAGCAGCACAGCTCGAGATCCACTGGGAAAAAGACAAGCATTTGGCCTGGTTGGTTTTGACCCAGGAAAACCCCAGGGCTGGCCTTATGTTCCGGACGACCATCCGCTCAGTGATCCCTTTGTGGCAGGGTCATCCAGCCGATGAGGCCGGTTCCCAGACAAACGAAACGGAAACCAACATCTGGGACCTCGACAATTTTTCCCGCGGCCAAGCCATCCGGGGACAGTTTGCAGCCAACCTGCCCGATGATTTCCCGGTGATTGCGATCTGGCAGAACGGGGCAGCAACCGCCATCCACAGCATCGATCTGACAGCCCCGACTTATCAGGACAGGGACGAGGTGGCGCGGGCAGTGATCAGGCGATTGAACCTGCTGGCTGCTTTTACCGGTGCGGATTATTCCCGCCAGGAGATCCGGATCAGCATCGCAGCGTCCCAGATTACATCCCGCCGGTTGATCCTGGTCATTCCTGGCAACAGCTCACAGGATTTTCTGGCGGAGGTTTTGACCGAATTGGACCAGAAAGCCCGGGCCATGGGAATCATCCTGGCAGTCGAACGATTTGGTGAAAGCGGGGGATTTTCTGGCCAGGCAGCCCCGCAGCCGGCTGGGTGACGCCCAGGGAGGTTGCCTTGTATCTTCAAAAGGGTTGCGGTATCATTTGAACGTACTTCAAGAAACAAAGCAGCAAACCTGCCGCGAGGTGGTCCAAATGAAGCAAAAATTCAAAGATTCGGACACACAATTCCTGTATCAGGCCATCCTGTGCCTTGAGGATGAATCAGAGTGCGACCGCTTCTTTGAGGATCTGTGCACCATTTCGGAGATCAAATCGCTGGCCCAGCGCCTCCAGGTCGCCCGCATGCTGCGCCACAAGAAAACCTACACCGAAATTTGCGATACAACCGGTGTCAGCACCGCGACGATCAGCCGGGTCAACCGATGTCTGGAATATGGCGCCGATGGCTACAAGCTGGTCCTGGACCGGATCGAAACAGACCCCGATGTGAAAGGAACCTGATCCATGGGATTCATTGATAAATTGTTTGGCAGCCATTCTGACCGCGAAATCAAGCGGATCAAACCGCTGGTCGAAGCTGTCGAAGCGTTCGAAGGCCAGCTGGCAGCCCTGTCTGAGGATGAACTCCAGGGCCAGACAGCTCGGCTCAAGGCCCGTCTGGCTGCAGGGGAAAGCCTCGACGATATTCTGCCGGAGGCCTTTGCCACCGTCCGCGAGGCCGCAAAACGCGTTCTGGAGATGAAACATTACCCGGTCCAGATCCTGGGTGGCATCGTCCTCCACCAGGGCCGGATCGCCGAGATGAAAACCGGCGAAGGCAAGACCCTGGTCGCGACATTGGCAGTCTATCTCAATGCCCTGACTGGCAAGGGCGTTCATGTCGTCACAGTCAACGACTACCTGGCCAAGCGTGACAGCGAATGGATGGGCAAGGTCTACCGCTACCTGGGCCTGTCGGTCGGCCTGATCGTCCATGGTCTTGACAATGAACAGCGCCGGGCTGCTTATCGCGCCGACATCACCTACGGCACCAACAACGAATTCGGCTTTGACTACCTGCGTGACAACATGGTCACCTACAAGGAACAATGCGTCCAGCGCGAGCTCAATTTTGCCATCGTGGACGAGGTCGACAGCATCCTGATCGATGAAGCCCGCACACCGTTGATCATTTCCGGCATGGGCGACGAGTCGTCCGACCTGTATGAACGGGCCAACCGCCTGGTCAAGGGATTCAAAGCCAGGGTGATCCAGGAATCAGACGACAAACAGGATCTCGAGGAGATCGGCAGCGAGGTCGACTACATCGTCGACGAAAAGGCCAAGACCGCCGTCCTGACGGCTCGCGGTATCCAGAAGGCTGAACGCTTTTTTGCGATCGAGAACCTCTCGGACCAGGAAAATTACGAGATCAACCATCATGTCAACAATGCCCTGCGCGCCTATGGCATCATGCACCGGGACCAGGACTATGTGCTCAAAGACGGTGAGGTTGTCATCGTCGATGACTTCACCGGGCGACTGATGTTTGGCCGGCGCTACAGCAATGGCCTGCACCAGGCCATTGAAGCCAAAGAAGGCGTCAAAGTGGCCAACGAGAACAAGACGCTGGCCACCATCACCTTCCAGAACTATTTCCGCATGTACAGGAAACTGTCCGGCATGACCGGCACAGCCCTGACTGAGGAAAACGAGTTCCGGGCGATCTACAGCCTCGATGTCGTCTGTATCCCGACCAACCGCCCGATGGTCCGTCTCGACCAGCCCGACGCCGTGTTCAAGACCCAGAACGGCAAATACACGGCCCTGCTGCGCGAGGTCCTGGCTGCCCACGAAAAAGGCCAGCCGATCCTGATCGGCACCATTTCCGTCGACAAGTCCGAGTACATCTCCAGCCTGTTCAGGAAAAATGGCATCCCGCACAATGTTCTCAATGCCAAGCAGCATGAGCGCGAAGCTGAAATCGTCGCCCAGGCTGGCCGGCTGGGTGCCGTCACGATCGCCACCAATATGGCAGGCCGTGGCACGGACATCCTCCTGGGCGGCAACCCCGAGTTCATGGCCAAGCAGGAGCTCAGAAAAAGTGGCCTGGACGAGGCCTTGATCGATGCTTCCACCACCCACAATGAAACGAGCGATCCGTTGATCCTGTCAGCCCGCGAGCAGTTCGCCCGGCTCCATGAACAGTTCAAGAACAAGACCTCTCACGAACGCGACGCTGTGATGTCCGCTGGTGGCCTCTACATCCTGGGCACGGAACGCCATGAGTCGCGGCGCATCGACAACCAGCTGCGCGGCCGCTCCGGCCGCCAGGGGGACCCGGGTAGAAGCAAATTCTACCTCTCGCTCGAGGACGACCTGATGCGTCTGTTTGGCGGCGACCGGATGACGACCGTCTTTGCCGCCCTCGGTGTCGATGAAGACATGGAAATCGAGCATGCCATGCTGTCCAAGGCCATCGAATCGGCCCAGAAAAAAGTTGAAGGCAGAAACTTCGGCATCCGCAAGCACGTCCTCGAATACGACGATGTCATGAATAAGCAGCGCGAGCTGATTTACCGCCAGCGCCGCCAGGTACTCGAAGGTGAAGACCTGCATGGCAATTTCCTGAAAATGATCCGCAGTTCCGTCACCGAGATCATGCTCGATTTCTGTGCTGGCCAGCCCAATTCCAGCGAATGGGACATTGCCGGCATCAAGGCCAAGGTCTTGGACATCTGCGGCGATCTGCCTTCCTTGCGCAAGCTGTCCGATACCAGGACCGGCCTGGCCCAGCAGGGCCTGGATGCCGAGGAACTGACCGAAGAACTGGTCACGGACGCCCTGGCCCGCTTTGAATCCAGGGTTGATGACATCGGCTCGCCGGACCTGATGCGCGAAGCCGAACGAGTGATCTTGCTGCGCACGGTCGACAGCCACTGGATGGATCACATCGACCAGATGGATGACCTTCGCGACAGCATCGGCATGCGCGGCTATGCCCAGCATGACCCGGTCATCGAGTACAAAAAAGAAGGCTTCGCCCTGTACGAGGCCATGACCCGGGCGATCCAGGAAGACTCGGTCCGCCTGATGATGCGAGCCCGGTTCAATGTCGAAAACATCCAGAAACGCCATGCCGTTGCCAAAAACCTCACCGAAGGCCACGGTGGCAGTGGGTATGCCGGCGATGAAGCCGCTCCACAGGTCCCTGCCGTTGCCGGACAGCCGGCGTCCAGATCCAGCCATCCAGCCGCTCCCCGGGCCCAGGCGCCCCAGTCAGCCCCCGCTGTACCACAGCGCCGCGACGAGGCCAAAGTCGGACGCAATGACCCTTGTCCGTGTGGCAGTGGCAAGAAATACAAAAACTGCCATGGCAAAAACGAAAACTGACCACCCTGACCGCACCCATTACCAGATTGGATAGCAAGAACCACCAAAGGGAGGACGACATGTCTGCCTTGCAAAACACGCGCGATGATTACCTGGTCCGCATCCAGACGGCTGCAGCTTTCATTTCCGAAACAGCTCCCGGCCCGATTGACTGCCTGCTCGTTTTGGGCTCCGGACTGGGCGCCCTCGCTGACCGCGTCAGCTCCGCCACCGTCCTGGACTATGAAGCGATTCCAGGCTTCCCCCAGGCGACCGTCCCCGGTCATGCCGGCAAATTGCATATCGGACAGTGGGGCAGCAGGCGAATTGCCGTCATGCAGGGTCGTTTCCATTACTACGAAGGCCATGACATGCGTGAAGTGACCTTCCCGGTCCGGGTCATGGCTGCCCTTGGGGTCAAAACCGTGATCTTGACCAATGCTGCCGGCGGCATGGGGGAGGGGATGGCTCCCGGTGACCTGATGCAGATCACCGACCACATCAGCTTGTTCATGGAATCCCCACTGCGCGGCATGAATCTCGATACCTTCGGGGAACGCTTCATCGACCAGACCGAGGTCTACAGCAAAAAACTGATCAACCTGACCCAGGCGGTGGCCAGGGATCTGGGCCAGTCCCTGCACCAGGGTGTGTACAGTTTCTGCAAGGGGCCCCAGTTCGAAACACCAGCCGAAATCCGGCTCCTGCGCCAGCTGGGAGCTTCGGCTGCCGGCATGTCGACCGTTCCGGAGGCTATTGTGGCCCGCCACTGTTCCATGGACGTGCTCGGCCTGTCCTGCATCACCAATCTGGCTGCCGGACTTTCCGGCCAGCCTTTGAGCCACAGCGAGGTCCTCGAGGTCGGTCTCATGGCCAGTGGCCGCATGATTGACCTGCTCTCGGAAATCCTCAACCGACTGTAACAACACCCAGACACCCAGACAATCCTTCGCATTCAGACAGGAGACACCTATGCCATACGAAATCAAAGATTTGGGCCTGGCCCCCTCCGGCCACCAGAAGATCGCCTGGGCTGCTGCCAACATGCCCGTGCTCGGCAGCATTGGCGCAGAATTTGCCCGGACCAAACCCTTGTCTGGCCTGCGCATCGCCGTCAGTGTCCACGTCGAAGCCAAAACAGCCTGGCTGGCCAAAACCCTGGCCCTGGGCGGGGCAGAAGTCAGCCTGACCGGCTGTAATCCGCTGTCGACACAGGATGACGTCGCAGCTGCGCTGGCCGAGGATGGTATGGCAGTCTACTGCATCCACGGAGCCGACAGCGAGACCTATACCCGCAACCTGCGCCAGGCTTTGGCAATCCGGCCCCATCTGGTGATCGATGATGGTGGAGATTTTGCCCATCTGCTCCACACATCCGAAAAACACCTGACCGCTGAGATGATCGGTGGCAGTGAAGAGACGACAACCGGAGTCAAGCGACTGCGGATCCTTGAAAAGGAAGGCAAGCTGCTGTATCCGGCCATCGCCGTCAATGACGCCCGCTGCAAGCATCTGTTTGATAACCGGTATGGCACCGGCCAGTCGGTCTGGACCGCGATCATGAGCCTGACCAACCTGGTCGTGGCCGGCAAGACAGTGGTGGTCAATGGTTTCGGCATGTGTGGCAAAGGGGTCGCCCAGCGGGCCGCCGGACTGGGTGCCAGGGTCGTGGTGACCGAGATCGATCCAGTCAAAGCCTGTGAAGCCCTGATGGAAGGCTATGATGTCCTGAGCATGGATGAAGCTGCGCCTGTCGGGGACGTCTTCTGCACGGTCACGGGCTGTCGCGATGTCATCACAGACCGCCATTACCCGCACATGAAAAACGGTGCCATCTTGTGCAATGCCGGTCATTTCGATGTCGAGATCAATCTGAATCAGCTGAAAGCGCTCTCCACGACTGTTGAACAGGCTCGTCTGGGTGTCAAATCCTATGTCCAGGCTGATGGCCGCCGTTTGAATGTCCTGGCCGAAGGACGCCTGGTCAATCTGGCTGGTGGTGACGGTCATCCGGTGGAAATCATGGATATGAGCTTTGCCCTCCAGGCTTTGTCAGTCCTCTATCTGGCAGAGCACGGTCGTGACTTGCAGCCTGGGGTCTACAACCTGCCGGCAGAAATTGATGACCGGGTGGCATCCTTGCTGCTTGCACACAAAAAACGTTCGATCGATGTCCTGACACCCCAGCAGGCCCATTACCTGGCCAACTGGGATCTGACACAAGCATAATAACCGCCCCAAATCCTTTTGTTCTGACTCGATTGGATCTGTTCTGATCGATGGCCTTTTGGAGGACACGATGAAATCTGCCGTGCTTTTTTCCGGGATCCAGCTTGTCACACCCTTGCCGGATGGTCCGGTCCTCTCGCTTGCCAACGCCTTTGTCGCAGTGGCCGAGGGCAAGATCCTCTATGCGGGTCCTTACGAAGATGCTGCCCGCCAGCGCCTGGTCGAACGTGTCGGCAGCCAGTATGAGACCTATGCCGGACAGCGCAAGATTCTCTGGCCAGCGATGGCCAATGCCCATGGCCATATTCCGATGACCCTGATGCGCAACCAGGCCGACGACGCCAATCTCCATACCTGGCTCTTCGACATGATTTTCCCGCGTGAAAAGCACCTGACCCCTGAGCACGTCAAAAATGGCACGCTGCTGGGTATGGCTGAAATGATCCGGGCCGGCACAGGGACGGCGGCTGACATGTACTATTACAGCGAAGCTGTGGTGGAAGCTGCCGTAGAGGCCGGCATGCGCCTGAATGTCTGCTTTGATGGCAAGGCTGAGGGCCCAAACGGCAAGACCCATGTCCAGACGGATGAGGTCGAGCGCTTCATCCATCTGTGCCGTTCGGAGGGTGCGGGCAGGATCGAACCTGCGCTGCTGGTCCATTCGATCTACCTCTATGAACCGTATCTCTACCGCGAACTGGCCCAGGTGGCGGTCGACCAGCAATGCTTCGTCCAGGTCCATATCGGCGAAACGGACCGCGAGGTCAGCGAATGCCTGGCTACGTATGGTCAACGTCCCGCAGTCCAGCTGGCTGAGTTTGGTTTTTTCCAGACTCCGACGGTAGCCGCTCATTGTGTCCATCTCGATGACCAGGAACGCTCCATCCTGGCAGGACCTGGCATCCTGGTTGCGCATTGTCCGACCAGCAACCTCAAGCTCGGCAGCGGCATCGCTAACCTCAAGGCCCTGCTTGAGGCTGGTGTCAAAGTCGGACTGGGTACGGATGGAGCTGCAAGCAACAATAATCTGAACTTGTACCAGGAAATGAAGCTTGCTTCCTTGCTGGCCAAGGGCACTTCAGGTGATGCATCCGTTCTGCCGGCTGACGAGCTCATCCGCATGGCCACGTTCACCGCCCAGCAAGGGCTCGGATTTGCCCAAGCTGGCTGCATCGCGGCGGGCTATGCTGCTGATTTGCAAATCCTGAATGCCGACCGGCCCAGTCTGTGGCCCCTGGGCGAACCGAACGCTGCACTGGTCTACTCCAGCGAAGGGTCAGCGGTCGAATCTCTGATGGTCGATGGCCAGTGGCTGATGTACAAACAGGAGCTCAAGACTCTGGATGAAGAAAAAATCAAGCACGAGGCCCTGAGGAGTGCCGCCAGGCTCAACCGCATGGCCTGAATCCAGCCTGGACAGCCTAAATCAGCCTGGAACTTGCCCGCGTCTTGCTTGCTTGACAGAAAAGTGATTCATGTTAGAATAGACAAGGCAATTGCCGCTGTGGCTCAGGGGTAGAGCAATTCACTCGTAATGAATAGGTCGTGGGTCCGATTCCCACCAGCGGCTCCAGCTTAGAAAAAGGACTGTCGTAACGACGGTCCTTTTTCTTGTGGGCCGGATCTGCTAGTCTAGATGGCGAAACCAGACAGAACGAACCCAGCAACAGTTGAGGAGGAATGATACATGAACCCACTGCTCTTGAAAATCGGCGGAATGAGCTGCCAGCACTGCGTGGACCACGTCACCAAAGCCCTGCAGGAACTACCCGGGGTTGCAGCCGTGTCTGTTGACCTGTCCAGTGGCCGGGCCACTCTGGAAATCGAAGAAGCATATTTCAACATGGAGGAGGCTGCTGAGGCGATCACTGAGGCCGGATACGATTTTCTCGGCCAGATCGAGCCTTGAAATGGGCAGATTTGCATGAAATCACGGAAATGTGCTCATTGATTTGACGTTTTCGTCAATTGATTCCATCCGCCAACCGTTTATAATGAAACTCGTGAACGGTTTAGGAATTGTGCTAGCCATCGTTCGCACCTATCTGAAAATTAACCTATGTGCTTCACAAGGAGGATACAAAAATGGGACGTTCATTCAGCATGAACAACATCGACGTCAAGAAATTCCTGCAGGCCCTCGACAATTGCAAAGGCAATGTCATGCTGGTCACAGCCGAGAATGACCGCTTTAACTTGAAAAGCAAGCTCAGCCAGCTCGCTGGCATCATCAACCTGATCGAAGGCGGCCGTGTGGTCGATGCCAGGATCTACTGTGACGACCAGGAAGACGAATCTTACCTGTTCCGGCTCAATCTTTTCGGTGATGTCACTGAAGACTGAGCAGAAAAAATCCGCGCAATCTGGATCTTAAGAACCTGGCCGATCTTTCGGCCGGGTTTTTTCATGAATTTTACCTGATACGGGTGACCTTGGGCCTTCGGTTTGCTATGATTAAACGATGGATTACGCTTTGATCGCAGGATTTGAACCGACAGGAGATTTCATGGTCCGGCACTGGATGCGCAGGCTGGCTGACCATGGTGTCAACGACCTTTACGAAAGTTTTGGTTTTGCCCCGCATATCACCTTGTCGGAGTTTTCCACCGATACCTTTACCCAAGTTGAAGCAGCACTTGCCGATTTAGCTCAAAGGGTATCGCCCGTCGAGGTCCGCTTTTCCAGCCTGGGCATTTTCCCTGGCCTGCAGGGGGTGTTGCATCTGGTTCCGGCAGTGAACGGAGAACTTTTGACCCTGCACCGCCAGATCCATCAGGTCTTGAGTCCTTTGTGCCAGGATTTCTCCCCGCTCTATCTGGAACCGGAATGGACGCCGCACTGCACGCTGGTCCTGGAAATGGATCCATTGGAGCTGCCACGCGCCTATGATGTGCTGATCGACTCCTTCAAGCCCTTTTCTACCCGCCTGGTAAGTCTCGAAGTGATCACCTGCTGCCCCTTCCAGACCATCCTGAAACATCCTTTGGACATGGACTGAGCAGTCACACCAGACTGCAGTTGGTAACCAGCTGAGTGGTCGGGCATATGCTTTTGTGATAGAATTTGCATTCAGAATTTTATTTCATGTCACCTTGGTCGCTGACCGATACGTATGGACAGGTAATTAAATGAATTTCAGTCAACAATTTAAACTAGGCATCGATATTGGTTCTACAACCCTCAAGGTCGTCTTGCTCGAGGGTTATCGGACGGTTTTTTCGCGCTACAGGCGCCATCATGCAGACATTGCCGGTGAGCTGGAGCGGGTTTTTGCCGAGCTGACCGAGGCCCATCCGTCTGCTTTGGTCCAGGTCAGTGTCACCGGATCGGGCGGTGTCAGTGTCGCCAAATGGCTGGGACTGCCCTTTGTCCAGGAGGTTATTGCTGAGACGGAGACCATCCGGGTCTTCGATCCATCGGCCGATGTCATCATTGAACTTGGTGGTGAAGATGCCAAGATCACCTATCTCAAGCCAAGTCCCGAACAACGGATGAACGGGTCTTGCGCCGGTGGCACAGGCGCCTTCATCGACCAGATGGCCACGTTGCTCCAGACCGATGCGACAGGCTTGAATCAGCTGGCAGCCAATTACCAGCAGCTGTATCCGATCGCTTCGCGCTGTGGTGTGTTTGCCAAGAGCGACCTGCAGCCCCTGATCAATGATGGCGCAGCCAAAGAAGACCTCGCGGCCTCTGTCCTGCAGGCGGTCGTCAATCAGACCATCGCTGGCCTGGCCTGCGGGCGCCCGATCCGGGGCCATGTCGTGTTCCTGGGCGGACCGCTCCATTTCCTGCCCGAGCTGCGCAAAGCCTTCGAGCGTTCCCTGCATCAAGACGTGACAAAATTCACCATCCCGGACAAGGCTCAGCTGTATGTGGCCATGGGTGCGGCCCTGCTGGCCAAAGGTGAGCCGGAGCCGATCCACGCCATTCGTGACCGGTTCGCCACGTCCAGCCGTCTCGAACCGGAAATTTCCCGCATGAAACCTTTATTTGCCAGCCCGGAAGAAAAACTAGCCTTCCAGAAGCGGCACGATCAAGCCTCTGCCGAGCTCAAGGACATCGCCCAGGCGACTGGGGATTGTTTCTTTGGTCTCGATGCCGGCAGCACCACAACCAAGGCGGTGCTGGTCGACGGCGAGGGCGACCTGATTTTCACCTATTACGCCAGTAACAAAGGGGATCCAGTCAAAAGCGCCATCACGATCCTGCAAAAACTGTACCAGCAGCTGCCCCGAACGGCGCGGATCGCCCGCTCCTGTGTCACCGGCTATGGCGAAAACCTGATCAAGGCGGCCCTCGGTGTTGACGAGGGTGAGATCGAGACCATGGCCCATTATCGTTCCGCTGAGCATTTCCTGCCCGGGGTCGATTTCATCATCGACATCGGCGGCCAGGACATGAAGTGCATGCAGGTCCGCGATGGCGTCATTGACAGCATCATGGTCAATGAAGCCTGCTCCTCCGGATGTGGGTCCTTTGTCCAGACATTTGCTGAAACATTGCACATGGATGCCCACACCTTCTCGCTTGAGGCACTCGAGGCGCGAAATCCGGTCGACCTGGGCACGCGCTGCACCGTTTTCATGAATTCGCGTGTCAAACAGGCCCAGAAAGAGGGCGCCAGCGTTGGTGACATTTCCGCCGGCTTGTCTTACTCGGTCGTACGCAACGCCCTCT